>JADGOO010000225.1 GCA_017882905.1 Acidimicrobiia bacterium | reverse complement strand
TCAGGGCCGTGTTCCGGCTGGCCGCGTTGGAGCTGTTCGTGGTGAGGTCGACGAGGCCGAGGGTGGCGGTGGCCGAGTACGACTTGGGCGTCGCCACGGCGACGGCGCCCCCGAGTGCTGCGAACAGCACCACGATGGCGATGGCCAAGAAGAGGTACTGGCGGACGGACTGGAGCAGTCCGGGCCCCTCGAGCGCGGAGCGCGTTTCGACGTCGTTCATCCCGAGCTAATCCTTCCGGCGTGCGGTTGCCTCAAGCATTGGAGTCGGCTGGCGGGGCGCCGACTTGAGCGGACCGTCACAAACGGTAGTCGCCGAACGTCACATGCCTCGACGCGCCCTTTGACCGACCAGTACCATGATGTTCCTTCGCGCTGCGGCCCGAATTCAGCGCGTGCTGGGGGCCGGTGGGCGGTACCGGCAAGGAGAGGTGTACATGGACGTCGCTGTCGTCACCGGTGCAGGCGGTCTCGTGGGCGCAGCGACCACGAGAGCATTCGCCGCGCTGGGGCTTCAGGTGATCGGGATCGACAACGACATGCGGGCCCGGTACTTCGGGCCCGATGCGTCGACCCGCTGGGCGATCGAACGCCTGCAGGCCGAAGTCCCGGGATTCGTCTACGTGCCCGCCGACGTGCGGGACCGCCAGGCGATCGACGAGCTGTTCGCGAACTACGGCGACGCCATCAAGGTCGTGATCCACACCGCGGCGCAGCCCTCGCACGACTGGGCGGCGCGCGATCCGCTGACCGACTTCACGGTCAACGCCGAGGGCACGCTGCTCGTGCTCGAAGCGACGCGTCACCATTGCCCCGACGCCACGTTCGTGTTCTGCTCGACCAACAAGGTGTACGGCGACACGCCGAACCATCTGCCGCTCGTCGAGCACCAGACGCGCCTCGAGCTCGACCCTTCGCACGCGTGGGCGGAGCACGGCATCGATGAGTCGATGAGCATCGACGACAGCATGCACAGCCTCTTCGGCGTCTCCAAGACCGCCGCCGACCTGCTCGTGCAGGAGTACGGCCGCTACTTCGGCATGCACACCGTTGCCGTGCGCGGCGGCTGTCTCACCGGACCCGGACACAGCGGGACCCAGCTGCACGGCTTCCTCGCGCACCTCATGCGCTGCACCGCGCTCGGCATCCCGTACACGGTCATCGGCTACGGCGGCAAGCAGGTGCGAGACAACCTGCACGCCGACGACCTTGCGATGGCGTTCACCACGATCCACGACACGTTCACAGCCGGCGAGGCGGAAGGCGGCCGCGCCTACAACATCGGTGGCGGCCGCTTCGCCAACTGCTCGGTGCTCGAGGCGATCGAGCTCTGCGAGCAGATCGCAGGGCGTTCCCTCGAATGGCACTACGACGACTCGGCACGCGTCGGCGACCACAAATGGTGGGTCAGCGACACTCGGGCATTCAGCTCCGCGTTCCGCGACTGGAAGCCGAGTCACGACATCCCGTCCATCCTGGAGGCGATCCACGCCGAAGGGCGCACACGCTGGACGTGATCCGCTTCGCTCGGGCGCGTGTGTTCGGAGTGCCGGTCACGCCGTGCACCTATGAGAGCGCGGTCGCAGCAGTGATCGACGCGGCCAAGGCCCACGAGTCGTTCGGCGTCGCGGCCCTCGCGACGCACGGCTTGATGACCGCCGTCGAGAACGAAGACTTCCGCCACGCCATCGAACGCCTCGACCTCGTCACGCCCGACGGCCAGCCCGTGCGGTGGGCACTGAACCTGCTCATCGATCCGCCGCTCGCAGAGCGGGTGTACGGCCCCGAGCTCACCGAGCACGTGTGCGATGCCGCCGCTCGCGAAGGCGTGTCGGTCTACCTGTTCGGAAGCACGGAGCGCACGTGCCGCGCGCTCGAGCGGGCGCTCGTGGCGCGCTATCCGGGCATCGACATCGTGGGTGTGCAACCCGACCGCTTCCGGGAAGCGACCCGCGAAGAAGACAAGGCCGACGTGGCCCGGATCGTGGAGTCGGGGGCCGGCATCGTGCTCGTCGGTCGCGGCTGCCCACGCCAGGAGCGCTGGGTCGCCGACCATCTCTCGCGCGTGCCCGCGGCCATGCTCGCCGTCGGCGCCGCGTTCGACTACCTCGCGGGCACGTTGGCCGCACCGCCCGTGTGGATGCAGCGCGCCGGCCTCGAGTGGTTGCACCGCTTGGCGCAGGAACCACGGCGCTTGTGGCGGCGCTACCTCGTCACGAACAGCCAGTTCCTCGTGCACTTCGTGCCGTTGTACGTGCGCAGGCGACTGCTGCATCGGCCGACGGCGGCGCAGCGGTTCACGCCGGTGCCTCAGACCAAGTCGCGATAGAGCGCCTCGAGCGCGTCGAGCGCCACCGTCGGTGCGTAGTGCCCGGCCCACCGGGCGCGCCCGGCTGCGCTCATCGCGTCGAGCGCAGCGCCGTCGGCCAACGCGGTGAGCGCGTCTGCGAGGCGCTCGGGGGGCCCGATCGCGCCGCCGTCGGCCACGATGCGCGGCGTCTCGCCGATGTTCGAACCGACCACGGGGAGGCCGGCGGCGAGCGCTTCGATGAGCGTGAGCCCGAACGGTTCGAGCCACTCCGACGCGAACAGCATCGCCCGGGCACCGAGCATCCGGTCGCGCAACGCCGCCGCGTCGACCCAGCCGTCGAACACCACCCCCTGCGGGCGGTCACGCTCGAGGTCGGCTCGCAATGGACCCTCGCCCAGCACGTGCAACGTGCAGCCGGTGCGCGCGGCGATGCCGCTGTCGGCCCAGGCGCGCAGCGCCGACGCGACGCCCTTGCCGGGCGCGAGGCGCGCTACGAGCAGCACCTCGCGAGACGCCGAAGGCATGCCGTGGCGAGGTCCGGGATCGTCGGTGAAGTGGGGCTTCATGACGATCCGTTCGGGCGCGATTCCGGCGTCGATGTGCACGTTGCGCACGACGTCACTCGGCGCGACGAAGCGGTCGACCGCGTCCCAGGCACCCCGCCGGCGTCCCATCGAGATGGTCGCCGCCGCCACAGCCGAACGGGCGGCGGACTCGCCGTAGCAGCGGTGCTGCACGCCCCTCCAGGGCCCGCGACCCACGCAGTCGAGGCAGATCGCGCCATCGCGGAACAGGGTGTGGTCGGCACAGATGAGGCGGTAGTTGTGCAGTGTCATCACGATCGGCGTGCCGGTCGCACGCACGGCGGGGAGCACGGCCGGCGACATCGCGAACCAGGTGTTGTGCACGTGCACTACGTCGGGCCGTGTGGCGCGCACCAGTGCCGCGATCTCACGCGCCGCGGTCGAGTTCCACGGCGCGCGAGCGAAGGCCGCGATCGTCGCCGAGCCGGTTGGATTCACTCTGACCTCGACGTTCACCGTGTGGCCGGCCCTACGGAGCAGCGCCGACTCGGCTTCCACGACGCGGTCCTCACCACCCGGCGCGCGATGGCGCGTGTGCAACAGGAGCAGGCGCATGAGGACACAAACGCTACCCGGAGCGACCTTTGCCGTTCCTTTGCCCTGACCTGCTGCAGCCTTGTGGAGCTTGTGCTTAGGGTCCGCCTCGACGGTTCGATGTGAATCGCAGCACCTCATTGTGCAGCTCCGATGGTTGCCAGCCAGCCCCACCGAAGCCCCCGAGACTCCCCTTTGGAGGAGCCGCCGTCATGACCCCCGTTGCTCTTACGTTTGGTACTCGACGTCCGTACCGCGCCTATCGCGCGTCGCGGCTCCGCCGGGCGGTGATCGCCGCGTGCGTGCTTGCACTGGCCGGCGGCTCGGCCGTCGCGCTCGTGCTCGCGAACCGCTCGCAGGCCACTGCCGGTTACTGGACGTATCGCAAGCCAGTGATCGCCGACACCGCCTACGCGGTGCCCGGTGGCGCAGTGTTCGTCTCGCCCAGCGGGCGTGACTCGAACCCGGGTACGCAGTCGGCGCCCCTCGCCACGGTCGCGCACGCGGTCGCCAAGGTGGGCTCGGGCGGCACGATCGTCCTGCGCGGCGGTACCTACCGCGAGCAGCTCGGATCGATCACCAAGCGGATCACGATCCAGCCCTACCCGCACGAGCAGGCGTGGTTGAAGGGCAGCCTCATCGCCACGGGGTTCAGCGGCTCGGGCGGTGACTGGGTCAAGAGCGGCTGGAACCCGGCCGGCGTCTGTCACAACTGCTACCCGCAGGCAGCGATCGACCCGCAGTACCCGATGGCCGGCCAGCCCGACCAGGTGTTCATCGACGGTGCGCCGCAGCGCCAGGTCTCGAGCCGGAGCGCGGTCGGCAACGGATCGTTCTACTTCGATCGCGCGCACTCGCAGCTCTGGATCGGCACCAACCCCACCGGGCACACGATCGAGGCGACCGCATACGCCAAGGCGATGCAGTTCAGCACCTCGCACTCGAGCGGCTCCATCGTGCGCGGCATCGGCATCGCCGACTACGCGGCGCACTACAACTTCGACGTGCCGGCGATGGTGGTCGGTAACACGTCGAACCTCACGTTCGTGAAGGACACCTTCGCGTTCAGCGCCGGCCGTGGCCTCAGCATCTTGTCGCCCGGTGCGGTCGTCACCGACGACATGTTCGTGGACAACGGCGCCAACGGCCTGCACGCGAACACCGCCGACGGTCTCGACTTCGAGCGCAACTACGTCGGGTTCAACAACTTCGAGCGGTTCAGCATCCAGCCGAGCGCGAGCGCGTCGACGGCCGGAGCAAAGATCACGTCGAGCGGCAACATGGTGCTGCGCGGCAACGTGGTCGAGGACAACTACTCGAACGGTCTGTGGCTCGACGTGTCGTGCTGGAACACGGTGATCGCCAACAACACGATCCTGCGCAATGCAGGTCACGGCATCGCGGTGGAGCTCTCGGGCAGCGTGATCGTGGCCGGAAACATCTCCGGTCACAACGGTCGCATCGGCCTGAAGGTCTCGGGTTCGAACGCGGTGTCCGCGATCAACAACACGATCGTGAACAACGGCTGGGCCCAGCTCGGCGTGTACGAAGATCCCCGGAGCAACCCGCGTCCGCAGCACGGCGTCACGTGGAACACGGCGCAGGTGGTGGTGGCCAACAACATCTTCGAGGGCCCCAACTCGTCGACCTACGCCATGCTCGACAGCTTCGATGGCAACTATCCGAAGCGAACGACCACGCAGGGCATGCTGTCGATCGACGCCCGCAACGTCTGGATGCGCCCCACGGTGAGCGCGCCGCACTACGTCGCCTCGTGGCAGATCTCCACGAAGTCGGCGAGCCGGTTCAGCAACCTGCCGAGCCTGCAGTCGGGTACGCATCGTGAGCAAGCGAGCGTGGCTGCCGACGGCGTGTCGTTGTCGGCGATGTTCGTGAACCCCGGGGCCGACGACTACCGGCTCACTGCGCGCAACCCTGCCCGGGTCGGCGGCCTGGCGCTGACGAGCGCGGTGGCGGCGGCCATGGGCGTACGGACCGGGGCAACACCGATGCTCGGTGCGCTCAACGCCCCCATCGGCTGAGTCCCCGGCACGACGCAAGTCTCTTCGCCCCGGCGAATCATTCGATTCGCCGGGGCGAACTGCTGTGCGGACGTCGTTGCGGCGCGCCGGAGAGCAGGGGGCGCGTCGGGGACACGGGCCGAGCGCTTGCGGGCCGGCTCGCGGCCCTGGGGCGGCTCAGAAGCCGCGGTTGGTGATCAGTGCGAGGGGAGTGCGCACCAGGATCCGCAGGTCGAGCCACGCCGAGCAGCGGGCGACGTACTGCAGATCGATGCCGACGTGCTCGTGCATCGGCCGGCCGCCACCGCGGGCCGACACCTGCCACAAGCCGGTGAGGCCGGGCTTGAGCTTGTGACGAGCGTGCTCCCACTCGGCGTAGCGCTCGACGACCGACACGAGCTCGGGACGGGGCCCGACGACGCTCATGTCGCCGGAGACGACGTTCCAGAGCTGGGGGAGCTCGTCGAGCGACCACTTGCGCAAGAACCGGCCCACGCGGGTGAGGCGCGGGTCGCCGGGATGCTTGTGGGTGCGGCGGCGGTCGGGGCCGTCGTAATCGGCCGACGGAGTGCGCTCACGGCGCCGACGATCGTGGTGCATGGTGCGGAACTTGTAGACCTTGAACACGCGCCCGTCGCGCCCGACGCGCTCCTGGTTGAAGAAGATGCCCTTGCCCACGCTGATGCGCACGGCGACCGCGCACAGCAACATCACCGGCAACGCCAGCACCAGGGCGACCCCGCCGATCAGACGGTCGAAGGCGGGCTTGACGAAGCGGATGTAGACGCCACTGGGCGCGCCGACGACGTACAGCCGGGCGAGCTCACCGTCGGGGAGCACCTCGAGGCGTTCGCTCGGCTGCGCAACCGTGCTCAGCACACTTCGCGAGCCCCACATCGTCCTTGATCCCTCCTCCGCCGTTCGACGCGACGCCAAAGCGGCTCCCGCCCATCCGTAGGTCGGAATGTACCCCGGCCACGCAGCGTGGCGCTAGGACCTAGCAGATAATGTCACAGTTACCTCAAGGAGCACACTAGGGCGCCGAATCACCTTTCGAGCGCCTCGCTCCCAGTGACTCCGTGGCCCGATAACATCGGCCGGCCCCCGGACAGCCCTGGGGAGGCGCCCCGGCACCGCCCCAGTGCCGCGTGAGCCCCCGGAGAACGGCCCCACATCGTGCGAGCGCTCGACACCATCCCGCCGGAGCCGCCCCCCGAGATCGCCTTCCATCGGCGCGTCTCGCTGCTGGGTTCCGTGGTCGATCTGGTGCGGTCCTACGAGATGGTCACCACGCTCACCGAGCGTGAGTTGCGGATCCGCTACAAGCAAGCGATCCTCGGCGTGGCGTGGGCGCTGCTCCAACCGATCACGCTGGTGCTCACCTTCACCTTCTTCATCGGGCGCACCATCCCGAGCGACGACCTCGGCATGCACAACGTGCCGTACGCGCTGTTCAACGTGGTGGGCCTGATCCCGTGGACGTTCTTCGCCTCTGCAGTGGGCGTGGGCGGCCTCTCGCTGCTGCAGAACCTGCAGCTCGTCAACAAGATCTCGTGTCCGCGTGAGGTGTTCCCGCTGGCCATGGTCGGCGTTGCGGTCGTCGACACGATCGTGTCGATGGTGGCCGTGATCGCGCTGTTCGCCTCGAAGCAGACGGCCCCGCACCTGCTCGGCGTGGTGTGGGCGGTGCCACTCATCCTTCTCGAGCTGATGTTCACCGCGGGCGTCACGCTCACGGTCTCCGCGCTGATCGTGCACGTGCGCGACATCCGCCAGGTGCTGCCCGTCGTGCTCCAGATGGGCATTGTCGCCACCCCGGTGATCTGGAGCTTCAGCAAGCTCACCCGCGTCTGGCAGATCGGGTACTCGGTGGTGAATCCGCTCGGGCCGGTGATCGACGCCTGGCGGAGCACCATCTTGCTCGGGCGGGCGCCCGATCTCACCACGCTCGCGCTCGCCACCGTCACGTCGCTGCTGTGGCTGCTCGGCGGGTTCCGCATCTTCAAGCGTCTGGAGGCCAGCTTTGCGGACCTCCTCTGACATCATCCCCTCGCGCGGCGGCGTCCGCCTCGGCGCGGTCCAAGGCGACCGGCTCTGGAAGCGCTTCCGTGCCGACCTGCGCAAGCCGTTCCTGATCGACCGCATCGAGTACGTGCGCGATCGCGTGAAGGGCGACACGAGCGGGGCGTACCGCTGGGCCCTGCGCGACGTCGACTTCACGATCGCACCGGGGGAAGCCGTCGGCCTGATCGGCGCCAACGGCGCCGGCAAGTCGACGCTGCTCAAGATCATCGCCGGCGTGATGTACCCGAACGCAGGCCGCCTGCGCGTCGGTGGTCGCATCGGCGCCCTGATCGAGGTGCGTGCGGGCCTGCACTCCGACTTGACCGGCCGCGAGAACATCTTCTTGTACGGCACGCTCCTCGGCCTCAAGCGCAAGCGCGTCGCCCAGGTGTTCGACCAGATCGTGGAGTTCGCCCAGATCGAGTCGGCCGTCGACCGTCAGGTCAAGTTCTACTCAACGGGCATGCAGCTCCGGCTCGGGTTCGGCGTCGCTGCGTACCTCGAACCCGACATCCTGCTCGTCGACGAGGTGCTCGCGGTCGGCGACTCGGCCTTCCAGCAACGCTGCCTCGAGCGGATGCGCCAGGTGCTGGCCGACGGCACGACGCTCCTGTTCGTGTCGCACGACCTCGCCACCATGGAAGCCACGTGCGCCCGCGGCATGTGGTTGCGCGACGGGGCGCTCGCCCAGGACGGTCCCGTGCGCGAAGTGCTCGGCTCGTATCGCGAATGGGTCGAGCAGTTCGCCGAGACGCTGGAATCGGGCGACGGCCCCGTACGGGTGGCCAAGGTCGATGTGCACGGTCCCAACGGCGGCGCTCCGCACTCCTACGAGCCGCTGTACGTGGATCTGGCGCTCGAGAGCGACGCGGCGCGCGACCTCGCCCTGTTCATCGGCGTGAGCGAAGGACCGGCCACGCCGATCTTCGTGGCCCGCGGCGCGCAGCGCGTCAAGCCCGGCACCACGATGGCTCGGTGCGCGATCGACCACGTGCCGCTTGCCGCCGGTCGCTTCTACCTCTGGGTCGCGGCGTTCGAACCCGGCACCGTCGCCACCGACCTCGTGCCGTGGCATCCGGCGCGCGCGTTCGAAGTCATCGGACCGCAGCTCGAAGACACCCCACGTGCCGTGGTGCGCCTGTCACCCGTGCAGGTCGAACACCACTGGGACTTCGAGGCCGTCTGAGCGGGCTCGCACGGCGAGCGCGGCCACAGCACCGGGTACGGCGTTGCTCACGTCGCGCACCGTCCATTCGCGGGATTCTTCGGGCTGGTCGACCACGGCGGTGAGCCCGGGTTCGTCGCCGGGTCGGAACGCCACGGTGAACGAGTCGAGCGGGATGTGCAGGCCGCCGCCGCGCGCCTTGATGTAAGCCTCCTTGCGCGTCCAGCAGCGGAAGAACGCGTCCTGCTGATCGGCGAGGGCGAGCGCGCGCAGCTGGTGTACCTCCGACGGCGCGAAGAAGCGCTCCGCGATCTCGTCGTCGGCGAAACCGGGGCGCACGAGCTCCACGTCGACACCGAGCAGCTCGTGGGCGCCGACCACGAGGACAGCTTGGTGCGCGCTGTGGGCGAGGTTGAACCACAAGCTGCGCGCGGTGGCGGCGGCGAGGGCCGGCTTGCCTTGCTCGTTCGTGACGAACGTGAGCGCGCCCGCGGCGCAGCCGGCGTAGCTGCCGAGCACGCGGCGCACGGCGGCGCGCCCCGCGATGTAGCGGCGCGCGTCGATCGGGAAGCGGTACCGGGCGGCACGAGCGCGTTCGTCGGCGCTCAACGTCGCCACCGTGGCCGGTACGTCGTCGAGCGAGAACCGCCAGAGATGCAGCTCGCCGCCGGTCGGCGCAGCCTGCGCGTCGATGACCGGCCGAGACGTGCTCACGGGAGCGGTGTGCGCGCCACCTTGAGCGCCTCGTCGATCACGGCACGAGCCGCGTCGGCGAGCAGCCGGACGTGGGGCTCGGTGAGCATCGTCATGTGGCTCACCGCCGGGCTCTCGATGTCGACGACCCGGAACGCACCCTCGGCCACGAGTCGCGCCCACTGCTCCCGCCGGTAGCGGTCGCTCGGTCGCTCTTCGTCGGGGAGCTTGCGCAGCAGGACCACGCGCCCGTGGTACGGCGGCGCCACGTACTGCGAGCCGATCATCCAGTTCACCGACTCCACGTCGTAGAGCAGCTTCGGCAACGGCTTGTTGCGCTCGAGGTACTGGCGACGCACGAAGCGCCACCAGTACGGGCGCATGATCCGATCGAAGACGTTGGCCGTCGTCTCCCACGCGAACGACCACCGTTGGGGACCGCGCAGCGTCGCGAACTCACGCACGTGCGTCTTGATGCGACCCGACGTGGTGTACGCACGGCCTCCCGCGAGGTGGCCGAGCGGCGCGGCATCGATGAGCAGCACGAGCGCAACGTCTTCGCCGCGCAGCTCGAGCTGATGCGCCATCTCGTACGCGACGACACCACCCATGCAGAACCCACCGAGCACGTACGGGCCGTGCGGCTGACGGTTCTGCATCTCGTCGATGTACGCCGCGGCCATCGCCTCGATCGACGCGAACTGCGGCTGGGTTGCGTCGAGGCCGCGGTCTTGGAACGCGTACGCCGGGTGCTCGGTGCCGAGGTGGCGCACGAGCTCGAGGTAGATGATGCCCTCGCCCATCGGGCCGTGCACGAAGAACAGCGGCACGTCGTGGCCGCCCTCCTGCAACGGGATCACTTGGCGCCATTCGACGGGGCGCTCGTCTCGCAAGAGCTCCGCGAGCTCGGCCACCGTCTGGTTCTGGATGAGTGCGGCGAGCGGAAGGCGACGGTCGAAGGCCCGTTCGATCAGGCCGAACAGTCGCACCGCCACGAGCGAGTGACCACCGAGGTCGAAGAAGCTGTCGTCGATGCTGATCTCGTCGATGCCGAGCACCGCGGACCAGAGATCGGCCAGGCGCCGTTCGACGTCGTCGCGTGGTGCGCGCCGGGACACGGGTACGGCTTCCTCATCGTCGGGGAGAGCCGCGTGATCGACCTTGCCGTTCGGTGTGCGGGGGAGCGCCGGCACGACGACGACGCTCGACGGCGCCATGTAGGCCGGCAGCGTCGCGGCGACGAACCGGCGCAGCTCGCGACCCTCGACGGCGTGGCCATCGTGCAAGGTTGTGTAGGCCACGAGATGCTTGCCGTGCGCGCCGTCTCGCGCGACCACGACCACTTCGCTCACGGCGGGATGGGCCGCGAACGCCGCCTCGACCTCGGCCGGCTCGACGCGAAAGCCGCGGATCTTCACCTGATGGTCGACGCGACCGACAAACTCGATCGTGCCATCGCTCCGCCAACGCACCACATCGCCCGTGCGATACAGCGGGAACACGGTGGCACTCGCGTCGTTGGTGAACGGATCCTCGACGAATCGCTCGGCCGTGCGAGCCGGATCGCCGTGATAGCCGAGCGCGACGCCGACACCGCCGATGTGGAGCTCGCCGCGTACGCCGACCGGTACCGGGCGAGCGTGGGCATCGAGCACGTAGACGGAGCAGTTCGTGATGGGCCGCCCGATCGGCAGCTCGCGCGCGCCGTCGGGTTCGAAGCCCTCGGCGGCCGGCTCGAACGCCGTTGCGATGATGCTCGTCTCCGTGGGGCCGTACGTGTTGAACCAGCGCAGGGCGCTCGGCGCGATGCCGCGCCACACCGCATACGTGGCCGCCGAAGCCTTCTCGCCGCCGACGATCAACGCGCGCAAACTCGACGGCGGCGCGAGGCGGCCGTCGGCGAGGTCGCGCACCCACTCATGCCAGAAGGCGGTGGGGACGTCGAGGACCGTGATGCCGGACGCGGTGAGCCATTCGACGAGCGCCGCTCCGCCCGCGGGGAGCGATGCATCACGCGTGACCAGCGTGGCGCCGGCCGCGAGCGTGGGGAAGATCTCCTCGATGCTGATGTCGAAGCTCGGCGAGCACATCTGCAAGACGCGATCGCGCGCGACGATGCCATAGAGGTCGATCGCTGCGAGCGTGTGGTTGACCAAGCCGCGATGCGTGAGGCGCACACCCTTCGGCGTGCCCGTGCTTCCCGACGTGTAGATGAGGTAGGCGATGTCGTCGGCGTCGGCCACGCGGGCGGGACGTTGGCCGATCTCGGCTGTCGTCGTCGCGAAGAAGGCCGCGTCGAGCACGAGAACGTCGTGTGCGCCACTCGGGACCGCGCCGCGGTGCGTGCCCGTGGTGACCACGCACGCCGCGCCGGAATCGGCGACCATCAGTGCGAGGCGATCGCTCGGGTACTCGGGATCGAGTGGCAGGCAGGTGGCGCCGGCCTTCAAGACACCGAGCAGCGCCACG
This sequence comes from Acidimicrobiia bacterium, assembly GCA_017882905.1. GTDB lineage: Bacteria > Actinomycetota > Acidimicrobiia > IMCC26256 > PALSA-610 > Chersky-683. The sequence continues at coordinate 8,341 of JADGOO010000225.1, read as the reverse complement.
ACGAGGGCAGGGTCCTGGCCGATGCACACACCGACCCGGTCGCCGACGCCGACACCGCGGGCGGCGAGCGCGAGCGCGAGCGCATTCGCGCGCCGATCGAGCTCGGCGTAGGTGATCGTCTCGGTGGCGGAATCGATGGCCACGGCGTCGGGGGTGCGCTCGGCGGCGCGCTCGAACAGCTCGTTGAGCAGCACCGGCTCGAGTGCCCGGCGCGGACCGTTCCAGGTGCGCAGGACGAGCTCGGTCTCGGCCGCGTTCATCAGGGGGAGCTGCGACACCGGCACGTCGGGCTGCGCGAGCGCCGCGCACAACAGCGTCGCGAAGTGCTGCTGCATTCGCTCGATCGAATCGCGGTCCCACAGATCGGTGCTGTACTCGAAGCCGCAGCCCAGGCCTTCGACGTGCTCGCCCATGCCGACGGTGAGATCGAACTTCGACCACGCACGTTCGTGTACGTGACGCTCGACCTTGAGGCCCTCGAGCTCGCGCGTGGCGCCTTCCTCGGTGTGCACGACGAGCAGCACCTGGAACAGCGGCGTGCGGGCGGCGTCGCGGTCGGGTGCGACCTCGTTCACCACCCGTCCGAACGGAACCTCTTGATGGCGGAAGCCCTCGATGACCGTGCTGCGCACCTGACGGAGCACTTCGCGGAACGTGGGGTCGCCGTCGAAGCGGGTTCGCAACGCGAGCGTGTTCGCGAAGTAGCCGATGACGTCGGCGAGATCGACGTGGTTGCGGTTCGCGATCGGCGTGCCGATCACGATGTCGTCCTGTCCGCTGTAGCGGTGGAGCAGCGTTGCGAGGCCGGCCAACGCAGCCATGAAGAGCGTGGCACCTTCGCTCCCCGCGAGCTGCTTCAAATCGCGCTGCATCTCTCCGGAGAGCATCTGGTGATGGTGCGCGCCATGGAATCGCTGGACCGCGGGCCGCGGCCGGTCGGTTGGGAGATCGAGCAGCGCCGGCGCTCCGGTGAGAGCGGTGCGCCAGTACTCGAGGTCGCGCTCGATGGTCGTCGCGAGCCGCTCGCGCTGCCAGGCCGCGTAGTCGGCGTACTGCAAGGCCGGCTCGTCGTAGACGATCGTCTCGGCGCCCGTCGCGGCCTGGTTGTAGAAGTCGGAGATCTGACGCCACAGCGGCGCGCGGGACGACCCGTCGATGGCGATGTGGTGCACCACCAGCAGGAGCAGGTGGTCGTCGTCGGCGAGCCGCACGAGCAGCGCGCGCAACGACGGGTCGCGCGAGAGATCGAAGGGGCGTTCGGCTTCGGCCTGGAGGCGCGCGTCGGCGGCGGCGAGGCGCTCGTCGTGGTCGGCGATCGCTCCCAGATCGACCAGGTGCAGCGCGACCGGGGCGGGCGTATGGATCACCTGGACCGGGATCGCGTGGTCATCGAGCTCGTAGGTGGTGCGCAGGATCTCGTTGCGGGCCACCACGGCGTCGAGCGCCTTGCGCAACGCGTCGACATCGAGTGGACCGGTGATGCGCACCGTCTCTGGCGCGTTGTAGGCCCAGCCGCCCTCGGCGACCTGGTCGAGGAGCCACAACAGCTCCTGGTTGTGCGAGGTGGGAGCCGGACCGGTGCTGCTGCGGCGCGGGATCGACTGCGCGCTCCGCTCGCGGCGCGCCGCGAGCTTGCGCGCGAGCGCGGTGCGTTGCTCCGTGGTCAGCGAGCGAGACACGACGGGTTCGGCACGCTCGGCCGCGGCCGATCCTGCATCCATGCCTGAGGCCCTCCTTTGGTGCCGCCCGGGGCTGCGGTCCGCCCTCGACACAGTATCGGCGTGTGAGAGGGCCGCCCAACGACAGATCTTCCCAGGTGCGGAATTCGCCTCACGACGGATTGACGGGCCGAACGGCCCGTTCCGGATCAGCGAGGAAGCGCGCGATCGCGGCACGGGTTCCGGTGGGATCCTCGGCGAGGAGTCCGTGCCCACGTCCTTCGAGCTCGATGAGCCGACCGCGCCCCGGTGGCAAGGCGGCCACGAGGTCGCGGGCGTCGTCGATGGTGGTGACCGGGTCGTCGCTGCCGTTGACCACGAGCACCGGCACGGTGAGCGCGCCGAGCCGATCGAGCACGTCGTAGCGGGCCCGTTCGGCGACGAAGTGCTCGAAGACCTCCGGACGAGACTCGATGCGGGTGGACTCCTCGCCGATGCGTCCGGACACCTTGCCGTAATGCGGTCGGCACCAGCGCAGAAACGCAGCCCGATTCGCGGCATTGGGCGCATTCCAAAAGGCGCGTGCCGACTCCGCCGCCTTCGGCCCACCGAGGCGCTCGAACACCGCGGCGCTGCGATCGGGCCGGCTGCGGGCCGACGCGGATAGCAGCACGAACCCTCCGGCCACGTCGGGATGGTCGAACGCCAGGTGCAGCGCCACATAGGTACCCGCCGAGTCGGCGAGCACGATCGGGCGGTCGAGACCGAGCACGCCGCAGAGCGCCGCCAGATCAGCCGCCCACTGGGCCAGGTTCCACTCGTGCGGCGTCGACGGGTCGCTGCGGCCCTGACCCCGCAGATCCACGTAGATGACCTGGGCGAGCTTCGTGAGTGGATCGAGGTGCGGCTTGAACGTGGAGTGATCGGCGCCGGGCCCGCCGTGCACGGCGACCAGTACCGGGCGCCGCCGCATCGTGGCACCGGCCGGCACGAGCACGGCGCCGTCGATGTCGACGAACAGCCGGGTGCCGTCGGGAAGTCGTACCCGCATCCGCGGCACCGTATCGTGGTGCGCTCTTCGCACCTGCCGATCAAGAGACCCGAATGGACGTGATGGCCAGCGAGCGCCCGACGCTCGACGACGACGATGTGTTCGAGCGCTGGAACCGCAATCTCGCCGACTACGTGGAGCTGCTCGCCGAGGCGGCGCCGGGCGGCGAGTGGCACGAGCGCGACGGCATCGTGCTGTTCGTGGGCGCACACCCGTATCCCGGCACGCACACGAACGGGCTCCTGCGGCTCACCGCGGAGCTGCCGGCCGCCGACGCGCTCGCCGCGGCCGACGAGCTGTTCGCCCGCAAGCGGCGCAGCTACACGGTGTGGATCCGCGACGACCACGACGCCGATCTCGAAGCCGCCGTGCGCGAACGCGGCTTCGCACCGCACCCGCCCGAAGCCGGGATGCCCGCCTTCGTGCTCGATCCCGCCGCGCTCCACGCGCCCCCGTCGAGCGACGAGTCCGCCGCGACACGCGATTGTGTGGTCCGGGCCGTCGACGACGCCCGCACGGCCGTGGATTGCCTCAAGGTGACCGGCGCCGCGTTCGGCATGGACGTCACGGGCGACGTGCTCGCCAAGATCTTCTTCCATCCGCGGGTGCTGCTCGACGATCGCGTCGACGCGTTCGTGGGCTACGTGGACGGAGCCCCGATGGCGTGCTGTCAATCGTTCAGTGCGAGTGGCTTCGCCGGCATCTACTCGGCGGCCACCGTGCCCGCCGCTCGTGGCCGCGGTCTCGGTCGGCTCACCGCTACCGCCGCGGCCCGCGCCGGCCTCGAGCGCGGCGCGGTCTATGTGGGCGGCACCTCATCGGATCTCGGCATGCCCATGTGGAACGCGCTCGGCTGTCGAGTCCTCGGCCGCTGGCGCCGCTACTACGGCCGCGCGCCGTCGCCCTCGCCCTCGTAAGTCTGTCGCACCGGACGCTTGGAGTCGGGGGCGTTGTCCATTGGCTCGCTCCGCTCGCCGTTACTCCTCGCGGAGGAGGCGTTCGATCTCGTCGTCGCTCAGGTCGGAGAGATCACCGAGCAGGTCGTCGATCGCGGCTTCGTCGAGCTCGCCGCCGGTGAGCGTCTCGACCTCGATCGCGAGCAGCGCGATCGTCGGCGCGGTGAACAGGCTGTGCAACGGGAGCTCGACGCCGAAGGCGCTGCGTACGCGTGCCACCACCTGCGCGGCGAGGAGTGAATGGCCACCGAGCTCGAAGAAGTCGTCTTCGACGCCCACCTGCTCCCTGTGGAGCACCTCCGACCAGAACGCCGCGAGCTGCTTCTCGGTGTCGGACCGCGGCGCCACGAACGGCCGGCCGAGCTCGCCGGTGCTGTCGTCAGGGGCGGGCAGGGCGCGCCGGTCGAGCTTGCCGCTCGCGGTGAGCGGCAGCGCGCCGAGCAGCAGGTACGCGCTCGGAAGCATGTAGTCGGGGAGCGACGCGCTCACCGTGGCGCGCAGCGAGTCGATCGTGGGGTAGCCGTCGGCCACCACGTACGCGACCAGGCGGCGGTCGCCGGGAACGTCTTCGCGTGCGACAACCGCAGCCTGGCGAACCTGCGGGTGCGATTGGAGCACCTGCTCGATCTCGCGCGGCTCGATCCGGTAGCCGCGGATCTTCACCTGATCGTCGACGCGCCCGAGGAACTCGAGGTCGCCTTCGGGGAGCCAGCGGGCCTTGTCGCCGGTTCGGTACAGCCGCGCCGGCGCCGGTGCGAACGGGTCGGCAGCGAATCGTGCGGCGGTCTCGTCGGGTTGCGCCGCGTAGCCGCGGGCCACGCCCGCGCCGCCGATCCAGAGCTCGCCCGGAACGCCCACGGGCAACGGCTCGCCGTGGCGGTCGACCACGTAGCAGCGCGTGTTCGCGAGCGGGCGACCGATCGGCAGGGTGCGCGGCGCCGAGGCCGGAACCGCGTCGGGCACCGCGTACGTGCACGATCCGACCGTCGTCTCGGTGGGTCCGTAGTGGTTCACGATCCGGCACGCACTCGCGGCGCGCACCGCGGCGACGAGCTCCCACGGCGACGCTTCACCGCCGAGCACGAGCGTGTGGCGCGGCAGCACGCGGTCTGCGCCGGCGGTCATGAGCGCGCCGAGGTGCGACGGCGTCACCTTGAGCACATCCACGGGGCGCTCGGCCACGGCAGCTGCATAGCGGTTCGGGTCGACGGCGACTTCGGGCGCGACGAGCTCGACGGCGTGGCCGCAGACGAGCGCAGGGAAGATGGCCGTGTTGCCGAGGTCGGTGCTGATCGCGGTGACGGTGGCGCAGCGCAACGGCTCGGTCGACTCGTCGAGCCCGAGGCGCGCCGCCACCGCGGCGGCGTAGTTCGCGAGGTTTGCGTGGGTGACCTCGACGCCCTTCGGAAGCCCCGTCGAGCCCGACGTGTACATCACGTAGGCGAGCGCGTCGGGCGTGGCCGCACTGACGTTCGGTGTCGGTGCCGAGCGCAGCGGCGCGATCTCGTCGAGATCGACGGTGCGCACACCGTGCGGCAGGTGATCGTGCAGCGCGCGCAAGGTGACCACGACCGTGGCGCCGGTCTCGGCGAGCTGATGCGCGAGCCGAGCCGGCGGGTGCTCGAAGTTGAGCGGCACATACGCCGCGCCGGCCTTCCAGATCCCGAGGAGCGCGGCCAGCATCGACACCGAACGGTCGGCGCACAGACCGACCACGGCGCCCGGTCGCACGCCGGCCTCGCGCAGTGCGTCGCCGACGCCCGCAGCGAGCGCGTCGAGCTCCTCGTAGGTGAGACTGCGAGCGCCGTCGTTCACGGCCTCGCGCTGGGGTGCCGACGCAGCTTGGCCCTCGAAGCCGTCGAGCACGGTGCGCGGCGAGAGCATGGTGTCGCCTTCGCTCGCGTTCGCAAGGAGAGTCGCTCGCGCCGCTGCGTCGAGCAGAGGGAGGCGGCTCACCGCAGTGTCGGGTGCGAGGAGCGCGCCGCGGATCAGCGCTTCGAGCTGCTCGGCGATGCGGCGCGCGTCGTCGGGCGCGAAGGCCGCGGCGCTGCAGAGGAGCGACGCGCCGAGCGGATCGAAGCGGAGCTCGGCCGCGAACGAGTCGGTACAGCCTCGGACGCCGGCAGGCACCGACGCGAACGCGATTGCGATGCGCGTGTCGGCATCGTCGTCGGGCGACTCGGGCAAGAGCTGGTCGACATGGGCCTGTGACCACGCGTGGGCCCGCCCGACGGCGTCGACGACCTCGGCGATGGTGGGGTCGGCGTCGACGTCGATCGTGACCGGCGCGTAGCGCCCGAACGCGCCGATGGATCCTTCGAGCTCGGCGTGGTCGCGGGCCGAGCACCATGTTGCGATGCCGATCTCGGTCTCGTCGGCGAGCCGAGCGACGCACGCGTGCCAGCAGGCGGCGAGGAACGTTGCGGCGTCGTAGCCGTATTGCGCGCCGGCTGCGCTCGCGGCGGCCATGTCGATCGTGAGCGGAACCTCGATCGGCGCCGACGGCGCTGACGGCGACGCTTCTGGACGAACCGGCCCGACGCCTGCGGTGCGCTCGAACGGGAGGTGCGCCGCGTAGGCCGGCTTCCGAGCGGCCCATTGCGCTCGCTCGGCCTCGGCCGTGGGCTCCTCGTGCAGATCATGCTGCCACTGCGCGTAGTCGACGTACTGGAGTGGCTCGGTCGAAGCGGGTTCGCCGCCTCCGGCGAGCGTGACCACCTCGGCCGCGAGGTCGGCCGCGGCCTGTGGGTCGGCGGCCAGGGCGAGCAAGGTGACGACGAGGTCACTCCCGGCCACCACGACGCGCAGCGGGGCGTCGTCGGCCAAGTTCCAGGGTGCGTCCCACTCGCCGGCGAGGACCGCGTCGAGCGGTGCGTCGTCGGAGCGCACCGGCACCGGGAGCGAGTCGTGCACGGCTTGGAGCGCGACGCGCATGCCCGCGGGCTGCACGTACGTGGTCCGCAGGATCTCGTGGTGCTCGACGAGGCGCTCTACGGCTCCGGCCACCGCATCGAGGGCGACGCCGGCGGGCAGCGGCACGTGCGCCTGCACGCGGCGACGGTCGGGGTCTGCGAGACGCCACACGTGGGCTTGCTCGATCGAGAGTGCGTAAGTGGCGGGCATGGGGGAATCGCTCCAATGCGGTGCTTCGGTCACGGTGCAGTCCGCTGCCGGCGCATCGGCTGGCGACGCGCCGCGGTTGAGGGTCTCACGCCGGGAACGGTCAAAAGGCGCATGTCGGGCTCGGCGAGCACGGCCCGCAGGGTGTCGTCGTAGGCGTCGGCCACGGCCCGGGCCGTGGAGTCGGCGAACAGCGCCCGGTTGTACTCCACGTGGCCACCGATGCCGTCGTCGCGCAGGTGCAGCTCGAGGGCGAGATCGAACTTGGCGTACTGCAGATCGATCGGCAACGGCGAGAGGGCCACGCCGGCGAGCGCGAGGCGCGGCATGATCGGCGGCGCGACGCGGAAGTTCACCTGGAACACGGGGTTGTACGCGGGCCGGCGCGGCGGGTTGAGCTCTTCCACGAGCAGCTCGAACGGCAGCTCGGCATGCTCGAAGGCGTTGAGGACGGTGCGCTTCGTGGTCGCCAGCGCGTCGCGCCACGTGGGGTTACCGCCGAGGCGAGCCCGCAGGACGAGCGTGTTGTTGACGAAGCCGACCATCCGCTCGAGCTCGACACGGTCGCGGCCGGCGTACGGCGTGCCGACCGCGAGGTCGCCCTGGCCCGACCAGCGGTACAGCACCACTCCGAACACCGCGAGCAGGAACATGTAGGGCGTCACGCCTTCTCGCCGACAGGCTGCGTGCAGCGCAGCGACGGTCTCGGCGCCGACGACGATGGGTTCGCGGGCGCCTGCGAAGTGCTGAGTGGCCGGGCGCGCGTGATCGAGTGGCAGCTCCAGCAGCGGCGGAAGGCCGCGCAGCTCCTCGCGCCAGTACGCAACGAGCTTCTCGCGCCGTTCGCCGGTGAGCCGGCCGGCCTGCCAGACGGCGTAGTCGCCGTACTGAACGGCCGCCGATTCGAGCTGCGGTTCGTGCCCGGCGGCCCGCGCCGCGTACGCGGCTTCGAGGTCGGCCAGGATCACGACCAGCGACGAGTTGTCGAGCGCGATGTGGTGGGCCATGAACGCGAGTGTGTGATCGTCGGGGCCGTGGCGCAGCACCAAGAAGCGCACGGGGAGCCCCGCGAGATCGAACGGTCGCCGGCTCTCCACGAGAAGTCGAGCGGCGATCGCGTCATCGTCGGGCTCGAGGTCGTCGACGACGAACCGCGCCGCGGCCGGCGGCAACGGCTCGGCGTACGGCAGGCCGTTCGAGTCGACCACGACCGCACTGTGCAAGGCCTCGTGACAGGCGACCACGTCGACGAACGCGTCACCGAGCGCTTCGACATCGAGCGGCCCGCGTGCCCGCGTGGCCACCAGGTGGTTGTACGCGACGGCATCGGGGTTCATCTGCTCGAGGAGCCACAGCGAGCGCTGCGTGTACGACAACGGAACGGGCACGCCCGCCGCGCGCGGCACGAGACGATCGGCTTCGGCGCGTCGCTGCGCAAGCCGGCGCGCCAGAACGGCGCGCTGTTCTGGGGTCAACGGGGTGGGGTCGGGCATCGTGCTGCTCGCGCCCGATCAGCTCGCGGCCGCGAGCCCACCGTGCATCATGGCGCCCATCGC
>JADGOO010000224.1 GCA_017882905.1 Acidimicrobiia bacterium | reverse complement strand
GCACCGAAGTTCGGATCAGCGCGCTGCTCGACAGCGAGCGGGCGCGGTGGTTTGCCGTTGCTCCGCTGCTCGCCGATCCCCTCGACGCGCTGCGCGCTCTGGTGCTCGCGGGTGGCAAGCGGTTGCGGCCGGCCTTCTGCGCGGCCGGTTTCGTGGCGGCCGGCGGCGAGCTGGCGAGTGCGCAGCTCACGAGCGCCGGCGCCGCGCTCGAGCTCCTCCACACGTTCGCGCTCGTCCACGACGACGTGATGGACGGATCGGAGACCCGGCGTGGCGGCGACGCCGTGCACCGCCGCTTTGTCGACGATCACGAGCGGGAAGGCTGGCGCGGCGAGTCGCGGCGATTCGGCGAAGGCATGGCCATCCTCGTGGGCGACTTCGCGTTCGTGCTGGCCGACGTGCTGCTGCGCAGCACGGGTCCGGGCGTCGAGCCGCTCTGGGACGAGCTGCGCCTCGAGCTGTGTGTCGGGCAATCGCTCGACCTGAGCGGCGCGGCGCGCCGCAGCACCGACCTGGCGTTGGCGAACCGGATCGCGCGCTACAAGTCGGCCAAGTACACAGTCGAGCGGCCGTTGCATCTCGGTGCCGCGCTCGCCGATCGCTATCGCGACTTGGCCGAGCCGCTGTCCGCCATCGGGTTGCCGCTCGGCGCCGCGTTCCAGCTCCGCGACGACGTGTTGGGCGTGTTCGGCGAGGCCGCGGTCACCGGTAAGCCGGTCGGCGACGACTTGCGCGAGGGCAAGCCGACGCCGCTGCTGGCGCTCGCGGCCGACAAGGCCGGCCTCGCGCAGCGCATGATGCTCGACCGCGTGGGCGCCGACGACCTCGACGACACCGAGATCAAAGAGCTCCAAGACGTGATCGTGACGAGCGGCGCGCTGCGGGCCGTGGAGCACGAGATCGACCGGCTGGTGAGCGCCGCCGACGCGGCGATCGCCACGGCGCCGATCAGCACCGAAGCGCGCGACCTGCTGGCCGACCTCGCGGCCTACGTCGCGTGGCGCGATCACTGATGCACCGGGCGGGCAACCGGGTCTGAGACCAGCGTACGGGCGCTGCATCCGGTCGCAGGTATGGTCCCGCGTCCATGTCGGACGTCGCCGCGATCACTGTCGCCGGCCTCGACAAGCACTACGCGGGGCGCAAGGTCGTCGACGATCTCACGTTCACGGTCGAGTGCGGCGAGGTGTTCGGCCTGCTCGGACCGAACGGCGCCGGCAAGACGACCACTGTCGAGATCCTCGAGGGCTACCGCACCCGTGACGCGGGTGCTGTGCGGGTACTGGGCCTGGACCCGGCCGACGAGGGTGGTGCGCTACGACCTCGCATCGGCGTGATGTTGCAGGAGGGTGGCCTGTACCCAGGCCTGCGTCCGCTCGAAGTGCTCCGCCTGTTCGCCGCGTACTACGACGATCCCGAAGATCCGCAGAGACTGCTCACCTTGGTGGGGCTCGACGAGGTGCGCAAGACAACGGTGCGCCGCCTCTCGGGCGGCCAGGCGCAGCGCTTGTCGCTCGCCTGCGCACTCATCGGCCGGCCCGAGCTGGTGTTCCTCGATGAGCCGACGGCCGGAATGGATCCCCACGCGCGCGCCACGACCTGGCAGCTCGTGCGCGACCTGCAGGAGCGGGGCACCACCGTGTTGCTCACCACGCACTTGATGAGCGAGGCCGAGGCCCTGTGCGATCGCGTCGCCATCATCGCCGCCGGTCACCTGGCCGCGTTGGGCACGCCGCGCGAGCTCACGAGCACGCCACGCGCCGAGGCCGTCAACTTCACCACCGGGCGCGATCTCGATGCAGCCGACCTCGCTCGTGCCCTCGGCCTGTCGACCGACCGCGTGCAATCGCCACGGTCGTGCGAGTACCGGGTGCTCGCCAGCGGCACGCCGCAGCTCATTGCGGCACTGGGCGCGTTCCTCGCTGCGCACGAGATCACGCTCGGCATGCTGCAGGCGAACGAGCGCTCGCTCGAAGACGTGTTCCTCGCCATCACGGCCGAGACGCAATCGTGAAGGCGCGTCCGGTGATCGCGCAAGCGCGCACGGAGATGATGCTCACGCTGCGGCGCGGCGAGAGCTTGATCGTGACGCTCGCGATCCCGCTCGGCGTGCTCGTGTTCTTCTCGAAGCTCGACACGAGCATCAAGCCGAGCGGTTACCGGCACGCCGTCGACTTCCTCGTGCCGGGCGTGCTCGCGCTCGCGGTGATGTCGGCTGCGATGGTGAGTCTCGGCATCGCCACCGGCTTCGAACGGCGCTACGGCGTGCTGAAGCGACTCGGCAGCACTCCACTCACACGGGGTGGACTGTTGGCCGCCAAGACCGTCACCGTGTTGGCGATGGAGGCGCTGCAGTTCGCGTTGATCGTTGGCGTCGGTGCGGCGCTCGGCTGGCACGTGCCGGCGGGCATCGTTGCCGCGGTGGCGATCATGCTCGTGGGCACCGTCGCGTTCGCCGGTCTCGGTCTCCTGCTCGCCGGCACGCTGCGCGCCGAAGCCACGCTCGCGCTCGCCAACGGTCTCTTCCTCGTGTTGCTGTTCCTCGGCGGCATGGCGTACCCGCTCGAGCGGCTGCCGGCCTTCCTGCGCCACATCGCCGACGCGCTCCCCGCCGCGGCGCTGTCGGAGTGCCTGCGCGGCGTGCTGCACAGCGGTCAGTCGTTCCCGACGGGGAGCCTCGCGGTGCTGATCGTTTGGGCGGTGGCTTTGCCGTGGATCGCAGCCCGACGTTTCCGCTGGGAAGAGTGACGCGTTTCCGCTGGGAGGAGTGAATCGGCGTCAGTGCGACGCGAGCAGACGGTCGAGCGGGCCGTCGAGCGCCGCCTGCGACGTGATCGCGAAGACGCGGGCCTGCACGACCCCACTCGGCGTGATGAAGAACGTGTCGGGG
>JADGOO010000223.1 GCA_017882905.1 Acidimicrobiia bacterium | reverse complement strand
TCACCCGGCCGTTCAACTTCGAAGGCCGCAAGCGCGCGGGCGTGGCGGACGAGGGCATCAAGCGCCTTCGCGATCACGTCGACACCCTTATTGTGATCCCGAACGAGCGCCTGCTCCAGGTCTCCGATGCGAAGACCACGATGCTCAACGCGTTCCGGATGGCCGACGAGGTGCTGTTGCAGGGTGTGCAAGGCATCACGGATCTGATCACCACGCCCGGTCTGATCAACACCGACTTCGCCGACGTGAAGATGATCCTCACCAACGCGGGCAGCGCGCTCATGGGCGTCGGCTTCGCGTCGGGCGAGGGCCGTGCCGTCGCGGCGGCGCGCTCGGCGATCTCGAGCCCGTTGCTCGAGGCGAGCATCGAAGGTGCGCGCGGCATTCTCATGACCATCACGGGCCCGAGCGACATCGGCCTGTTCGAGGTGAACGAAGCCGCGGAGATCATCAGCCAGGCTGCACACCCCGATGCGAACATCATCTTCGGCACCGTGATCGACGACTCGATGGGCGACGAGGCTCGCCTCACCGTCATCGCCGCGGGCTTCGATCGCTTCGAGGGCGAGTCCACCAAGCGGCCCGGTCGCGGCGAGCTCGGACTGCGCGCGACGGAGGAATCGATCCTCGGTGACGACGCACTGGATCTCGGCAGCGACGACGACTTCGACGTCCCCGAGTTCCTTCGCTAGGCCGGTAGCGCGGTGGTGACCGCGCCGGGCGGTCCCGGCGCGGGATCGACTGGCGACGTCGCAGCGCGCCTCGAGTCGGTGCGGGCGCGGATCGTCTCGGCGGCGAGCGACGCGGGCCGGGATCCCGACACCGTCACGCTCATCGCCGTGTCGAAGACGGTCGACGTGACGCGGATGCGGGCGGCGTACGACGCGGGTCAGCGTGACTTCGGCGAGAACCGGGCGCAGGAGCTGATCGACAAGGCACCGCAGATGCCGGCCGACTGTCGTTGGCACATGATCGGCGCCGTGCAGACGAACAAGGTGAGGTTGCTCGCTCGACGAGTGCCGGTGACGCGCTGGCACACTGTCGATCGTGCCGCGCTCGTCGACGAGCTCGCGACGCGGGTGCGCGGTGCATCGGTCCTGCTCGAGGTGAACGTGGGTGACGAAGCGTCGAAGGCCGGTTGTCGACGCGATGACGTCGACGAGCTGGCCGGGCTCGGGCGCGGGGCCGGGCTCGATGTTCGCGGGCTGATGGGCGTGCCGCCCGCCGCCGGCGACCCGCGCCCGCACTTCCGGTGGCTGCGCGACACCGCGCAGCGGCTCGGGCTCCCGGAGATCTCGATGGGCATGAGCGGCGACTTCGAGGTGGCGATCAGCGAGGGCGCCACCTTCGTGCGAGTGGGCACCGCGATCTTCGGCTCCCGCCCGCGCGCCACCTGAGCCGCCCACCGCGCTCGATGGCGGGGTCGCGGGCGTCGATCGGGCTAGAGTCGCTCGCTGGACCGCCCCCGCCCGGAGGTGCCATCGGGTGCCCCCACAGGAGGAGTGCATGTCGGTCTTCCGTAAGGCCGCCGAGTACCTCGGCCTCGTCGATGACGAAGAGGACGAGGTCTATGAGTACGAGAGCTACGACGAGTACGGCGACGAGCCCGCGGCCGCGAAGCCGGCTCCGCGCGCGCCCCGCAACGAGCCGCAGCCTGCGGCTCAGGGCAGCGGCGCGGTCACGCTGGTGCGCCCGATCCGTCCCGAGACGCCGGTGACCGACATGGTCGCGATGCGTCCCTCGGCACCCACCAAGGTGCACGTCCTGGAGCCCCACGGCTTCAACGACGCCCAGGAGGTCGGCGACCGCCTCAAGGCGGGCCAGCCCGTGATCCTCAACCTCCAGGGCCTCGACCGCGAGCTCCAGCGGCGGCTGATCGACTTCGCGAGCGGGCTCTGTTACGCATTGTCGGGCACGATGGCGAAGGCTGCCGAGCAGGTGTTCCTGCTCACGCCGCCCAACGTCGAGGTGCCCGACGACGAGAAGGAGCGCCTGCGCGACCGCGGGCTCTACCGGCGCTAGCGCCTCCCGCCGATGCAGATCCTCGCCAACATCATCGGCATCTACCTCGTGGTGCTGTTCGCCCGCGCCATCATGTCGTGGTTCCCGCCTCCGGCCCACGGCAGCATCCTGGGCACGGTGCAGCGGGTCGCCTTCGACCTCACCGAGCCGGTGCTCGCACCCGTCCGGCGCGTGATCCCGCCGGCAGGGATGTTCGACATCTCGTTCATGATCGTGTTCTTCGTGCTGTTCATCCTGCAGCAGTACCTCGCTCGGGCCTGATCACCCGCCGACGGGCGCGGCCGGCGCCCCGCCGTTGTGACCACGGCGCGTGATCAACGACCTCGAAACACTGAAAAGCGCCACTTTGCGTGGAACCACCGTTACGATGCCCCGCATGGACGTGACGCCCCAGGAACTGCGCGACAGCGACATCAAGCCGGCATTTCGCGGCTACGACCCCGATGTCGTGAACGAGCTGCTCGACCGGGCGGCGTCGACGCTCGAGACGCAGAACGAGAAGATCCGCTTGCTCACCGAGCGCCTCGCGAGTGCCCAGAACGACACCGGCGGTCGCCGCGAGACCGAAGACCTGCTGCACAAGACGCTGCTGCTCGCCCAGCGCACGGCCGACGAAGAGGTCGCGCAGGCCCAGGACAAGGCGCGCGGCATCGTCGCCGAGGCCGAGGGCAAGGCCCGCGCCATGATCGGCGAGGCCGAGCTCGAGGTGCGCCGCATCACCGAGGTGGAGCGCCGCCGCATCGAAGAGGAGATCCTCGAGCTCGCCTCGCGTCGCGACGCGTTGGTCGCCGACGTGCGCTCGCTCGAGGTGTGGGAGTCCGACTTCCGCCAGCGCGTGATCCGCCTCGTCGAGGCCGACCTCGACGCGGTGCGGGCGCGGGCCGGCATCTCGCCCGGTCCGCAACCGTCGATGAGCAACGTCGAGCTTCCCGAGGCGATGGTGCGGCGCAACGACCCGCCGACGCAGGCGATCGTGGTCGACACCGACAGCGCGGCGCGCCAAGCACCCGCGCAAGCCTCCGAGCCACCGGCTGCCACACCCCCAAGCGCGCCGGCCGACCAACCCGCTCGCTCGTCCGGGTTCGACGCGCCGCAGGCTGCTGCCGGCACGCCGCGCACGACCTCGGAAGCGACGGAGATCGCCGACGCCACCACGGGCGAGACGCCGGCCGTCACGAGCGACGAGGTCCTGGCCCCGCCGCCGCCCGTCGCGCGCCCACGCGGCGACATCGATCTCGACCTCGAGGCCGAAGCCGACGTGAAGGCCGGCGCCGTCGCCGACTCCGATCTCGACGACGACGAGTTCTTCGCGACGTTGCGCGAGGCGGTGCGTGACGACGCGCCGCTCGGGCCGCGCGACGAGGCGCTGTTCGACCAAGACCACGAACCGACGTTCCGCGAGATGTTCCGCCGCCGGCGCTGAGCCAACCGATCGAACCGGCGTGACTCGATAGCGCATATCGCTATCGAGTCACGCACATTGGGCCGTTCGGCGCGTCGTGGCGCCGGCGTCAGCCGGCGAGCGTCAGCTTCAACTCGACTGGTTCGCCGGCGACGGTCGCTTCGGGCGACGCGCCGTCGTCGATGTCGCGCACGGCGAGATCCACCGCGAGCACCTCACTGGCGATCGACTCGGCGTGTGCCCGTGCCGCGGCGGCCACCGCGCCCTGCGTCGAGATGACGAGCTGGATGCGGTCGGCGATGGCGAAGCCGCGTGCCTTGCGGGCGTCGTTCACCGAGCGCACGAGCTCCCGCGCGATGCCTTCGGCGCGCAGCGCGTCGTCGAGCGTGAGATCGAGCGCGACCGCGAGCGCGCCTTCCTGGGCGAGCGTCACATCGTCGTGCTGGCGGGCCCGAACTTCGACGTCGCTGGGGTGCAGCTCGACATCGGTGCCGTCGAGGTGCACGACGTACGGCGATCCGCTTGCGAACGCTTCGCGCACGGCGTGGCCGTCGGTGTCGGCGAGCGCGGTCTTGAGCGCAGGGAGCAGCTTGCCGAGGCGCGGGCCGAGCGTCCGGAAGTTGGGCACGACGGTGTAGTCGAGCAGTCCTTCGAGCGACTCCACGATCTCGAGGCGCTTCACGTTGAGCTCGAGCTCGATCTCGGTGACCACGTCGCTACGCAGCTGTTCGCGCCCGAGGAGTGCGATGGCGCGGGGGAGCGGTTGGCGGATGCCGATCTTGGCGTCGGCTCGCGCGCTGCGCCCGAGTGATGTGACGGCGCGCGCGAGTGCCATCTCGGCTTCGAGCTCATCGTCGAGCGCGGCAGTGTCGACCACCGGCCAGTCCTGGAGGTGCACCGACTCGTCGGTGCGGGCGAGGTTGCGCCACATCTCGTCGGCGAGGAAGGGGCAGTACGGCGCGAGCACGAGCGCAACGCGGCTGAGGCAACGGTGCAGCGTCTCGTGCGCTCCGTCGTCGGAGGCCTTCCAGAAGCGCGAGCGGCTGCGGCGCACATACCAGTTCGACAGGTCGTCGACGAGGGCGTCGATGGCCTGCGCACCGGCGAGGGCATCGAAGTCTTCGAGCGCGTCGGTGACGGCCGCAACCGTTCGCTCGGTTCGCGAGCGGATCCAACGATCGAGCACATGCTGAGCCGGCGCCGCTTCGTCGGTCGCGGGGTCCCAGCCGTCGAGGTTGGCGTACATCACGAAGAACGAATAGGTGCTCCACAGCGTGCGCAGACAGCGGTTCGTGGCTTCATCGATCGCCTGCACGAACACACGCTTTGGAGTCCACGGGGAACCCGACGAGAACATGTACCAGCGCAGCGCTTCGGCGCCCCGCGAATCGAGCACGGTCCATGGATCGATCACGTTGCCACGCGACTTCGACATCTTGGCGCCTTGCTCGTCGACGATGTGCGCGAGGCACACGACATCGCGGTAGGGCGCATGGTCGAACACGAGTGTGTTCACGGCGAGCAGTGAGTAGAACCAGCCGCGGGTCTGATCGATTGCCTCGCAGATGAAGTCGGCCGGGAAGCGACGTTCGAAGAGCTCGACGTTCTCGAAGGGATAATGGAACTGCGCCGCGGGCATCGACCCGGAGTCGAACCAGGCATCGAGCACCGGCTCCACGCGACGGGAGCGACCACCGCACTCACTGCACGTGATGAACACGTCGTCGACGTACGGGCGGTGCAGGTCGAGACCGCTGACGTCGGGGCTGCCCGCGACGGCCAATGCCCCGAGCTGTTCGACTGACTGCACGCACGTGTCGTGCCCGCAGTCGAGGCACCGCCACACCGGGATGGGCGTTCCCCAGAAGCGGTCGCGTGAGAGTGCCCAGTCGATGTTGCCTTCGAGCCAGTTGCCGAAGCGGCCGTGCTGGATGTGGTCGGGGTGCCAACGGATCAGCTCGTTCTCGCGCAGCATCTCGGCTCGGTGCGTGCTCGTGCGCGCGAACCACGTGGGCTTGGCCCAGTAGATGAGCGGTGTGTCGCAGCGCCAGCAGTGCGGGTAGCTGTGCGTGTGGGCCACGACCGCCACGAGCCGCCGCGCGGCGCCGAGCTCCTTGACGAGGTCGGCATCGGCGTCTTTCACGAAGCGGCCGCGGTGCGGTGTCGGCATGGCGTCGGTGAACCGCGCGTTCGCGTCGACAGGGTTGAGCGCGGGGAGATCCTCGACGACCGCGACCTCGCGGTCGATCTCACCGAACGCGGGCGCAAGGTGCACGATGCCGGAGCCGTCGTCGACGGTGACGAACTCGGCCGCCACCACGCGGTTGGCGCCGTCGTCGATCGGCACGTAGTCGAACGGTCGCTCGTAGTGCAGGCCCACGAGCTCGTCGGCGCGCAGGGTGGCAACGACCTCGACGCCAGCACCGTCGGCGCCTCCGAGCACGGCACCGACGCGGGCCGACGCGAGCACGAGGTCGCGCCCACCTTCCGGGTCGCGGACGCGGGCGTACTCGATGTCGGGACCCACTGCCGCGGCCACGTTCGCCGGCAGTGTCCACGGCGTCGTCGTCCAGACCACGAGATCGAAGTCGCGGTCTCGCACAGGGAAGCGCACGTAGACCGACGGCTCGGTGATGTCGCGGTATGCGCCGGGCTGGCCGAGCTCGTGGCTCGACAGCGCGGTGCCGCACCGACCGCAGTAGGGGACGACCTTGTATCCCTCGTAGATGTCGCCCTTCGCCCACATCTGGGCGAACAGCCACCACACCGACTCGATGAACTGGTTCGACATCGTCCAGTAGGCGTTGGCCGTGTCGAGCCACATGCCGATGCGACCGGTGAGCGCTTGCCAATCCTCGACGTAGCGCTGCACCGACGAGCGGCACCGCGCGTTGAACGCTTCGATGCCATAGTCCTCGATCTGCGGCTTGCCCGAGAAGCCGAGCTCCTTTTCCACCTGGACCTCGACGGGCAGGCCGTGGCAGTCCCAACCGCCCTTGCGAGCCACGTAGTGGCCGCGCATGGTCTGGAAGCGTGGGAAGATGTCCTTGAACAAGCGCGCCCACACGTGGTGGATTCCGGGCCGTCCGTTGGCGGTGGGAGGGCCCTCGAAGAAGACCCATTCGGGAGATCCTTCGCGGCGGCGCAGGCTCTCCGCGAACAAGTCCTCGCGCCGCCACCGCTCGAGGGCGCGCTGTTCGAGCGCCACCAGGTCGAGCTGCGAATCGACGGCTTCGAACATGGCTGGCCAACTTACCGGTCGCACCTCGGGCCTCCCGAGGCAGAGCGAGGGCCCTGCGGTAGCCTCGGCGGCCCCTGAGCGAGCCCCCACAAACGAGCACGAGGTCGTGCGTTGCAGCAGCTTTCGTCGCCAGCCCGACGCGCGTCTCGAAACGTCTTGCCGGTCCCGCCGCGACCAGTGTCCCGACAGGCGCGGCGCTGGGTCAGCGTGCTCGTGGCCGCGGCACTCGGCTCGGCGGGTGTGGCCGTCTTGGGCGGCGCACCTGCCGCGCAGGCGAGCATGGCGCACGCGCCGAGTCTGCGCGCGTTCGCTTCCACGACGGTCACCCACGATGCCACGGTGTTCGCCTTCGGTGGTGCTTCTTTCGCGGGCTCACCTGGGGTGGCACAACCGGCCCCGCTGATCGGCCTGGCGCCGCGTCCCGATGGCACGGGTTACTGGGTGGCGTCGGCCGACGGCGGCATCTACAACTACGGCACCGCGCCCTTCCTCGGCTCGCCGCGCACGTCACACCTTCGCCTGAACGCGCCGATCGTCGCCATCGTGAGCGATCCCGTTGCGCCGGGCTACTGGCTCGTCTCGAGTCGCGGGCAGGTCTTCCCGTACGGCGCAGCGAAGTGGTACGGCGCGCTGTACCCGGCGCCGCTCACCGCGCCGATCGTGGCGATCGCGGCCACTCCCACTGGGAAGGGCTATTGGTTCGCGGCGGCCGACGGTGGGGTGTTCACGTTTGGCGACGCCGCGTTCCACGGTTCCGCCTTCGGCCTGCTCGCGGGATCCGCGATCGTCGCGATGACCCCCACGTTCTCCGGCAGCGGCTACTGGCTCACCGCGTCGAACGGTGGCGTCTTCACCTTCGGGGCTGCGTCGTTCTACGGCTCGGCGTACGGGCGCACGAACGGCGCTCCCGTCGTCAGCACCGCCCGCTCGCTGCACGGCCTCGGTTACTACGTGCTCGACGCAAAGGGTGGCCTGTACACGTTCGGCGATGCCTCGTTCGGGGGCTCGGCGTCGGGCTCCGTCACGTTCTTGCGCCGGGCTGTCACGGTCAGCACCGCGCTCACGCGGGGCGGTTATTGGATCCTGGCCGACAACCAGACGGCGAGCGGCGTGGTGATCGCTCCGGGCCAGAGTGGTGCTGGGCCATCGGCGCTGCAGGGCGCGCTGCTCACGCGCGGCTTCTGGC
Organism: Acidimicrobiia bacterium; assembly: GCA_017882905.1. Lineage (GTDB taxonomy): Bacteria > Actinomycetota > Acidimicrobiia > IMCC26256 > PALSA-610 > Chersky-683. Next base: position 6,080 of record JADGOO010000223.1, on the reverse strand, counting down.
TCCAGCTCGACGGCGTGTACGACGACCTCACCATGCAGGCGGTGTACGCGTTCCAGAAGGTGCTCGGACGGCCCCGCACGGGTGTGGTCACCATGGGTGACTGGCTGGCGCTCCAAGCGATGAGTCGCCCGGTCCCGCGCAGCACGAGCGGGTCGACGGCCGAGATCGATCTGGCCCGCCAGGTGCTCATCATCGCCAACAACGGCGTGACGGTGTGGATCTACAACACATCGACCGGGAGCGGCGCGCCATACTCGTATAACGGCGTCAACTACCTCGCGATCACGCCGGTCGGGCACTTCTCGATCCTGCGCCAGATCGACGGACTCGACATCAGCCATCTCGGGACGCTGTGGCGGCCGAAGTTCTTCACCACCGACGGCGTCGCTGTGCACGGCAGCCCGTCGATCCCGCCGTATCCCGCATCGCACGGCTGCGTGCGGCTCACGAACGCCGCGATCGACTGGATCTGGGCCAAGAACCTCCTGCCGATCGGTGCCGCTGTCTGGGTGTACTGACCGGCGCGGTCGGTGGAGCCGGGCGCGGCGGTCCGTCCCCAGGGTGGGGCCGCGCCGGGGCTACACTCCGGCGCCCTTCGGGCAGTCTCTGGTCACTCGCGGGGACCGTGTGGTGCCCGGGTGGGCAGAAAGGTTCCTCCGATGGTGAGCAGACCCCAGACGGCCAAGCGCCCCACCGTGGCGGCGGCGAAGGCCACCAAGGTGACCAAGGCGAAGGTCGCCAAGGCCGCGGTCGCGAAGCCCGCGGCTGGTGCGAAGGCCGCTAAGGCGCCGGCTCGGGCGTCGGCCGCGGCCGCCCGTGGCCGCACGGTTGCACCCGCCAAGGCCGCCAAGGCGGCCACCCCGGCTCGGGCCAAGGCCGCGGTCGCCAAGCCCGCGGCGAAGGCCACCAAGACCGCGGCGACCAAGGCACCGGTCAAGGCCAAGGTCGCCGCGAAGCCCGCCGCCAAGGTCGCCAAGGCCGCCGCCGTCAAGACTCCGGCCAAGGCCGCCGCCAAGGCCCCCGTGAAGGTGGCGGCGAAGGGTCCCGTGAAGGCCGCGGCGAAGGCGGCGGCGCCCGCCAAGAAGGTCGCCGCGATCAAGGCCGCGCCGATCAAGGCCGCGCTCGTGAAGGCCGCGCCTGTGAAGCCGGCGCTCGTGCCCCGCTCGGCGCCCGTGCGCCTGGTCGAGCCCCTCGACGCCAAGAAGCACCATGGGCCGGCGCTCGCGCCGAGCACCCTCGAGCGCCTGCGCGAGCAGCTGCTCGAGGAGCGCGCCCGCCACGCCGAACAGGCTGCCGCGCTGCTCGCCGAAGCCGACGAGCTGGCATCGGAGCGTGAGCCCGGTGACACGCAATTCGACGAGGAGTCGGGCGAGGGTGACACGCTGAGCGTCGAGCGTGAGCGTGACCTCACGCTCTCGGCCACCGCCCGCCAGACGGTCGACGACATCGACAAGGCGCTGGCGCGAGTGGCGGCCGGAACCTACGGCTACTGCGAGATGTGCGGCGACCGCATCCCGGTTGCTCGGCTCGAAGCGATCCCGTGGGCCGATCTCTGCGTGCGGTGCAAGTCTCGCGGTGAACGTCGGCGCTGACGCGTCGCGGGCGCGGGTCGGCGTCGCGCTCGGGGTCCTCGCCATCGTCGGAGCCGATCAGGCGACGAAGTCGTGGGCTGCGCACGCGCTGGCCGACCATCCGATCAACATCATCGGCCACGGCGTGCAGCTCGCGCTCACGCGCAACTCGGGGAGCGCGTTCAGTCGCTTCCAGGGGATCACGCCGGTGCTGGCCTTGCTCGCCGTGGGGATCGCGATCGTCCTCGCCCGCACCTTGCGGCGCGCCACGGATCGCTGGATGATCGGAGCACTCGCGCTCGTGCTCGGCGGTGCGATCGGCAACCTCGTCGACCGCTTCGTGCGCTCGCCCGGCTTCCTGCGCGGCGAGGTGATCGATTTCGTGAAGGTGGGTTCATTTCCTGTGTTCAACGTGGCCGACAGTGCCATCACGATCGGCGCGGTGGTCCTCGTGCTGCGCAGCCTGCGCGAGCGCGGCGACGCGCCGGCCGATGGCATGACGGGTGCGTGAGCCGCTCGTGGCCGACGTCCCCGTTCCGGAGTTCACCGTTCCCGATGCGCTCGCGGGTGAGCGCGTCGATCGCGCCGTCGCGCTGCTCATGGGGTGGTCGCGGGCCGAGGTGCAGACGTTGATCGACGCCGGCGCGGTCACGGTCGACGGCGTGGCGATCGCGAAGTCGCACCGGCTCGACGCGGGAGCGACGGTGCGCGTCGACGGGGCACCCGCCGTCACCGCGATCCCGACCGCGGATCCTGCGGTGGAGGTACCGATCGCGTACGCCGATGCCGACGTCGTCGTGGTCGACAAGCCGGCGAACATGGTCGTGCACCCGGGCGCCGGCCACGAGTCGGAGACGGTCGTGCACGGGTTGCTCGCTCGCTTTCCGGAGATCGCCGCGGTCGGCGACCCGTACCGGCCCGGCATCGTGCATCGACTCGATCGTGACACGAGCGGGCTGTTCGTGGTGGCCCGTTCGGCACGCGCGTACGAGTCGCTAGTCGCCCAGCTGTCGGCGCGCTCGGTCGAGCGGCGTTACGACACCTTGGTGTGGGGCGCATTGGCGGCGCGCCGCGGTGTGATCGACGCACCGATCGCGCGCTCGCAGACGCGCCGCACGCGCATGGCCGTGCGCGAGGAGGGCCGCTCGGCGCGCACGCACTACGAGGTGGAGGCGCACTGGCGTCGTCCCGGTGTGAGCCGCCTCGAGTGTCGCCTCGAGACGGGCCGCACCCATCAGATCCGCGTGCACCTCGCGGCGATCGGCCACCCGGTGGTGGGCGACGCGACGTACGGCGGCTACCGCGAGTCGCTGGCGCTGCGCCGTCCGTTCCTGCACGCGGCCACACTCGCCTTCGTGCATCCCGGAACGGGCGAGATCGTGCGCTTCACCTCACCGCTCCCACCCGAGCTCGTAGCCGTCCTCACCGACCTCGGCACCCCCGACCAACCCGACTAGCGCAAGCCGCACGCAACCGCGCCGGACGAAGTAGGCGCAAACTAACTATGCCCGATCCGTGTTCTCTCGACGAGGTCGGCGAGGGTGAAGCGGCCGAGCACCTTGCGGGTCTCTTCGTCGAGCTCGACCCAGACCTCTTGCAGCACGCAGTGGCCTTCGCAATGGTCGTGGGCGTCGACGGGTGTGGGTGCGGGGCCGTCGACGGCGGCGATCAGGTCGGCGAGGGTGATCTCGGCGAGGGGTCGGGCGAGGAGGTAGCCGCCGCCGACGCCGCGCTTGGAGCGCACGATGCCCGCGCCTTTGACGGCGAGCAGGATCTGTTCGAGGTAGGGCTGGGGGAGGCCGGTGCGCTCGGCGATCTCCTTGACCGAGGTGGGGCGGTCGAGCCCGTGCAGCGCCAACGACAGCAGGGCGCGGGCTGCGTAATCGGCGCGTGTCGAGACCTTCACCGGGCCGCCCTAGGAGTTGGTGCGCCGCGTGGTGCCGGACGTGGCGCTCATCGGCACCATCGTAGGCTCCGCCGCAGTGAACGATGCGGCGAACGCGGTGGTGCCTGTCCTGGCCGAGGCGGGGCGCAGCGTGTGCGATCTCGTTCCTGCGCTGTTCGGCCTGGTCGACGCGTCGTGGCTGCCGGAGCCGGTGCACGACGCGCGGGCGACGGTGCTGCTCGTGCTCGACGGGCTGGGCGCGTCGGCGATCGAGGAGCATCCGGATGCGGTGCCGACGCTGGCGGGCATGACGGGTGCTGCTACCGACGGCGGATCGATCACCACGGTGGTGCCGGCGACGACGTCGGCGGCGTTGAGCGCGATCACGACGGGGACGCCGCCGATCGAGCATGGCATCGTGGGTTACCGCATGGTGGTCGACTCGCCGCAGGTGCTCAACGTGTTGCGCTGGAACGTGGAGGGCACGGAGCGGGTGCGCGCACCGGAGCCGCATGCGGTGCAGCGCCGGCCGGCGTTTCGCGGCCGGCCGGTACCGGTCGTGACCAAGTCCGACTTCCGTGGGAGCGGCTTCTCTCGGGCACATCTCGGCGACGGTCCGTTCTGCGGCTGGCGTACGCCTGCGGTGCTGGTGGAGCGGTGCCGGCATCTGATCGATGACGGCGCGCCGTTCGTGTACTCGTACTTCCCCGGCGTCGACGAGGTGGCGCACGAGTTCGGCTTGCGCGACGGCTACTACCAGGCCGCCCTGCGGGAAGCCGACGCGATCGCGGCGCAGCTCCTCGGCGTGCTCCCGACCGATGTGGCGCTGCTGGTCACTGCCGACCACGGCCAGGTGCACCTGGAGCGCGACGCATGGATCGATACGAGTGCGCTGGCGCCGCTCGTGCTGGTGCAAGCCGGCGACGCCCGGTTCCGGCACCTGCACGCGCAGCCGGGTGCGGCGCGTGAGCTGGCCGAGGAGTGCCGCAGCCGGTTTGGCGATGTGGCCTGGGTGCGCACGCGCCGGGAGCTGCTCGCCGAGGGGTGGCTCGGCGGTCCGGGTCCCGGTCCGGCGGCGGCCCGTGTCGGCGATGTGGTGCTCGCGCCGTTCGCCCCGGTCGGCTTCATCGACCCGGCGCTGCCCCGCGAACAGGAGCTGCGCAGTGCGCACGGCGCGCCGACGCGCGCCGAGATGCTCGTTCCGTGTCGGGCGGCGCGCGGCTATGGTCGCGGCGCCGAATGACACCTCTGTCATTCGGTGAACGGCGGAGCTCCTGATGTGCCTCAACGGTTCTCCTGATAGGTCTCGTAGCCCGCGATGACCGATTCCTTCGTCCATCTGCATCTGCACACCGAGTACTCGATGCTCGATGGCGCGTCGCGGATCTCCGAGGTCGTCGGCGCCGCGGCGCGCGATGGTCAGCCGGCCGTGGGCATCACCGATCACGGCAACATGTACGGCGTTCTCGAGCTCTACAAGGAAGCCAAGGACCAGGGCGTCAAGCCGGTCCTTGGCATGGAGGGCTACTTCACGAACACGTCGCGCTTCTCGCGACCGAAGCGTGCCGACAACGAGATCTTCCACCTCACGATGGTCGCCGAGACCACTGCCGGCTACCACAACCTCGTGAAGATCGCGAGCGCCGCGTATCTCGACGGCTACTACTACAAGCCGCGTTCCGACTGGGAGCTGCTGGAACGGCACCACGAGGGCATCATCGCCACCACCGGCTGCCTCGGCGGCTTGGTGAGCCAGCTGTTGTTGGCCGATCAGCAGCAGGCGGCCTACGAAGCGGCGGCGCGCTTCCAGGAGATCTTCGGGCGCGACCACTACTTCGTCGAGATCCAAGACCATGGCATCGAGGATCAGAAGCGCACGATCGGGCCCCTGCTCGACATCGCCCGCAAGCTGAATGCTCCGCTGCTCGCCACGAACGATTCGCACTACACCACGAAGGCCGACGCCGACGCGCACGACGCCCTGCTCTGCGTGCAGACCGGGTCCTTGAAGAGTGACACGAAGCGCTTCAAGTTCGACGGCGAAGACTTCTACATCAAGTCGTCGGCGGAGATGCGCAGCCTCTTCGCCGAGCTGCCGGAGGCGTGCGACAACACGCTGTGGATCGGTGAGCGCTGCGACGTCGAGATCACGTTCAACAATGCGGTGCTGCCGTCGGTCCCGGTGCCGCAAGGCCACGACGAAGACAGCTACTTGCGCGAGCTCGTCACCGAGGGAGCCAAGGAGCGCTACGGCGCTGTTCCCGCGCAGCACGTGAACGAGCGCATCGAGTTCGAGCTCGATGTGATCAAGAGCATGGGCTTCTCGGCCTACTTCCTCGTGGTCTGGGACCTCGTGCACTACGCCAAGTCGCAGGGCATCCGCGTTGGTCCGGGGCGGGGGAGCGCGGCCGGCTCGTGCGTGGCGTACTGCTTGCGCATCGTCGACATCGACCCGATCCGCTACGACCTGCTGTTCGAGCGGTTCTTGAACCCCGGCCGCAAGCAGATGCCCGACATCGACATGGACTTCGACTCGCGCTACCGGGGCGAGATGATCAAGTACGCCGCGCAGAAGTACGGCTCCGATCGTGTCGCGCAGATCATCACGTTCTCGACGATCAAGG
>JADGOO010000222.1 GCA_017882905.1 Acidimicrobiia bacterium | reverse complement strand
GCACGCGGCCTCGCAGCTGGTCGGCGAGCTCGAGCAAGGGATCGTGGGCTCGCGACCAGCCGGTCACCTTGGCCCGCGCCAGCAGGGCCACGGCGTGCTCCCACCGCCGGAACCGATCGTGGGGAGGCAGCGCCGTGAGATCGCCGCCGAGCGTGACCGCATCGCCCGCGTGGAGCGCAGCGAGGCGAACACCGTCGGTACCGCCGGCCCGTACGACCAACGTGCGGTGCGCGCGGACGGCGACGGCACCGACGTGATCGAGAGCGAACGTGCTCGTGCGCACCAACACGTCGGTGGCGAACCGCGACGCTCGTGGATCGCCCACGAGTGTGGCGCGCACCACGACGAGCGCGCCGGCGCGACGCGCGGCATCGAACGGCGAGTGCGCCACGCCGTCGAGCGCGCGCTGCATCGAACCGGCGGCGATCGCGCCACAGGTGAGCACGACGGCGAGCACGCGCCACGGTGACGGCGCGCACACCGCGATCGCGGCGAGCACGATCGCCACGAGCGCGGCCGCGGCGCCCGATCCCGGTCCCCAGTGCTCACCGAGGAACGCGCCGGCGATCGCGGCGGCGGCCGTCGACACGGGCGCGAGCTGCAGCCGGCCCGATCCGGCGCTCATACCGTCACGAGGGGCTTGAGGTCGGCGAGGCGACGCGGCCCGATGCCCCGCACGTCGCCGAGGTCCTCCACGCGCCGGAACCCGCCGCGCCGCTCGCGCTCGGCGATGATCGCCTTGGCGAGCGACGGCCCGATGCCCGGCAACGTCTCGAGCTGCACCTCGGTGGCCGAGTTCAGGTTCACCGGCCCGGCCGCCGCGTCGCCCGGCGCGCCCGAGACGCCACCCGAGTCGCCACCGGCCGCGTTGACCGATGGCGTCTCACCCCGTCGGGGCAGGTAGATCCGCGTGCCGTCGACCACGCGGGCGGCGAGATCGAGACGATCGATCTCGGCGTCGGCGCGCGCGCCACCCGCCGCGTCGATCGCGTCGATCACCCGCGAACCGAACGGGACGGTGACCACGCCGGGGCGCAGAACGGCACCGGCAACGTGCACGATGACGGGCGGCGTGGTCGAGGTGCTGGCGAACGAGTCGTGCACGGCGCGGGGCGCAGCGGGCGGCGGTAGTGCGGCCGGTGCGGATCGGCGCATCCACGCGGCGCCGATCGCCAGCCCGACCGCGGCGAGCCCCACTGCGATGAGCCGCCGTCGTTCCGGTGGCCACCAGACGCGCAACCCGCCGAGCGGGGAAGCCGACCACTCCCGCCGCGCCGGCGCGTCGCGGTCGCCATCGGCCGGCTCGAGTTCGGCCATCGCTTCCCCTTCGGTGCGGTGGGCACACACGACACCGGGCGCAGGCGCGCGCCGGCAGCGCAGACAGCACGGGGAAGGTCCCGCCCGCGAGCGCGGGCGATCGATCGAGACCGTACCTCAGACCAGCGCGCCGCCCAAGGGCCGCGTGTCGGGCCGGCCTCGCGAGCTGATCGCGGCTGCGCCGCCTACGAGATCACGAAGTTGATGGTGCGGCCCGGCACGACGATCACCTTGCGGATCGTGGCCGATGCGAGCAGCTCGGCGATGCGCTCGTCGGCGTGCGCCGCTGCCTCGTGGGATGCCTCGTCGGCGCCGGCCGCGACGCGCACGCGGGCGCGCACCTTGCCGTTCACCTGGACTGGCACCTCGACGGTGTCGGCAACCAGCAACGCGGCGTCGGCGACCGGGAACGGCTCGTATGCGAGCGTGGAGGCATGGCCGAGCCGTTCCCACAGCTCTTCGGCTATGTGGGGCGCGAGCGGCGCGAGCATCAGCACGAACGGATCGATCACCTCGCGCGGCGCGACGCCCGTGCGCGTGAGGTGGTTGTTGAGCTCGATCAGGTGCGCGACAGCGGTGTTGAAGCCGAGCGTCTCCATGTCGTTGCGCACCGCGGCGATGGTGCGGTGGAGCAGGCGGCGCGTCTCGTCGTCGGGTGCCTCGTCGGTGACGCGCAATGAGCCGGTGTCCTCGTCGATGCAGTTGCGCCAGAGTCGTTGCAGGAACCGGAACACGCCCACGATGTCGCGCGTGCTCCACGGCCGGGATGCGTCGAGCGGCCCCATCGCCATCTCGTAGAGCCGCAACGTGTCGGTGCCGTACTCGCCGCACACGTCGTCGGGCGTCACTGCGTTGCGCAGCGACTTGCCCATCTTGCCGAACTCCTGAGTGACGGTGCGGCCCTCGTACTCGAACGTTCCGTCGGCGCGCTCCTGCACTGCGGCGGCATCGACGTAGACACCACGGTCGTCCTTGTACGCGGCGGCGAGGATGTAGCCCTGGTTGAACAGGCGCGCGAACGGCTCGGGCGTGCTCACGTGCCCGAGGTCGTAGAGCACCTTGTGCCAGAAGCGCGCATAGAGCAGGTGCAACACCGCGTGCTCGACACCACCCACGTACAGATCGACCGTGCCGGGCGAGTCGGGCGGCGACCAGTAGCGCTCCACGTCGGGATCCACGAACCGGTCTTCGTTCGTCGGGTCGAGGTAGCGCAGGTAGTACCAGCACGAGCCCGCCCAGTTCGGCATCGTGTTGGTCTCGCGGCGGTACACGCGCGCCGCCTCACCGTCGATCTCGAGCTCCACCTCCACCCACTCGGCGGCGCGGGCCAACGGCGGTTCGGGTTCGGCGTCGGGGTCGTCACTCGTCTTGGGCGCGAAGTCGACCATCTCGGGCAGCACGACGGGCAACATCGACTCGGGCAGCGCGATCGGGCCGTGCTCGTCGTAGACGATCGGGAACGGCTCGCCCCAGTAGCGCTGTCGGCTGAAGAGCCAGTCGCGCAGCTTGTACGTGACGGTGCCCTGCCCCGCACCGCTCGCTTCCAGCCACTCGATGATGAGCTGCTTGGCTTCGACCACCGCCAGGCCGTCGAGCGACACCGAGTCGTTCGCGCTGTTGATGGCGGGGCCGTCGCCGGTGAACGCCTTGCCCTCCCACCCGTCGGGCGGCGCGACTGTGCGCACGATGGGGAGATCGAACTGCTCGGCGAACGCCCAGTCGCGCTCGTCCTGCGCGGGCACAGCCATGATGGCACCGGTGCCGTAGCCCATCAGCACGTAGTCGGCGATGAACACGGGGATCGGACGGCCGTTCGTCGGGTTGATGGCAAAGGCGCCCGTGAACACACCGGTCTTCTGGCGTGTGTCGGCTTGGCGCTCCTCGTCGGTCTTCGCGGCCGCGGACTCCCGGTAGGCGCGCACAGCCTCGGCCGGCGAAGCTGTTTCGCCGAACTCGCCGCGCCACGCCTGGGTGCGCGCCGGCGGGTAGTCGTACGCACCTTCGCCGTCGGGCCATTCGCCGGGCAGGATCTGGTCGACGAGCGGATGCTCCGGCGCGAGCACCATGAACGTGGCGCCGAACAGGGTGTCGGGACGCGTGGTGAACACGCGAATGGTCGCGTCGTGACCCGCGACCGCGAAGTCGACCTCCGCACCCTCGCTGCGCCCGATCCAGTTGCGCTGCATGAGCTTGATCGACTCGGTCCAGTCGAGCGTGTCGAGGTCGGCGACGAGCCGGTCGGCGTAGGCCGTGATGCGCAACATCCATTGGCGCAACGGCTTGCGGTACACGGCGAAGTTGCCGCGTTCGCTGCGACCGTCGGCGGTGACCTCTTCGTTGGCCAGCACGGTGCCGAGCCCCGGGCACCAGTTCACCGGCGCTTCGTCCACGTAGGCGAGGCGCTTGCTGTCGAGGTACACGCGCTTGTCGAGATCGCTGCGATCGGCCCACGGCGCGCCGTCGTCGTCGGGGAGCCGGATGCCCTCCTCCAGCTCGAGCAGCAGCTCGCGCACCGGGCGGGCCTGATCGGTGCTCGCGTCGTAGTACGAGTTGAAGATCTGCAGGAAGATCCACTGCGTCCACTTGTAGTAGCCGACGTCAGTCGTGACGATGCCACGACGTGGGTCGTGGCCGAGGCCGAGTGCGCGGAGCTGGCCGCGCATCGTGTCGATGATCTCGTGCGTGGTCACTGCCGGATGCACGCCGGTCTGCACGGCGTGCTGCTCGGCGGGCAGGCCGAACGCGTCGTAGCCAAGGGCGTGGAGCACGTTGCGTTGGCTCATGCGCATGAAGCGCGCGTACACGTCGGTGCCGATGTAGCCGAGCGGATGGCCCACGTGCAGGCCGGAGCCACTCGGGTACGGGAACATGTCGAGGATGAACAACTTCGGCAGCGCGGCGCGCTCGACGTTCACATCGGACAGCAACCCCGTGGGGTTCGGCGTGTAGAACGTGCGCTCGCGCTCCCAGTAGTCCTGCCACTTGCGCTCGATCTGGTTGGCGATCGCCGCGTTGTACCGGAACGTGGGAACGTCGGTTGAGCCAGTCGGCGCGGCGCCGTGCGAGTCGGTCATCGCCGCGCAGGCTAGTGAACGGCTTCGGTCTCACCTTCGCTCGTAACCGGGCCGTCGAGGCCGTCAGCGTGCTCCTCGTCCAACGTCGGCATCGCCTCGACGGCGCGCACTGGCGAGAACCAGACCCACAAGCCGGCGACGAGCCCACCGAGACCGCCCACGATGAGCGTGGGCCGCAAGCCGATCCAGGTTCCGAGCGCACCGCCCGCGAGCGCGCCGAACGGCATCGTGCCCCACACCATGAAGCGCATCGACGCGTTCATGCGACCTTGCATCCGATGCGGGCAGATCGCCTGGCGCAGACTGCCCTGGTTGATGTTGTAGACGACGGCTCCGAAGCCTCCGAGGAACATGCCGACCACGAAGAAGCCGAAGGCGCCGTGGCGTGGTGCCACACCGATCAGGATCCCACCGAGGCTGCCGCCGACGATCGACCACACGATCGAGTGACCGACACCGATCACCCGGCTGATGCGCTCGACCAGGAGCGCGGCGAGCACGGCACCCGTGCCGCCGAGCACGAACACGAGACCGATCGTCCCGGCCGCGTAGTGGAGCTCTCGCACGGCGTAGAGCACGAACACGGCTTGCGTGATCGACGAGAAGAAGTTCGACGTGGCGGTGCAGAACGCGATCGGGCGCAGCATCGCGTGGTGCCACACGTAGGCGAGGCCTTCGCGGATCTCGCTGCGCAACCTGGTGCGCGGCTGACCGTCGGCGGGTCGCTCGATCTCCGGTTCCTTGGCCCGAATGCGCGAGAGGAAGAGCGCGCTTCCCACGAAGCTCGACGCGTCGGCCACCACCGCGGTGACTGCGCCGATCCATTGCACGAGCAAGCCGCCGAGACCGGGGCCGCCCACCTGCGCGCTCGAGCGGCTCACCTCGAGCTTGGCGTTGCCTTCGGGGATCCGGTCGCGGGCCACGAGCGACGGCAGGATCGACATGTACGCCACGTCGAAGAACACGGTCATCACGCCGTTCGCGAACACCACCGCGAAGAGCTGCCAGATCGTGAGCCAGCCGAAGAAGTGCGCGAGCGGCAACGAGGCGAGCGAGATCGCGCGCCCGAGATCGCAGACGACCATCACAGGTCGCCGTCGCATCCGATCGACGATGGCGCCGGCGGGGAGACCGACGATGACGAACGGGGCGAACTCGAACGCGGTGAGCGCGCCCACCTCGAATGCCGTCGCGTGCAGCACCTTGATCGCCATCAGGGGGATGGCGAGCAGGCTCACCTGCGTACCGACCTGGCTCACCGTCTCCGCGCCCCACAGCTGACGGAAGTCGCGGTGGCGGAACAGCGAGCTGCGTCGGGATGCGGGTTCCTCGGCCACCGATCGAGTATGCTCAACCGGTTGAGAGATGTCAATCGGTCGTTCCCGGGGTTGGCCGATGGTTGACCCAACCGAGTCCCCTGCCGGGTCGCCCCGCGGGCACTCGCGGCGCGCGGCCACGCCCGAAGAGACCCGTGCGATGGCGCACCCGCTGCGGATGCGCATCATCCGCTTGCTCTACGACGAGCAGCTCTCGAACCAGCAGCTCGCCGCGCGCCTCGGCGAGCAGCCCGGCACGGTGCTCCACCACGTGCGCACGCTCGTCAAGGCGGGCTTCATCGAAGCGGCCGGCGAACAACCCGGCGCGCGCGGCACCGTCGAGAAGCTCTACCGCGGCACCGGCAAGTCGTGGCACCTCTCGGTGGGCGACGACACCGGCGGCAACGAGGTGTCACACGCTGTGCTCGACGCGTTCATCGCCGAAGTTCAAGAGCATCGCGACGACGTACAACCGTCGCGCCTCGCGTTGAAGATGACGCCCGAGCGGCTGCTCGAGCTGCAGATGCGCATCGCCGCGATCCTCGACGAGTACGCGCTCAACGACGACGAAGATGGCGAACGCTGGGCGCTGTTCCTCGCGTTCCACCGCCGCGATTAGCTCCAGCGGGGAGCGGCGGGCGGCTCGGTGTGGCCAACCAAGCCTGGAAGAACGGGTGCAGCGGGCGGCCGGAGACGCGTTCGGCCAGCGCGATGAACTCGGTCGTGTTGGCGTTGCCGCCGCGATGTGTCGCCGCCCACTGGCGCACGATCGTGAAGAACGCATCGTCGCCCACCGTGTCGCGCAACGCCTGGAGCGTCATCGCGCCGCGCAGGTACACCTGATCACCGAAGAGATCGACGGCGCTCGGCAGCGTCGCCGGACCGGGCGCGATCGTCCAGAAGGGATCGTTGGCCGGGATCGCGTTGTACGTACCGACGAACGATTGCTGCGGCGACGGGCCACCCGTGTGCGCGGTCCACAGCCATTCGGCATAGGTGGCGAAGCCTTCATTGAGCCACATCTCGGGCCACGACTGCAGCGACACGCTGTCGCCGAACCATTGGTGCGCGAGCTCGTGCACGAGCGACAGCGTGTCGATCGGGAACGCGAACGTGGGGCGCGTCTGGGTCTCGAGCGCGTAGCCCACCTCGGGCGCGTAGTCGGCCGTCGCGCCGACGCTGTCGAACGGGTAGGGGCCGAAGACCGACGACTCCCAATCGATGATGTCGCCAACATGTTCGAGCGCGGCACGCGAATCCCGGGCGAGGCGCGGGTCGACGGCGTTGATGATCGGGATGCCGGTGCGCGTCGTGGCGCGCGTGATCGCGAACTTCCCGATCGCGATCGTGGTGAGGTACGGCGCCATCGGCTGGCGCTCACGCCACACGTGCGTGGTGGTCGCGCCGTGACGCACGGGCGCGTCGGGCAAGCCGTTGCCGACCACTTCGAGACCATTGGGCACGGTCATCGAGATCGTGAACGTCGCCTTGTCGGTCAGGTAGTCGTTCACGGGGAACCAGCTCGGCGATCCCTGGGGCTCGCTCAGCACAACGGCGCCGTCGTCGGTGGTGACCCACCCGTCGAGCGAGCCATCGGGATCGATCACTGCATGCGGCACGCCCGCATAGGCCACGACCACGTGCAACGGCTCGGCCGCGTGCAGTGTCGTGGCCGGGCGCACCACGAGCTCTTGGCCGCGACGACGGAAGTTGGCGGGAGCACCGTTGACCATGACGCGGGCGACGTCGAAGCCGCGCAGGTCGAGATCGAACTGCTCGAGGTCTTGCGTGGTCGTGGCAGTGATGTCGGCCACACCGCCGAGCCGGTGCGACGTGGGGTCGTACGCGAGGCGCAGGTCGTAGTGGCCCACGTCGTAGCCGCCGTTGCCGGCGAGCGGGAAGAAGCGGTCGCCGAGACCGGGCGAGCCGATCTTCGAGGCGCTGGCGAACGCCGCGGCTGGAACGGCGAACAGCGCCACCGCCAATGCGGCCGCGACCAGACCCTTGCTGCGCACCATGCCCGAACCTCCAGCTCCGGCCGCCAGTCTCGCAGAGCCGCCGCCGCGGCCGCGGGGCCTCCCCGCAATCCGGCCCGCCGCTCACGACGTCAGATAACATCTGCCTCCCCACTGGGGGCTGTAGCTCAGCTGGAAGATCACTTGCATGGCATGCAAGGGGTCGTGGGTTCGAGTCCCATCAGCTCCAATGTGTGATGTCGCGAGACATCGGAAACTCGTGAACCCTCAGCGTTGGGTCGGTGGGGTTCTGGTGGGGTCTGTTGGTCGAGCCAGCGCTTCAGGGTCTGTTGGAAGCGTTCGACTTTGCCGCAGGTGGTCGGGTGGTTCGGCCGGCTGTTCTTCTGGGCGATGCCGAGGCGACGTAGCTCGGTCTCGAAGCCGTTGCGTCCGCCGCGCCCGCCGGAGAACCGGGTCGTGTACACCATGCCGTTATCCGTCAACGTTGATTGAGGTATTCCGTGCTGGGCGATCGCGGCGCGGAACTCGTCCACGACGGTGAGGCCACGCACTACTCGGTGTGCGCTGATGCGCAGCGCGTAGCGGGAATGGTCACCGAGCCACGACAAGATCTCGCAGTCGGAGCCATCCACGAGGCGGTAGTGCGTGAAGTCGGACTGCCAGCACTCGTTCGGCAGGTCGGCTTCGAAGCGCACGTAGCTCGATCGCGGACGCTTCTTCGGTTCGGGTTCGATCAGCCCGGCGCGTCGCAGCTGGCGGTAGATGGTGGCGTGCGACACCCGCAGGCCGTGGTGGTGTTCGAGATGCCAGCCGATCGTCTCCGCGCCCGCGTCCAGTCCCGCCGCGAGCAACTCGCCGCGGAGCTTGACGAGCAGCTCGACAGTGTTCGGGTCGGTCGCGTTCGGTGACCGTGCTGGGCGCCGCGACCTGGGCTCGAACGCTGCGTCGCCGTGGGTTCGGTAGCGGGCCACGAGCTTGGAGACCCAGCCCTTCGACACGCCAAAGGACCGCGCGACGTCGGCCTGCGAGCGCCCTTCAACGACCACCGCGGTGATGACCAACCGAGCCTTGGACATCCCCGAGCATCACGAACCACGAGTTTCCTATGTCCCGCGACACCCGTTTCCTATGTCCTGAACCACCACACTGCCGAGGGCGCTGCGCGAGGTCGACGACGCTGCGGTCGCGACCCGATTGCTTGGCCCGATACAAGGCGGCGTCGGCCGCGGCGAGGAGATCGGACAGGTCACGCTGCGGATCGCCCGCCACGACGCCCGCACTCGCCGTCACCGGCGGCAGGTCGCTTGGCCGGCACATCGAGAACTCGTGCCGCACCCGTTCGGCGAACGCCTCTCCTTCGGCCGGGCCACACCCCGGCAGCAGCGTCACGAACTCCTCACCACCCATGCGAGCGACGAGATCCGTCGGGCGGGAATGTCGCCGCAGCGCGTGGCCGAAGTGCGCGAGGACGCGATCGCCGACGTCGTGCCCGAAGCGATCGTTCACAGCCTTGAAGTGGTCGAGATCGAATGCGACCACCGCGATCGGCGTCGCGCGCTGCGCTCGCGCCGCCTCCTCCGGGAGGCGCTCCTGCAAGCCGCGTCGATTCAGCAGACCCGTCAGCACGTCGAGCTTCGCGTCGAGCGCCAGCCGCTCCAGCAGCCGTTCGTTGCGCCGCGCCAACGCCTGAACCACGACCGCGATCACCGCCACCGCGATCATCACATCGAGCCAACGGTCGAAGTAGTCCGAACGCGACGGGTACGAACGGATAACCGCACCGTGCACCACTCCGACCCAGGCGACGATGAGCACCGCACTCGAGCGCCGGTAGAAGTACGCGACCCACAGGACGGGCCACATGTAGAGCACTGCGCCATCGCCCGTTCCTCTCGTCGTCGCCAGCGCATACGCGATGAGGACCACGCCGAGCGGCCCGAGCGGGATCAACGCCTGCCTGGGGAGATGCCGACCGAAGACGGCCAACAGCGCCGCGAAAGGTCCCGGCTCGCGACCGCCGGGGCAAATCTGCTCGGTCCTGCGGCGCGATGATCTGGGCGATGGGACGGCTGCACTGGGCGAACGCGCCGCGGCGCCCGACGTCACGACGCGCCGTGCGTCGGCTCGTGATGGTGCTCGGCGCGCTCGGCTTGGCCGGGTGCTCCGGGAGCTCCACGTACGCTGGCTCGGCCCCGACGGCCGCGAACATGTCGATCGTGGATCTGCGGGGCAAGGCCGCAGGCAGTTCCGAACCCGAGGTCACGGTGACCGTGCGCGACAACGAGTTCGATCCGCCGGGCATCCGCATCGATCCCGGCGTGACGGTGAAGTGGCACAACGAGGGGCGTACGATCCACAACATCGAGCGCGCCGACCCGAAGCAGGTGTTCGGCACCGGACCGGCACCCTTCGGCGCCGACGAGCTCGCCACCGGCGCGTCGTTCTCATATCGCTTCGCCACGCCGGGCGTGTACCGCTACTACTGCACGCTGCACGGCAGCCCGCAGCAAGGAATGATCGGCGAGATCGTCGTGGGCAACGTGGCCGTGCCGGCCCAGCCATGAACGCCGGGAGCGCCGAACCGACTCGCCCGCATCGCCTGGTCGCGGCCACGGGAGATCCCGCCGATCCGCAGCTCATGAGTGGGCGACCCCATCACCTGTGGCGCTACGGGATGACGGCCGGCCTGATCGACGGCGCCGCGACACGGCGCGTCCCGGAACGCGGCGCGGGTTGGGCGCTGTGGAACGCGCGCCAAGCGATCCGCGGCCAGCGGCTCGGCGGCTACCGCTTCACGCCTGAACATGTCCGCAAGCTGTGGCTTCCGCTCGGCAGCGAGCAGGTGACCGTCGTCAACTGCTTCCAGATCTACCCCGATCACCTGCTCGAGGCCACGAACGTGCGCCGTTGGTACTTCCTCGACCAGACGCTCGGCCAGCTGTTCCGCGACTATCGCAGCGAGCTGCGGCTCGGCAGCGCGATCGAGCGCACCGCACTCGATCGCGAGCGCATCGGGTTCGAACGCGCCGACCACATCATCACGATCAGTCGCTGGGCACGCGACGACGTGATCGATCGTTACGGAATCGATCCGGCACGCGTCTCGGTGATCAACCAGGCCGCCAACCTCGACCCCAGCCGGTACGAGAGCTGGCTCGCGAAGCAGCTCAGCTCGCCGCCGGAGCCCCACGACGAGCTGCGCCTCGTGTTCGTCGGCGTGCAGTGGGAGCGCAAGGGTCTCGATCGGCTCCTCAGTGCCATGCGCGTCGTCAACGGCGGTGGTGTGCGCATCACGCTCGACGTGATCGGACCGGCCCAAGCCGACGTGCCGACAGATCTCGCCGACACGCCGGGCGTTCGTTGGCACGGGTACCTCCGCAAGGGCACCGAGGAAGACCGCTTCTTCGAGATCGTCGGTGCGGCCGATGTGGGCTGCCTGCTGTCAAGAGCCGAAGGTGGCGGCAACTGCATCCGCGAGTTCCACAGCATGGGCCTCGCCGTGCTCGGCACTGCCGCCGGCGGGAGCGCGGAGCAGACACTTCCCGACGCATCGTGGATCGTCGATGTCGACGAGAGCGTCGACGACATCGCAGGGCGACTCAAGTCGCTCTGCGACGACCGCAGCGCCGTGGAGCGAGCGAAGGCTGCGGCCTGGGAACAGCGCACGACGGTGCTCTGGGATCATGCGCTGGCGCAGTTCGCCGCGCTGTTCGCGGCACACGGTGCATGACGCCGCGAGGTAGCGACGCGGTCAGTCGCTGACTCCGCGTGTCACGACACGATCGAACACGGCGTGGGTGGCCTCGGCGATCGGCTCCCATTCGAAGCGCGGTCGCAACGCCACGACAGCGGACCGGGCCTCAGGCAGCATCGCCGCGTCGAGCGCGTCGATTGCGGCCGTCACCGCGCCCGGAGATCCGTCACCGATCGAGAAGCACGCGGCACCGAAGTACTCGGTGAGAAAGCCCCAATCCGTCGCGAGCACGGGAAGGCCCACACCGATCGCGTCGGCGGCCGTCCCCGTGGCCAGCATCTCGCCGCTCGGATCGAAGGGCAACGCGAGCAGGTCGCACGCAGCCAGCCTGGTGGCGTAGGTGGCCATATCGACGTTGCGGTAGCGCTCGGCGATCGTGATCCGCGGGTCGTCGGGCAGGTCGTCCCACTTCGAGAGCGCCCACACGCACAGCTGCACGTCGTCTCGGCGACTGGCTGCGAACCCGGCTGCGAAGTCTTCGGTGAGCTTCTCCGCACGCGGTGCGCCGACGATGCCGATGCGCAACGCACACGGTGACAGACCGAGCCTCGCCTCGGCGGCAGCTCGATCGGTGGCCTTCAGCTCATCAGACCAGAGCCCTCCGAAGTGGCCGTGCGGAATGACCACGTGCTCGACCTGCGCACCGAACTCGTACCGGGCGAGCATCTGCGCCCGGCCCCATTCGCTGTGATGGATCACGGCCGCGGCGTGCTCCGCCCACAGCGCGTAGAGCGGATCGAACCGCTCCGGGAGCTTGAGGTGGGGCGTGAGGTTGTGCGCGGTCCACACCGTGGGGATGCCGCGCGCCGCGAGGCTGCGAACGAGCGCTCGATGCGTGTCGAGATCGCCGAACTCGACCCATTCGGGCCAGTGCAGATGGAACACATCGACGTCGTCGAACCCGGGACCGGTGACGACGCGGTCGGCCAACGGACCGAACAGCGACCGTTCGTAGTGGTGGCCATGCGCGCTCGACGCGATCCGGAGCTTCGGCGTGACCCGAGCTGTGTACCGCACAGCGCGGGCAGGGTCGATGTCGAGCTGATGCACGCGCGTGATCTGCGACCAGGAGCTGCGCCACTCGGCGATGCCGTCGACATCGATCGCTGCCGCGACATGCGGCGCGTCGCACTCGAAGTCGACGAGCAGCGGGCGCGTGCCCGTCTCGGGTATCGAGATCGCGAGTGCCTGCGGAGCCTCGGCGAAGTGCAACGCGTCGTCGAGCACGAGCGTGCGGCCTTCGACGCGCCACGACGCCGTGCGGGTGCCGTCGAGACGAGGCGCGCGACCGGCAGCGAGACGCTTCGCTGCGTCGCGGATCGCGCCGAGACCAGGAGCGCGACGACCGCCCGTGGCGGCGAACGTGTCGGTGGTGGGCACGAAGCCGGAGTAGTGCGCCGTGACACGACCGGCGGCGTGCTCGACCGACGCGGGCAGCCCACCGCCGACGAAGCGCTCGTGGCCGGCGATCGCCAACGGCGCCCAGCACGGCAGATCACGATCCACCGGCACTTCGAACAGACCGGGACGCACGGGCGCAGGTAGGTAGTGGCTGCGAGCCGGACCGACGAACGGCAGCGACCACGCGAGCGCGGGCGATCGATACGTCCAGACACGCGCCGTGGTCGTGTCGTCGAAGCGAACCAGCTCGTCGAGCGCGGGATACGCATCGGCGCGCCGCGCCGCAGTGATCGAGTCGAGCGCGCGGCCGTCGTGGGTGGTGCCGGCCGATCCGTCGGCCAGCGCGCGCAACGTGCGTGCCGCCCAAGCGAGCTTGCCGAGCAGATCGAACGTGAGCTGCAAGCGGCGGGCCGGTCCGCGATACGCGTCTTGGTCCCGATGCTGGTGCGCGTTGACCACACCGTCGGCGCCGAACCATCCCTCCATCGACGCGGTCGCGTCGGCGGACCGGCGCAACCAGCGCTCGGGCGCGTCGCCCACGCCATGCGCCAACGCGGCGGCGCCGAGCTCGACGGTGAGCGCGATCGAGAGCACGCCGGTGGAGCGACCCCACGGGATCGCGGTTCCGTCGCTGCCCACCGTGCGCTCCACGAGCGCGAGGGCGTCGGCGAGACCGGCCCGCCACTCCGAACCGATCGCTTCGGCGAGCGGCTCGCAGAACAACCACACATCGGGCGTGTAGATGTCGTAGCGACCCGCCCCGTCGTGGGAGTCGTCGAGGCAGTGACGTGGATTCGCAGCGAGCACGGTACGCAGACGGGCCACCAGATCGTCGACCCGTGCGCGGTCGTCGATGAGACCAAGGCGAAGCCGCGCTTGCTCGCAGCGCGCGAGCACCGCGATGTAGTTGCGAGGCAGCTTGCCCTGGTCGAGCAGCGGCAGGAACGACGAGCTGTCGCACGCTCGCGCCACTTCGCCCCGTTGTGCGTCGCTCAGCCCGGCGAGGCGCGCATTGCCGGCGAAGGCACCCGCGTCGAGCAGCGTCTCGGCGACGCGGTACGAGAAGAACGAGTGCGTGGCCTCACCGTCGATGTCGCGCAGCAAGGCGGTGATCAGATCGTCGATCGGCGCGTCGCCGATCTCGATGACGCCCGCCGCTCCGAGATGCGTCAACGTGAACAGCACATCGGCGCGCACATCGGCACCGACCAGATGACCGGCGAACACGCGGGGCAACCGGCCGTCGGGCGCGTGCGCGGCGAACACACGCTCGGTGACCGTGACGCACTGCGAGATGAGCTCGTCGGCGAGCTCGCCGACGTTCACGCCCGCACCCGGTTCGCGCTGGTCGACCGGGCTGCCATCAACCGGAAATTAGCGCGCCGCGTGCAGTCGACCGGCAGGGCGGAAGCGACGGACGAGCTCCGCGCCTGCGATGGCGGCGTAGATGAGCACCAAGGGCATGATCGGCGCACGGAACCGCTCGCCGCGCCCGCCGTAGGCCTCCGGGCCCGCCGACAGCAGCACCACGTACGCCACCGTCAACATCACGACGATGTGCGCCAGGCGATGCCGGCGCCGGCGCAGCACGAGAACCATTCCGTAGATGCTCAAGGCGTAGGTGACGTACAACCCGGCGAGCGCGACGGTCTCGACACCGACGAGCGCGAGGCCGTTGAGGGTGAGGCGCACGCCCGCCACCTCGCTCACGAGACCGAGGAAGGTGACCTTGACCGTTGCAACGGGGTGTTCTTCGAGGATGTGCGTGGCGCGCTGGTACATGCGTCCGTAGTAGGAGCCCTGCGTCTCGTTGGGCAGGCGCGGGAGCTCGACGTGCAGCTGATGCTCGGTCGCGAGGATGTGCGTACCGCGCACGTCGGCCAGCACCGCCGTGGCGCGGTACGCGTACAAGTTCTTCGCTTCCACCCCACTGAGGCGCCATGAATCGACCTCCCGATGGTTGCGCAGCTGCCAGCCACCGATGATCGCGACGAGCGGCACCAGGAACGCGACCGTCGCCGCCACCACCGCGCGCCGCGTCGTTGGGCGGCGCACGAACCGGTACGCGAAGAGCACCATCACACAGAGCGGGAAGTAGTAGGTGATGGGCCGAACCATGGTCGCGGCCGCAAGCGCCAGCCCGAACAGACCGGCCCACAGCGCAGGTGGCTTCTCGCGGTCGAACACGCGGTACGCAGCCCACGCCGCGAGGAGCAGCAGGGTCGTGGCCAGGCACTCGGTGAGCACCTTGGCCGTCGCAAGGTTCTGTGACGGTTCGAGCAACGTGAGCGCCGCGCCGATGAGACCGATCCATGCCGACCACATGCGGGCGGCAAGCAGGTACACGAGGAGCAGCGAGCATGCGCTCGCGACCACCTGCATCAGCAGGAGCGCTGTGAGATCCACGCCGAACACCTTGTACGAGCCGGCGATGAACAATGGATAGCCCGGCGTGCGGATGAACTCGGGCTCGCTCTGGCCGACCGTGTGGTTGAAGTGGCCTTCGTCGACCAGTGCCAGCGCGGGCCGCACATAGCTCTTCGTATCGCCGCTCGAAGTGCTCGACGGATCGCTGTGGGCCACGTGCACCACGTAGGCGCCCCTCCCGAGCACGCACGCGAGGAGGATCGCGGCGAGCAGCACCCGCTGGAGAGTGGTCGCGCGCTGGTGCATCATGGCTGAGCGTCGCACTGTACGGCTTCGGTACGCTCGCGATGTGCTCACCGACGACACCAAGCTCATCTCGGTCGACGACCACGTGATCGAGCCGCCGAACGTGTTCATCGACCACATCGCGCCGCGCTACCGCGACGAGGCGCCGCGCATCGTGGAGCCCGAGCCGGGCGTGCAGGGCTGGGAGTGGGAAGGTCGCTTCTACCCGCTCCAGTTCCAGGGCAACGTGCACACGCGCTACTTCCGCGAGGGCGAACAGGGGCGCGGCGACGATCTCTTCGCCCGCCGGTACCCCGACATGATCCCCGCCGCCTACGACGTGCACGAACGCGTGCGCTCGATGGATGAAGACGGCGTCTGGGCCGAGCTGCTGTTCCCCACCTTCCCGCGCTTCGGTGGCAACCGCTTCCTCGAGGCCACCGACAAAGACCTCGCGCTCGCGTGCCTGCAGGCATGGAACGACTGGATGCTCGACGAGTGGTGCGCGGCGTATCCCGATCGCTTCATCCCGCAGACGCTCATCCCGCTGTGGGATCCGCAACTCGCCGCCAAGGAGATCGAGCGCTGCGCTGCGAAGGGATCGAAGGCGGTCATCTTCGTCGAGAACCCATACCCGATCGGCTTGCCATCGTTCCCCACCGGCCACTGGGATCCCGTGTTCGCCGCCGCCGCACACACCGGTCTGCCGCTGTCGATGCACATCGGCACGTCGTCAGGGCTGCTGTCGCCGTCGCCCGACTCGACGCCGTCGGTCGGCATCGCGCTGTGCGGCGTGAACAGCATGAGCGCGCTCGGTGATCTCATCTTCTCCGGAGCCGTCGAGAAGCACCCCGGATGCAAGGTCGCGCTCTCGGAAGGCGGCGCGGGCTGGGTCCCTTACGTGCTCGAACGTCTCGACTACACGTGGCAGCGCAGCCGCTACGACGGCGTGAGCTGTTCGAAGCTGCCGTCGGAGGTGTTCGCCGAGCACTTTTGGGTCTGCATGGTCGCCGACCGCTACGCGATCATCAACCGCCACCTGATCGGCCTCGACAAGCTGATGTGGGAGTGCGACTTCCCCCACAACGACTCGAACTGGCCCGACAGCCGCAAGGTGCTCGCCGAAGCGGTGCACGATGTGCCCGACGAGGAGGCGCGCCAGATCGGCGAGCTCAACGCCCGCCGCCTCTACGACTTCTGGTAGCCCGCGCCACCGGCAAGCCAGCGGCCCCGGAACCCCCACCTACCGAACACTCGGTTCCGGGACCGGGCTGCCAGGAGCAGCCTGACGGAGGCGGCTTTCCGGTCGCTTTCCGGACCGCGCGCGACGTGCGATGCTGGCTGGATGCTCGGCGTACGGGTGCTGGGGCCCGTAGATCTGCTGCACGACGGCGTGGTCCGGTCCATCGAGCGGATCCAGGTGCGCCGCCTGCTCGCGGTGCTCGTGAGCGACGGCGCCCGCCACTGGTCGACCGACGAGCTGATCGAGGAGCTCTGGGCCGACGGGCTGCCAGTCAACCCGGTCGGCGCCCTGCAGGTCGTGGCCTCCCGGCTGCGCAACGTCTTCGACGGTGACGGCGACCGCCTGGTCCGTTCGGGGGGCGGATACCGCCTCGACCTTCCTACCGACGCTGTCGACTCCTGGCGGCTCGATGCCGTGGTCGGCCGCCGCGACGAGGTCGCGGGCGACGAAGCCACTCGCCTCAATGTGCTGGATCGCGCCCTCGCCGCCTGGCGGGGCACACCGTTCGTCGACGCGCCGGGCCCGCCCGCGCTCGACGGCGCGGCGCGGCGGCTCGAGGAGCTGCGGGGCCAAGCCGAAGAAGAACGCTGTGCGCTGCTCGTGCGCAGCGGCCGGCCGGCGCTCGCCGTCGCAGCCGGCCTCGGGCTCGTCACTGAGCGCAAGACCCGTGAATCGATGGCGCGCATCGTGGCCGGCGCGCTGGCTCTCGACGGCCGGCCCGCCGACGCCTTGCGGCTCATCACCGCGACCCGGCGGGCCCTCGCCGACGAGCTCGGCATCGAGCCCGGCGAGGCACTGCGAGCGACCGAGGCCGCGATCTTGCGGGACGAGCCGCCACTGCCCGAGCTCGCGCCGTTTGCGCACGTCGCCGCGAGCAACGGGCGTTCCGCGCAACCGGCGACCACGATCGTCGGGCGCGAGCCCGAGCAGCTCGCACTGGCCCGCGCGCCCGACCCGGGGCGCGGGCGCTTCGTGTTGCTCTCCGGCGAGCCCGGCATCGGCAAGAGCGCACTCGTGAGCGCGTTGGCTGCGCGCGACGACGTCGTGACGCTCTTGGCCGAGTGCGCGCCGCCAGAAGACGACGGGGCGCTCCCGGAAGCCGTCGGTGGCGGTCGCGTCGACGCAACGGCGCCGATACCAGCCGCGGCACGCGATCTCGTCGCCGCGCTCGGCGCCCGTGTCGACGCGATCGACCTCGACGTGATGGTCGTGATCGACGACGCACAATGGGCCGGACCCGTGACGCTCGCCGCGTTGCGGATGATGGCGCGCCGCCCGCTCGCCGGAGTCAGCGTGGTGGTCGCGCATCGCCCTCCCGACACCGACAGCGCGCCCAACTTCGCGGCGACACTGGAGGCGTGCGCGGCTTCGCCGCTCAGCGAGACGGTGGCGCTCGGCCCACTCGACGCCGAATGCCTCGCCCGCCTGGCCGACGTTCCCCGGGTGGCGCGCGCCCAACGGCGCCGCATCGGCGAGTTCCTGGCCCGACTCACCGGCGGCAACCCGTTCCTCGCCACGACCCTGCTCCGTGCCGGCATCACCCAATCGATCGACGGCCGCGACGGGCTCCCCGCCGCGCTCGAGCTCGCGCTCGACGCGCGGCTCGCCCAGCTCCCGCCCGATGCGACGCGCCTGCTCGAGATCATCACGATCGAGCCGTCGGGCATCGACCCCACGTTCGCGGCTGCGGTCGCCGATTACGAGCCGGCCGAATGCGGGCGACTCGTGCATCTCGCTCGCCGAGCCGGGTTGCTTCGCCACGCGCCGGGCGGCCGCATCATCTTCGACCACGATCTCCTGCGCATTGCGCTGTCGATGCGGATGACCGAGTACGAGATCGCGGCACTGCACGCGCGCGCGGCAGAAGTGTTCGCCGAGCTGGGCGGAAGCGACATCGACGTGGCGCGCCACATCGCGCAGGCGGGCGACCTCGTCGAGATGACGACCGCGCGCACCCGCCTGCTCGCCGGCGCCGAAGGTGCGCTTGCCGCCGGCCGCTTCGATCTCGCGGCCGAGCTGTTCGCCGCGGCGGCGCGTCGAGAGGCCGACTACGACGTGCGGCTTCGTCATGCGATCGCCCTCGAATCTGCAGGCCGGCGGCGCGAGGCGGCCACGAGCTACGACACATTGCTCACCGAGGCGCTCTCGGTCGGCGACACGGCCGGCGCGGCGCGCGCGGCGCTCGGCGGCGACTTGCACGGCGGCACCGTGGGTGGCGATGCGCAACGCATCGCTCGCTTGCGCTCGTCGGTCGACACGCCGCCCGAAGACGACGCGCTCCACCTCCGGGTGATCGCCGCGTACGCACGGGAGATCGCGATTGCCGACCGCGACATCCCCCATCCCCTCTTGCAGCGCGCCCACGAGCTCGTTCGCGACAACGACGACGACGGCCTGGCGCTGCGGGCCGCGATCGACGCGGCCCGGATCGCGGCACGTCCGGTCACGAAGCGCTCGCTCCAGCGCGCCGAAGATCTCGTGTTCGCCGCGGCGCGCGCCGGGGAACGCGAGCTCGTGCTGCGGGGGCTCGAGCTGCGCACCGCGCTGCTGCTCGCGATCGGCGACTTCGATGCGGCGATCGCGTCGAAGTCTGCGCTCGACGACGCGGTCTCGGCCTACCCACTGCCGCGCTACCGCTGGTCGTGTTCGCTCTTCGATGCCGCGTTCGTCGACCTCCGGCACGGTCCGATCGCCGGCGACGCGGCGGCTCGCGAGGCCCTCGCGGTCGGCACCGACCTCGAGATCCCCGACGCGCTCAACGCGTACTCCATGTTCCGGATCTCGGTGTCGTTGCGCGACGGGACGCTGGCGCCGCTCGTGGGCATCATCGACCGGTTCGTGCAGGGGCCGACCTCGATCCCGGCGTGGCATGCCGTCTTCGCGGCCGCGCTCGCGGGCATCGAGGGTCGCGCCGAAGAGGCCGCCGATCAGCTGCGCCTGTTCGCGCGCGCGTACGACTCGGGCGTGATCCGCTTTCCCGATGTGGGTCTCGTCTTCGCCGCCGACGCGGCCGTCGCGATCGGAGACGAGGGCCAAGGCCGTTGGCTGGTCCCCCGCCTGGCGCAGTGGAAGGGGCGCCTCGCCGTGGCCGGTGTGGGCGCTGGCGTGTACGGCCCGACCGACTGGTGGCGGGCGCGCGTGGCCGAGATGCTCGGCGACGGCGCGACAGCGGAGGCAGCGCGGGCCAGTGCGGCACGCGCGGTGAAGTCACCCCACGCCGCCGCGTGGGAGTCGTACCTCGGCGCGTGCGTCTAGGCGACGACAACCTCGCCCGGGAGGTAGGTCGCGCGAACCTCGCAAGCCTGTTCGAGCATCCGCGGCGAGATGAATGGCGCCCAGGCTGCCTCGCCAATCTGCGGCGGCCACTTCGGCGGCTTCGGCGGGATCGCGGGCCGCACGCGCGCCCGCACCTTTCGCTCGACCGCGTCGAGCAGGCGAACGAGCTGACGGACCTCGAAGCGGTGGCTCTCATCGGCGTCACGGCACGCGTCGAACAGCAGCTTCTCGTTCGCTTCTGCGTCGGGCACGACATGAGCGTGGTGTTCGTGCTCGTAGCGCTCGTGCAGCAGGTGCGGTATGCCGCTGAGGCTGTGTACGGCGAACTTCGTCCACATCGTGATCAGCGCCCGAAGCGCAGTACCGGCGCGGTAGATCTTGGGGTCCGATTCGGTGATGCCCAGCGGCGCCATGCCGCCCTCGAACGACCGCACCACGAACTCACAGCAGTCCCAGCGCCGCGGTTGCCACGGCAAGATCTCGAGATCCCACGACAGATCATGCACACGCGTCCACAGCATCTCGCGGCCGCCCGAGTGCGGCGTCATCTGGCGGGTCAACCCCGCGGCCGCGGCGAGCACCAGCTCCTCCCATCCGAAGTTCGACCGATCACCCCCGCTACCGGCCTCTACATACGGACGCGCCCAGTCGACTGCGGACAATGCCGCGTCGGCACTCACCGGAGGGCGCAGCACCGCGAAGCCACGATTCTCCGAGAACATCGAGAGCGCGATCCGATTGACGCCGCTCGCGAGCCCCTCGACACCTTGGTTCGCCGAGAGCACTTGGTACGGCAGATCGACGGCGTCGACGAGCACCGCGTGCGAGTACGGCCGTTCGTCGACGATGACCACGCTCTGCGACAGCGGCATACCGCCGCCCCCGGCCGGCTTCGGCTCGAACACGATGATGTCGCCGACGCGCGCGTCGAGGCGACGTGAACCACCAGCCATGACACCCCCACGGAGTCACGGGCTCCCCACCGGATGCCCGCCCGCCGCAGAAATTACCGCATCGGCGTTCCGCAGTACACGACCCCGTGATCCGCGATCCGTTGGTGCGTAGGCTCGTTACGTGAGCACTGCCACCGACCACGCACTTCCCATCGGCGCCGAACGGGTCGTCACATCCGAGTGGATCGAGGTCCGATCGCCCTTCGACGACTCGCTCCTCGGGCGGGTCCCCGCGTGCGGCACCGAACACGTCGACGTCGCCGTACGCGCGGCCCGCACCGTGCGCGAGGCCGGTCCGCTCCCCGCGCACCAGCGCGCGGCGATCCTCGATGCCGCGGCCGTCGCCCTCGACGCCCGCGTCGAGGAGATGGCGCGCATCATCGCGGGCGAGGCGGCCAAGCCGATCCGAACCGCGCGCGTCGAAGCGCAGCGCGCGGTGAGCACGTTCCAGTTCGCCGCCGTCGCGGCACGCACCCTCGCCGGCGAGATGGTGCCCATGGACGCGAGCGTGGCCGGCGTGGGCAAGCTCGCCTTCACCTTGCGCGTCCCGGTCGGCATCGTCGGCGCGATCAGCCCGTTCAACTTCCCGCTCAACCTCGTGGCGCACAAGCTGGCGCCCGCGATCGCGGCCGGCTGCCCCGTGGTGCTCAAGCCCGCGAGCCAGACGCCCTTGTCGGCCATCCGCCTCGTCGAGCTGCTCATCGACGAGTGCGGGCTCCCGCCGGGCCACGTGAGCGTGGTCACCGGTGGCGGAGGCTCGGTCGGCAATGCGATCGTCGAGCACGACGACATCGCGATGATCACCTTCACCGGTTCGCCCGAGGTCGGGTGGGGCATCCGGGCCAAGGCGGCCCGCAAGAAGGTCGGGTTGGAGCTCGGCAACAACGCACCGGTGATCATCGAACCGTCGGGCGATTGGGAGACCGCGGCGAAGAAGATCTCGGTTGCCGGGTTCAGCCACGCCGGCCAGTCGTGCATCAGCACCCAGCGCGTGTTCGTACACGAATCGATCGCGCAGCAGTTCACCGACGCGCTCGTCGATCACGTCAAGAACCTCGTGATGGGTGACCCGATGGCGGAGGCCACCGACGTGAGCGCCTTGATCAGCAAGGGCGAGCGCGACCGCGTCGCCGATTGGGTCGACGAGGCGCGTGCCCAGGGCGCGCGTGTGGCGACGGGCGGCTCGCTCGGAAACGACGGCGTGTTGGAGCCGACCGTGCTCACGGGCGTGACGCACGAGATGAAGGTGTGCGCGCTCGAGGTGTTCGGCCCGGTCGTCGGCATCGCCGAGTATCGCGACTACCGCGACGCGCTGCGTCTCGCGAACGACACGCGCTACGGCCTCCAAGCCGCGGTGTTCACCAACGACCTGAACGACGCGTTCACGGCAGCGCGCACGCTCGACTTCGGCGGCGTGCTCGTGAACGAGGTGCCCACGTTCCGCGCCGATCAGCAGCCGTACGGCGGCCTGCGCGACAGCGGCAACACGCGAGAGGGCCCGCAGTGGGCCGTTCGTGAGATGACCGAGGAACGGCTCATCATCTTCAACGCGTGACCGCGGCGTCGTAGCGATCGGTGCCAGGATGTCGGCCCATGCGGGCCGCTCCCATCGACGTCGCCGTAGCGATGATCCAGCCGCGCGATTCGCTCGGCTTCCCCCTCGGACCGGGCCAGCCGGCGTCGCTGCTGACCGCGCTCGGCACGCGCGACGACTACACCGACCTGCGTCTGTACGGCGCGCTGCTGCTCGACTTGTACCAGCTGTTCGCGCGGCAGGGTGTGCACTACACGAGCGGCTTCTTCGGACCGGCCGAGCGCGCGCTCGCCGACTCGGGGGCCGCCATCGAGTTCGCGCCGGCCGACTTCCGGCGCTTCGGGCCGGTGCTGTCGAGCGTGCGGCCGCGCGTCATGGCCACGGCCGCGACACCACCCGACGCCGACGGCTACATGTCGCTCGCCCTGCACGCGGGCGCCACCGTCGGCGAGCTGCACCGCTGCGGTGCCGACCCTGATCGGATGCTCATCGTCGAGGTGAACGATGCGCTCCCCCGCACGCTCGGACTGCCGCCGGAACATCCCCATCGCCTGCATGTCAGCGAGGCCGCGGTGATCGTGCAGGGCGACCACCCGCTGTACGCACTCGTCGACCCGCCGCCTACCGACGCGGAGCGCACCATCGCCACGTTCGCGCAGGCGTACCTCCACAGCGGCTGCACGCTGCAGACCGGGATTGGCAGCATCGCGTCACAGATCGTCACGCTGCTCGCCGAGGGCGACGGTGGCGACTACGGCGTGCACTCCGAGATGTTCACATCGGGCCTGATGGCGTTGCACCGCGCCGGCAAGATCACGAACGCCGGCAAGGGCCAGTTCGACGGCATCTCCGTCACCACATTCGCGCTCGGAAGCCCCGAGCTGTACGAATGGCTCGACGGCAACGAGCTCGTGCGCTTCCTGCCCGTCGAGCTGGTGAACGCGCCCGACGTGATCGCGCGCAACCGCCGGATGGTCACGATCAATGGTGCACTGGCCGTCGATCTCTACGGCCAGGTCGTGGCCGACACGTTGCACGGGCACCAGTTCTCGGGCATCGGCGGTCACGAAGACTTCGTGTCGGCGTCGGGCATCGAGCTGGAAGACCGCTCGCTCGTGTGCCTGAAGTCGACGGCGCTCAGTGGCAGCACGAAGGTCTCGCGCATCGTGGCCGGTTTCGAGGCCGGCACCGTGATCACGACCCCGAGGCATCAGCTCGACGTGGTGATCACTGAGTTCGGGGTTGCCGAGCTGCGCGGCCGAACCGTGCGCGAGCGGGCGGTGGCGCTCGCCGACATCGCCGACCCGGCGTTCCGCGACGAGCTGCGCGCCGTGGCCCGCGAGCTGCGCTGACGCGCCCCGATCACGCGGTTACGGTTCGGACTCATGGGTGATCTCGACGGCAAGGTCGCGCTGGTCACAGGCGCCGCGAGCGGCATCGGTCGTGCCACGAGCGAGCTGCTCGCCGAACGGGGCGCACGCGTGTGCGTCGTCGACCGCGACACCGCAGGGGGTGGCGCGGTTGCCGACGCGATCGGCGGGATCTTCGTCGCCGCCGACTGCGGTGACACCACCGACGTGGACGCGGCGTTCGCGCGCTGCGAGGCCGACCTCGGCGGTGTCGACATCGCCTACCTGAACGCCGGGATCGCCATCGGCGTCGCCGACATCACTGCACTCGACGACGAGACGTATCACCGGATCCAGCGCGTGAACGTAGACGGGGTCGTCTATGGCGCGCGTGCTGCGGTGCGCGCGATGAAGCGGCGCGGCGGTGGCGCGATCGTGGCCACGAGCTCCCTCGCGGGCATCATCGCCTTCCCGACCGACCCCGTGTACGACGGCGGCAAGCACTTCGTGGTGGGCTTCGTGCGCAGTCTCGCCCCCACGCTCGAACCGCTCGGCATCACGATCAACACCGTGAACCCCGGCATCACCGACACCAACATCATCGGCCGAGACGCCAAGGACGCACTCGATCGCGTGGGCTTCCCGGTGATGCCCGCCTCGCAGATCGCCCACGCCGTGCTCGCGCTCGTGACGAGCGGCGTGACCGGCCAGTGCTGGGTCTGCCAGGCCGGGCGCGAGCCCGTGCCCTACACGTTCCGCGACGTGCCCGGCCCGCGCACGGGCGGAACGACTTCGTGGCCACCCGAAGACGCCCAGTAACCTGGACGCCCGTGACCGCAACGCCCCCCTCCAGCGAGCACGACGCGCCCGAAGCGCCCGAAGCGCCCGGCGCAGCCGTGCAGCCCGAGGTGCTCGACGGCAACCAGGTCATCCCCACCGGTGATGGCGAAAGTGGCGCCGACGGCGAGGCCGTCACCCAGCCCACCAAGCTGATCCGCATCGCGAGCATGGTGCGCGCGCTGCTCGAGGAGGCACGCCACGCGCCGCTCGACGACGCCGGTCGCCGCCTCCTGCGTGAGATCCACGAGCGGTCGATGACCGCGCTCGAAGGCGTGCTCTCGCCCGAGCTGCGCGCCGAGCTCGCGCAGGTGACGTTGCCGTTCGCATCCGACACGCCGAGTGAATCAGAGCTGCGGATCGCGCAAGCTCAGCTCGTCGGCTGGCTCGAGGGTCTGTTCCACGGCATCCAGGCCACGCTGTTCACCCAGCAGATGCAGGCGCAACGCCAGTTCGAGGAGATGCGCCAGCCTCGGATGATCGACGGTCGTCCCGACATGCGCCAGCAGCCCGGCGCCTACCTCTAGTGCTCGCCGACTCCAGTTGGAGTCCGGCGAGCTGGCGCACGCATCCGGTCGTGCAGCAGCCCGCGTGGCCCGACGACGTGCAGCTGAAGCAGGTGCTCGAGGCCTTGGCCGAACGACCGCCGCTCGTGTTCGCCGGCGAGGTGCGCACGCTCACGAACGAGCTCGCGCAGGTCGCCGAGGGCAACGGCTTCCTCCTCCAAGCGGGCGACTGCGCGGAGAGCTTCGGCCAGTTCTCGGCCGACAAGGTGCGCGACCAGATCAAGGTCATCCTTCAGATGTCGGTGGCGCTCACCTACTCAACGGGGTTGCCCACCTTGAAGGTGGGGCGCATCGCCGGCCAGTACGCCAAGCCGCGTTCGTCCGACACCGAAACCCGTGACGGTGTCACCCTCGACAGCTTCCGCGGCGACATCGTCAACGGCTTCGACTTCACCGCCGCCGCCCGCCGACCCGACGCACAGCGCCTCATGCACGCGTACGAGCAGGCCGCGGCCACGCACCATCTGCTGCGGAGCTTCACGAAGGGCGGCTTCGCCGACCTGTCACAGGTGCACCGCTGGAACCTCGAGTTCGTGGGCACCACGCGCGAGGGTGAGCGCTACGAGCAGCTGTCAACCGAGATCGACCGGGCGCTGCGGTTCATGGCCGCGTGCGGCATCGATCTCGCCCAGGAGCGCACCCTCCACGAGGTCGACATCTACACCTCGCACGAGGCATTGATCCTCGGCTACGAGGAGGCCCTGACCCGCGTCGACGCGATCAGCGCCGACTGGTACGACACGAGCGCCCACATGCTCTGGATCGGAGAGCGCACTCGCCAGCTCGACGGCGCGCACGTGCACTTCCTGGCTGGCGTCGAGAACCCGATCGGCGTGAAGCTCGGCCCGAGCGCCTCACCCGACGACGCCGTCGCCCTTTGCCGGCAGCTCGATCCCGACCAGCAGCCCGGTCGCCTCACGCTGGTGTCGCGCATGGGTGCCGGCAAGGTGCGCGATCTGCTGGCGCCGATCGTGGCTGCGGTGCGCGACAGCGGCCACCCGGTCGTGTGGGCCTGCGACCCGATGCACGGCAACACCTACCAACACGAGTCGGGCTACAAGACGCGCCACTTCGACTCGGTCATGGACGAGCTCTCCGGGTTCTTCTCGGTGTGCCACGACGCCGATGTGTGGCCGGGTGGCGTGCACATCGAGCTCACCGGCGACGACGTCACCGAATGCCTCGGTGGAGGCGACGAGGTCACGGCCGCGGATCTCGACAATCGCTACGAGACGTTGTGCGACCCGCGCCTCAATGCCCGCCAGGCGCTCGACCTCGCCTTCCGTCTCAGCGAGCTCATGCGGGCCTGACCCGACCCCGGGCGCGACAATGGTGCAGTGACGGACATCGACGTCGAGAGTCTCGGGCCGAACGCGGGCCTCGTCGAAGAGATGTTCCGGCGTTACCAGGAGAACCCGTCGTCGATCGCTCCGGCATGGCAGGAGTTCTTCGCCGACTACCACCCGCGGATCGCGGCGCCGAGCCCCGCGCCGTCGCCGACTCCCGCGGCGGCGCCAACGACCCCGACGCCGAACGGGCCCGCGACCCCGAGCACCACCGTCGCCACGCCGCCCGGCGCCAACACGGCGCTCGTGCTCGACGGCGAGACGCCGCAGCCGCTGCGCGGCCCGGCCAAGGCCATCGTCACGAACATGGAGGCCAGCCTCCGCGTGCCCACGGCCACGTCGGTCCGCTCGATCCCGGCCAAGCTCCTCGAGATCAACCGCCAGATCCTGAACAACCACCTGGCCCGCACACGCGGCGGCAAGGTCAGCTTCACCCATGTGATCGGGTACGCGGTGCTGCGGGCGCTGCGGGTCGCACCGGGCATGAACGCGAGCTTCGGGCTCGTCGACGGCCAGCCGGTGATCGTGCGCCACGAGCACGTGAACCTCGGACTCGCGATCGACCAGCAGAAGAGCGACGGCACGCGTACCCTCGTCGTGCCCAACATCAAGTCGGCCGACGAGCTCGACTTCGCCCAGTTCCACGCGGCCTACGAGGAGCTGTTGCGCCGGGTGCGCGCGGCCAAGATCACGGCCGACGACTTCGCCGGCACCACGGTGTCGATCACGAACCCGGGCATGATCGGGACGCAACACTCCGTGCCGCGCCTCATGGCCGGCCAGGGCGTGATCGTGGGGGTGGGCAGCATCGAGTACCCGCCCGAGTACGAGGGCGCCGATTCGCACACGCTCGCCCGCCTCGGACTCAGCAAGATCGTCACGCTCACGAGCACCTACGACCACCGCGTGATCCAAGGTGCCGAGTCGGGTGAGTTCCTGCGCGCGATCCATCGCTTGCTGCTCGGCGAAGACGGCTTCTACGACGCCATCTTCCACAGCCTGGCCGTGCCCTACGAGCCCGCTCGGTGGAGCCGCGACAGCCAGCCGATCGACGATGCCACCGCGCTGGCCGAGAAGTCGATCCGCGTCCAGCAGCTGATCAACATGTACCGCGTGCGCGGCCACCTGATCGCGAACCTCGATCCGTTGGCGCGCACCGAGCCGAAGACACACCCCGAGCTCGACGTGCAGCACTGGGGTCTGTCGATCTGGGATCTCGATCGCGAGTTCCCCACGGGCGGCCTGGCCGGCAGCCGCATGATGACCTTGCGCGACATCATGGGCGTGCTGCGCGACGCGTACGCGCGCACCATCGGCGTCGAGTACATGCACATCCAGGAGCCCGCAGAGAAGACCTGGATCCAGAGCCATGTCGAGGGCACCACGGCGTTCGAGCTGACGCTCGACGAGAAGCAGCAGATCCTCGAGTCACTCAACGCTGCCGAGGCCTTCGAGAAGTTCTTGCATACGAAGTACCTGGGCCAGAAGCGCTTCTCCCTCGAAGGCGCCGAGACGCTCATCCCGATGATCGAGTTCCTCCTCGAGGCCGCCGCAGCCGACGGCGTCGAGGAGGTCGTGATGGGGATGGCCCACCGCGGTCGCCTCAACGTTCTCGCGAACCTCGTGGGCAAGAGCTACGGCCAGATCTTCCGCGAGTTCGAGGGTGAGCTCGACCCGAGCGTCCCGCAAGGCTCCGGTGACGTGAAGTACCACGTGGGCGCGACGGGCAAGCACGTGACGCGCGACGGCCACACGATCGCGGTCACGATGGCCGCGAACCCGAGCCATCTCGAAGCCGTCGATCCTGTGGTGGAAGGCATGGCGCGCGCCAAGCAAGACCGGATGCTCGACGTGGGGCACACCCGCGTGCTGTCGGTGCTCGTCCACGGCGACGCCGCGTTCGCCGGACAGGGCGTGGTGGCAGAGACGCTCAACTTGTCGGAGCTACCGGGCTACGACGTGGGCGGAACGCTGCACGTCGTCGTGAACAATCAGCTCGGGTTCACCACCGCGCCCGACTTCGCGCGCAGCACCGTGCACGCGACCGACATCGCGAAGGCCGTGCAGGCACCGATCTTCCACGTGAACGGCGACGACCCCGAGGCCGCGGTGCGGGTGATCCGTCTCGCCTACGCCTTCCAGCGGCGCTTCGCCAAGGATGTCGTCGTCGACATGGTCTGCTATCGGCGTTACGGCCACAACGAGGGCGACGAACCCGCGTTCACGCAACCGAGGATGTACGAGCTGATCGGCCAGCGCCGGTCGGTGCGAAAGCTCTACACCGAGCTGCTCGTGAACCGGGGCGACCTCACGCTCAGCGCCTGCGAGGACGCGCTCGAGGACTACCGCCAGAAGCTCGAGCACGCGTTCACCGTCACGCACGAGAACGGCGGCGAGAACACATCGTGGGCCGACGACGACGAGCAGCCGGCACGAGTGAGCGCGTCGGTCGAGACGGGTACACCGCGCGACATGCTCGAACGCGTGATCACGTCGTTGAGCACCTTCCCCGACGGCTTCACCGTTCACCCGAAGCTGCTCCGAATCCTCGAACAACGCCGCAAGGGCTTCGACGCCGACGAAGTGGATTGGGCCACGGCCGAAGCCCTCGCCTTCGGCACGCTGCTCGACGCAGGCACTCCGGTGCGGGTGGCCGGCCAAGACACCCGCCGCGGCACCTTCTCCCAGCGCCACGCCACGCTGGTCGACTTCCACACCGAGGCGGAGTACACGCCGCTCGAGCACGTGAGCGACGACCAAGCACCGTTCATGATCTACGACTCGGTGCTCTCGGAGTACGCCGCGTTGGGCTTCGAGTACGGATACTCCGTTGCCGATCGCGACGCGCTCGTGTGCTGGGAAGCGCAGTTCGGCGACTTCGCCAACGTGGCGCAGGCCATCATCGACCAGTTCATCGTTGCCGCGGAAGACAAGTGGGGCGAGCGCAGTGGTCTCACGTTGCTCTTGCCGCACGGCTTCGAAGGCCAAGGCCCGGAGCATTCGAGCGCGCGCATCGAGCGCTTCTTGACGCTGTGCGCCGAGGACAACATTCGCGTGTGCTATCCGACCACGGCCGCGAACTACTTCCACTTGTTGCGCCGCCAGGTGCTCGAATCGCAGCGCAAACCGCTCGTGGTGTTCACGCCGAAGCGCTACCTGCGCATGCCCGCGACCTTGTCACCGGTGCACGAGTTCGAGACCGGTGGGTTCCGCAAGCTGCTCACCGACCCACGTGAACCTGACCCGGCCACAGTGCGGCGCCTCGTGGTGTGCACCGGCAAGATCGGCCACGAGCTGATCGCACGGCGCGACGAGCTCGGCGCGCCGGCGAGCGTGCTGCGAGTCGAGCAGCTCTATCCGATCCCCGAAGCGGAGCTCGCCGCCGAGCTCGTTCGCCATCCGGCGATCGAGTCGGTCGTCTGGGCCCAAGAAGAGCCCGAGAACATGGGCGCTCGGTTGTTCGCGCTCCAGGTGATGCACCGGCTCGTGCCCGACCGCGTGCAGATCTGGTCGGTGGCCCGGCGCGCCAGCGCAAGCCCGGCGACCGGATCGTCGAAGGTGCACGACGTGGAACAGACGCACATCCTCGACAGCGCCTTCGCCGGCCTCTGATCGAGCCTCGCCACGCGCCGCGTGGCCCGCGGGCTACGCGAAGCGCGCCGCAGGTGTTCCTGGCGGGTTGATCACGCCCGGGACCCAGTCGGGGTTCTCCACGCACACTTCGCACTCGAGACCGTCGGGGTCGCGGAAGAACACACTGAGCACCTTGCCGAAGTCGGTCACGAACTCGTCGGCCGCACCGCGCTCGATGAGCCGCCTGCGGATCTCTTCGAACGCTTCCATCGACTCGGCGGCCAGCGCGAGGTGATCGATGCGACCCCGGCCGAAGCCCGGCGTCTGGCGATCCACTTCGGGGTTGTTCGGCATCTCGAACACGTTGAGCTCGGCGTAGTGACCAACGTCGATGATCATCAGCCGGAACTTGTCGCCCGGGGGCCCGTCGACGAGCTCGACCGACTTCTCGGCGCCGAACACCGAGCTGTAGAACTCGAGGAACCGGTCGGCGTCCTTGGTGATGACCGCCACATGGTTGAAGCCGGTCGTGAGCATCGGGCCTCCAGAGTCGCTCGAGCGCAGCGTGCCGACGTTACGCGCTCTGCCCGAGAATCGTCGCGACGACGAGCGATGAGTTTCGTGGGGCCGCGCCGTCGAACTGAACGAGAAACCACGCCAGGCACACTTCGCCCCGCTCGACCAGAGGAGACGCCGAACATGAGCAAGGTCAGCACCTACCTGAACTTCATGGGCAACGCCGAGGAGGCGTTCGACTTCTATCGCGCGGTCTTCGGCACGGAGCTCACCGCGCCGCCGACCCGCATGGCCGACCTGCCCGGACCGGCGATGACCGAGGCCGAGCGCGGTCTCGTAGCTCATGTGGAGCTGCCCATTCTCGCCGGTCACGCGCTCATGGGATCCGACATGCTCGAGTCGATGGGCCACGCACTGCGCGTCGGCAACAACGTGACAATCGCTCTGGAGCCCGACACGCGCGCCGAGACCGACCGTCTCTACGCGGCGTTGGCCGAGGGCGGCAGCGGCGCGACGGGTCTCCAGGACATGCCGTGGGGCGCGTACTGGGGCACGTGCCTCGATCGCTTCAACGTGCGCTGGATGTTCAACTGCTATCAACCCGCGTAGCGTCAGACGGCTCCCAGGGCGGCGTCGACGACCCGCTCGATGTAGGTGTCGTCGACCACGTCGTCGTGCACGAGGAACCGGTAGAACAGCGGCCCGGCCAACAGATCGCTCACGAAGGCCACATCGACATCCGCGGCGATCTCGCCCCGGGCGATGGCCCGTTCGATCAGGCTCGCGGTGGCGGCGCGGCGCTCGGCCACGAACTGCGCATGGGCGGCGTCGAGCTCGGCGTAGTCGCCCCGCTCCGAGACGAGGCGCCGCATGACGCGGCCGGTTCCGTGCAGGAGATCTCGCAGCGCGTGCAGCCGCTGGATCAGATCGCCACGCAGGCTGCCGGTATCGGGCTGCGAGGTCGCGTCGGGAACGGCCGCGACGGTGCTCGCCATCACCAGGTCGAGCTTCGACGCGTAGCGCCGGTAGATCGTGGCCTTGCTCACACCGGCGCGCGCCGCGACGGCGTCGACGCACAGGCCGCCGTAGCCGCAGTGCTTGTACTCCTCGAGGGTCGCTTCGAGGATCGCCGCGTCGGCTTCGATGCTACGAGGGCGCCCGGCCATGTTGCTAGTCCTCCGGGTTCGACGCGCGCGCCGGCAGGAACGCGAACGCGACCACGGCGCCGACAACCGCGGCGACCACCGCGACGAGGATGCCACGATGCAT
>JADGOO010000221.1 GCA_017882905.1 Acidimicrobiia bacterium | reverse complement strand
GCAGGCTGCGGTCGAGGGGGGCGATGGACTGGAACACGTCCCACCGCCGGCGCTCGACGTCGCGGTGGTCCTCGACGGGCTCCATGTTGATGGCCTTGTGGCTCACATCGGTCTTGCTCTTGGCCGGGCACACGTCGACGCACACGCCGCAGCCCGTGCAGTCGTCGGGCGCGACCTGGATCGTGAGGTGGTAGCCGCTGACGTCCTTCGACCGGAACGGCTTGCTCACATGCTCCGCCGGGGCCGTCGCGAGCACATCGTCGCCGAACACCTTCATCCGGATCGCCGCGTGTGGACAGACGATCGCGCACATGCCGCAGTCGATGCACACGTCGGCGTCCCAGATGGGGATCTCCTTGGCGATCGTGCGCTTCTCGTACGCCGCGGTGCCCGACGGGAACGTGCCGTCGACCGGCAGCGCGCTCACAGGGAGGAGATCGCCGTCACCGGCCAGCAGCAGGCTGGTGACCTGCTGCACGAACGATGGTGCGTGTTCGCTCACGACACCGACATGCGAGTGCGCTCCCGTTGCTGTCGAGGGCACCTCGACGCGATGCAGGTTGGCGAGGGCAAGGTCGATCGCCGCGAAGTTGCGTTCGATGGTGGCCCGCCCGCGGCGTGCGTAGCTCGTCTCGACCGCGGCCTTGATCTGCGCGATCGCCTCGTCGGGAGGCAACACGCCGGCCAGCTGGAAGAAGCAGGGTTGCATGACCGTGTTGATCCGGCCGCCCATGCCGGCGTCGCGCGCAACCTTGTAGGCGTCGATCACCCACAGCGAGATGTGATCGTCGATGAGCTTGCGCTGCACCTCGACCGGGAGGTGGTCCCAGACCTCATCGGGGCCGTAGTGCGAGTTGAGCAGGAACGTCGCGCCAGGGCGGGCGTGATCGAGCACCTTCACCTTGTCGAGCAACCCGAACTGGTGGCACGCGACGAAGTCGGCCGCGCCGATGAGGTACGTGGACCGGATCGGCTGCGGACCGAAGCGCAGGTGCGACACGGTGACCGAACCCGACTTCTTCGAGTCGTAGACGAAGTATCCCTGGGCGAACAGGTCCGTGTGCTCGCCGATGATCTTCACCGAGCTCTTGTTGGCACCGACCGTCCCGTCGGATCCGAGGCCGAAGAACATCGCCTCCACCTCGCCGGCCGGCCGAGGGTGATGGAACTCGGTGTCGATCGGCAGGCTGAGGTGGGTGACGTCGTCGTAGATCCCGACGGTGAAGTGACGCATCGGACGCGCGGACGCGAGCTCGTCGAAGACGGGCTTCAGCATCGACGGCGTCACTTCCTTCGATGACAACCCGTAACGACCTCCGATCACCCGCGGCATGCGCGCGAACGGCGGCTCGGGGCAGTCCATCGCTTCGGTCAGCGCGGCGAGGACCGAGAGGTAGAGCGGTTCGCCGACTGCGCCCGGCTCCTTCGTGCGGTCGAGCACGGCGATCGCCTGCACCGAAGGCGGAAGCGCGGCGATAAGGGCGTCGCTCGGGAACGGTTGGTACAGCCGCACGCGCACCATCCCGACACGCGCGCCGGCGCGCACCATGCCGTCGACCGTCTCCTCCAACGCGCCGGCGGCCGACCCCATGACGATGACGACGCGATCCGCGTCGATTGCACCGTGGTACTCGACCAGACCGTAGCGGCGACCCGTGCGCGCCGCGATCTCGTCGAAGACCTCGGCCACCACGCCCGGAACCGCGTCGTGGAACACGTTGGCGGCTTCGCGTGCCTGGAAGAACACGTCGGGGTTCTGCGCAGTACCACGCACCACCGGCGCATCGGGAGTGAGACCCCGAGACCGGAAGGCAACCACGTCGTCTTCGCGGATCAGCGCGGCGATGTCGGCGTCGGAGAGCACCTCGATCTTGGCGATCTCGTGCGACGTACGGAACCCGTCGAAGAAGTGCAAGAACGGGACGCGGGCGCGCAACGTGGCCGCGTGGGCCACGAGCGCGAAGTCGTGGGCTTCCTGCACGGAGCCGGCGGACAGCATCGCCCAACCCGTGCTTCGCGCGTGCATCACGTCGCTGTGGTCACCGAAGATCGACAACGCGTGCGTGGCGATCGTGCGCGCGGCGACGTGGATGACTGCCGGAGTGAGCTCACCGGCGATCTTGAACATGTTCGGGATCATCAACAAGAGGCCCTGCGACGCCGTGAACGTCGTCGCGAGTGCCCCCTTCTGCAACGCGCCGTGCAACGCGCCCGCCGCGCCCGCTTCCGACTGCATCTCGACCACGTCGGGCACGACGCCCCAGAGGTTGGGCCGCGCGGCCGCCGACCAGTCGTCGCAGTGCTCACCCATCGGAGAAGCGGGGGTGATCGGGTAGAGCGCGATCACCTCGCTCAACGCATACGCGACCCTTGCGGCGGCCTCGTTGCCGTCGACGCACTGCCAATCATGGTTCACGCAGCAACCCCCTGGTGGCCGGTGAACGACCAATTCCGACCATACCCATCCCTCTCGCCGAACGCGCCGAGGCAACAGTCCCGAACCCGGCGGCGGAGGGCCCGGCTCGGGCGTGCCGTTCGACCCTGGCGACCACGCGCCGTTCCAACGACGATCGAGCACGTGGGAACAGAACACGACCGGCTCGAGGCACTCGATCGCCATGAGTGCCTCGAGCTGTTGCGTCACGCCCGTCTCGGCCGCGTGGGATTCACCCTGCGCGCACTGCCGACGATCGTGCCGGCCGGCTACTGCCTCGAGAACGGCACCATCTTCGTGCGCTGCGCGCCCGAGTCCGACCTCGCCGCCTCGCTGAACGACGCGATCGTGTCGTTCGAGGTCGATCACATCGACACCTCCGGCGACACAGGCTGGTGCGTGGTCGTGGTAGGGCGAGCACAGGTGCTCTCTTCGCAGATGCCCGAATCACGGCTCCCTCGCTCCGGTTGGTCGCCATTCGGCGATGGCGCCGTGCTCGGCATCTCCTGCGATCTCGTGACCGGCCAACGACTCGACCACGACGGCGCCCGGCACGAAGCGGTCTGCAGCCGGCTCTAGGTCCGCGACCACTCTGACAGCCGGTACCTTGGTTGTCCGAATGCCTGACCGAAAGCGACGCTGAACCTTGGTCGCCACCATGAGCTCGCCGCCGCGCGAGCTCTATCGATGGCAGCTCGACGCCCTGGTCAGCTGGCTGAAGTGCGGCCGTCGCGGCGTGATCGAGGCCGTCACCGGCTCGGGGAAGACCGACGTGGCCATCGTCGCCGCGGCCGACGCGCTGCGACGCGGCCGCTTCGTGCTCGTGGTGGTGCCGTCGCGCGTCTTGATGGAGCAATGGCACGGTCGCCTCACCGAAGCGCTCCCGCACGCACGCATCGGACGCCTCGGCGACAGCGGACGCGACGGCTCCGCAACGTGTGACGTGCTGGTGGCGACCCGACACTCGGCGGCGGCGTACAAGCCAGTCCCGCCCAGTCCGAGCGGCGGGCTGTTGATCGCCGACGAGTGCCACGGCCTGGGCGGCGCGACGCTCCGCCGGGCGATGCTGGCGGAGTACGAGGAGCGGCTCGGCCTGACCGCCACCTTGGAACGAAGTGACGATGCCGTCACCGAGCTGCTGCTCCCCTACTTCGGCGGCATCTGCCACCGTTACGGCTTCGAGCAGGCGATCGACGACGGCGTGTGTGCGCGGCCGCGCGTCGCGTTCGTGGGCGTGGCGCTCTCGGTGGAAGAGCGAGCCGAGTACGTCGCGACGGAACAGCAGCTCGTCAACGCGCGTCAGCACCTCCGCGGCGTCAGGGGGATGCCCGTGGAACCCTTCGGCGACTTCCTCGCCGCCGTGGCGCATCTCGCCGACCGCGATACTGGGCCCGACGGACGCGCCGCGCGTGACTATCTCGCCGCGTTCTCGAAGCGACGCGACATCGTGGCGCAGAGCAGCGGCAAGTACGAGCTGCTCGGCCGCCTCGCGCCCGCGATCCGCGACGCCGACGGCGCGCTCGTGTTCACCGAGACCGTACGGGCGGCGAACCATGCCATCAACCGTCTCGATCCGTTCGTGTCGATCGATCTGATCACCGGTTCGACCGCGCGGCGCCAACGCCGCGAGATCCTCGACGACCTGCGCGTGAGGCGTCTCGACGCCGTCGCCGCACCCCGCGTGCTCGACGAAGGCATCGACGTGCCCGACGCGAACCTCGGGATCGTGATGAGCGCCAGCCGCACCCGGCGCCAGATGATCCAGCGAATGGGCCGCATCTTGCGGCGCAAGCGTCCGCGCGTCGGAGCGCGGTTCGTGATCATGTTCGCCAAGGACACCTTGGAAGACCCCGCCAACCGACTGGAACGCGACGGCTTCCTCGACGAGATCGAACGGATCTCCGAGGCGACCGGCGTATTCGACGGCGCGCGCTTCGAAGAGCTCGACGAGTTTCTTGCCGCGCCGGGCCCCGAGCACGTAGCAGAACCCGAGCGGCTCGCCACCTACGAGCGCGACGCGGCCGCGGCCGGCCTCCGCCCCGACGCGCCCGGCTCCGTTGCGGTCAGCGCCGCCGAAGCCGACGCCATGGTCGACGCGCTCGCGGCCGCGATCGGCGTGGAAGCGGCCTACGCGTTCTGCAGCTTCGCCCGGCGCAGCCCATCGGCCTGGCGCCACGACGCGGCGATCCGCCAGCTCGGCCCCCGGTTGCCCACGCCGAAGCCGCAAGAGACTCCGTACCTCGAGGTCGAGTTCGCGTCGCTGCCCCAGATCGCCAAGCCGCGAGTGGAGCCGAAGCGACTCTCCACGGGCCAGGCGCCGCTCGAGATCGCGCGCATCGGTTCCGCGTGGCGGATCAGCTGCACGGGGTGCGGCGAGGCCTCACCGCTCGTGCAGTTCCGCTGGCAGGTACTCGAGCAGACCGTGGCGTGCCGCTGCGCCTGACGTCCTGACGCCTAGTCTCCGGCATCGTGCCTCTCGCCCGCCAGCGCCCGGGCCGGTTGCGACGTGGGCCGGCGGGCCGGTCGCTCATCGCCGGCGCCATCATCGCCGCGATCCTGTCGGCGTGCGCGGTGTCCGTGGTCGCGCAGCTGTGGCGTCAGCCGATGCACGTGCCGTTCCAGTACTCGCACGCGCCGACCGACGACGAGCAAGACGCCACGCTCGACATGATGTTGATCAAGAACATCCACGAGACGGGCTGGTTCAACACGAATCCGGCGCTCAATGCGCCGTTCAAGCAACAGTGGGCCGAGTGGCCGATGGGCGGCGACCTTCTGGCCTACACGATCAAGAAGGCGGTGGTCGACGCGACGGGTGACGTCGCGCTCACGTTCAACCTGTTCTGGCTGCTCACGTTCCCGCTCACCGCGCTCATCGCGTTTCCCGTGCTGCGCGCGCTGCGATGTTCGTGGGCGGCCGCGCTGGCGGGCGCCGTGTTGTTCTCGCTCTCGCCGTATCACTTCCGAAACGGTGTGGGCCACGAGAACCTCGCGTTCTACGTGGGCGTTCCCGTCATCGTGCTGCTCTGCATGAAGGTGCTCGGGCCCGACAACGGCCTGCCATCCGTACGAGATCTCCGGCACTGGACGTCGTGGCGACAGATGGTGTGGCTGCTCCTCGGCGCCGTCCTCATCGGCGTGACGGGCATCTACTACCTGGCCTTCTTGCTGTCGCTGCTCGCGATCTGCGCCGTGGTGAGCGCGATCGCTCGGCGGCGGCCCGGACGGCTGCTCATGGCCGGCATCTTCGGCGGCGTCGGGCTCGCGGCGTCGGTCTTGGCGAACTTGCCCACGTTGGTGTTCCGCTGGCAGCACGCCGCGAACCAGCTGGGAGTTCCCGACCGTGCCCCTGGCGCGTCGGAGGGGTACCCGCTGCGCCTCGTGGAGCTGTTGAGCCCGGTCACCGCACACCGCTTCGCGCCGCTCGCCACCCTCGCCGATCACCTCTACGAACCCGGTCGCGAGGGTCTCGGCACCGCCGAGCTCGGCCTCGCCGCGGCGATCGGGTTGATCTGCGCAGTGGTGACGGTGCTGATCCGCGCCGCTCGCACCGAGCACCGCCGGGGCTGGGCGTTCGAAGCCCGGCTCGGCATCATCATCCTCGGCGCGCTCCTGATCGGCACGAAGGGCGGCTTGAGTCGGGTGCTCGAGCTCGTCGGGCTCCAAGGTGTTCGGGCGTGGAACCGCCTGGCAATCGTCGTCGCGTTCGCGAGCATCGTCGTGTTCGCTCGCCTGCTCGATCGGCTCCGCGTCTTCATGCGTCACCGCCGTTGGCCGCGCGCACG
This sequence comes from Acidimicrobiia bacterium, assembly GCA_017882905.1. Classification (GTDB taxonomy): domain Bacteria; phylum Actinomycetota; class Acidimicrobiia; order IMCC26256; family PALSA-610; genus Chersky-683. The sequence goes on along the minus strand of JADGOO010000221.1, from coordinate 717 downwards.
ACTGGCCTTCACAGCGCTGCTGACCGTCGTGGTCGTGCTCGGTGTGCTCGACCAGGCGTCGCCCGCCGAGATGCCGCACCCCCGAGCGCGCGCCGTGGCCTGGCACGACGACGGAGCGTTCGTTGCCACGCTCGAGCGACAGCTTCCGAAGCACGCGATGGTCTTCGAGCTGCCGGTCGTCGACTTTCCGGAGCACACGGCGATCCAGGCACTGTCGGCTTACGACCTGATCAAAGAGGCCTACCTGCACTCCAAGACCCTGCGATGGAGCACCGGGGGGGTGCGCGGACGCGACGGCGAATGGCAGTGGCCAGCTGCGGCGCTGCCGATGCCGGCGCTCCTGCGCGGCATCTCCGCGATGGGGTTCTCGGCGCTGATGCTCGACACGAACGGCTACACCGATCACGGTGCCCCGCAGCTCGCCGAGCTGACGCTGTTGCTCGGCCAACCGATCGCCGTGCGCGGCACGCGCCTCTACGCGTGGGACCTGCGCCCGGCGGCGACCACGCTCCTCGCGGGCATGTCGACCGCTGACCGCCACGCGCTGGTGCAGCAGATGCTCGACGCGCCCCTCCTCTACCTCGTGACCGACACCGACGTCCTCGCCGACCGCGGGAACCGGCACGATGCGTGTGCCAGCGCCACGATCACCCTGGTCAACCCCGGTTCGCAGCATGTGCACAAGCAGGTCGAGATCACCTTCAGTCGGGAGCGCTC
>JADGOO010000220.1 GCA_017882905.1 Acidimicrobiia bacterium | reverse complement strand
CGACGTGGTCGGCCTCGGCATGGTGAAGGACGAAGTCGTCCGCACGCTCAACCTGTTCCTCACGTACCGCACGTTCCGGGAGCAGATGGGCGGCAGCCCGCGCAAGGCGATGCTGTTCGAAGGTCCGCCCGGAACCGGCAAGACGTACATGGCCAAGGCCATGGCGCGCGAAGCCGGCGTGCCGTTCTTCTTCGTGAGCTCGAGCTCGTTCCAATCGATGTACTACGGCCAGACGAACCGCAAGATCCGTTCGTTCTTCAAGGAGCTGCGCCGCGCCGCAACCGAAGAAGGTGGCGCGATCGGGTTCATCGAAGAGATCGACGCGATCGCCGGCGCGCGCTCCGGTATGCGTTCGGCGCCCCTCGATCGTTCGGTCGAACAAGCCGGCGTCTACCGCTCGAACACGGGCGAAGGCATCTCCGGTGTGGTGAACGAGCTGCTGGTGCAGCTCCAGTCGTTCGACACGCCCACGTTCGGCAAGCGCGTGAAGGGCGTGTGGATCGACGGCGCGAACCGTTGGCTGCCCGGCCATCGCCAGATCAAGAAGCGGCCGCCCGACGCGCCGAACATCTTGGTGATCGGAGCCACGAACCGCGCGGCCGACCTCGACCCGGCACTCTTGCGTCCCGGACGCTTCGACCGCTCGATCCACTTCGACGTTCCGAGCCGCGCCGGTCGCCGCGAGCTGTTCGACTACTACCTCAAGCGCAAGGCGCACGATCCCGAGCTCGACCGGCCCGAGCGCCGCGACGCCCTCGCCGCCATGACGATCGGGTACTCACCGGCGATGATCGAGCATGTGCTCGACGAAGCGCTGGTGTGGGCACTGCGCGACGAGCGCCAGGCGATGTCGTGGACCGACGTGCATCAGGCGAAGCTCACCGAGGAGATCGGTCTGCAGCAGCCGGTCGAGTACACGCAGCACGAGAAGGAGACGATCGCGACCCACGAGGCGGGTCACGCGGTCGTCGCGTTCCTCGAGGGTGGTGAGACGCACAAGCTCGAAGTGCTCTCGATCATCAAGCGCCGTGAATCGCTCGGTCTGCTCGCGCACTCCGACACGGAGGAGCGCTGGACGCACACGCGCTCCGAGCTGCTCGTGAGCATCAAGATCGCGTTCGGCGGCATGACGGCCGAGGAGCTGTTCTTCGGTGAGTCGGGCACGGGGCCGTCGAGCGACCTCGCGCACGCAACCACGGTGGCGGCGCGCATGGTCGGCAGCTTCGGCATGGCCGGTTCGCTCGTGAGCTTCGAAGCCGTGGAGGGCGGGCCGTTCTCGGCCGGCATCGTCGGCAAGGTGCTGTCGAACGAAGATGCCCGTGCTGCGGTGGAGCGGATGCTCGACTCGGCCAAGGCCGAGGTGAAGCGGCTGCTCGACGCGAACCGGCATCTGGTCGTTGCCTTGCGCGACGCGCTCCTCGAGCGCAGCGAGCTCGTGGGCGACGAGATCGTCGACGTGCTGCGCGCCGCGCAATCCGCGCACGACCTGCCGGCCTGAGCCTTCCCGCCGTCGGCCGCTCCAGCGCGTTCGGTCAGCGCACGGCGTCGGCGCCGCAGCTCGCCCGCGTGAACACGCCGATTCGGCTGAGTGCCGCGACCACGCCACCTCCGTTGCTTTCGGCCTGGACGAGGAAGTCGAAGCCGGCAGCATCGCCGTTCGCGGCCGCCACCGCGTGCTCGAGGATCGCCTGCTTCTCGATCCGGACCGCGCGAACGTCGCCGCGGATCGGTGCGGGCACCCGCGAGATCTCCAACGCCGCCGTCGACGCTGCGACCGTGCGCGCCAGTGCGCTTGCCGCGGCCCCGACCGTGGCGTCCCGGACGGCGCCGCCGGCCCGCGCTCGGATCACGCGGGTCAGGATCGGACGCATCGCGTCGTCGAAGAGCGCGAGATCTGCGCCGTGCGAGAGCCGAAGGCTGGTGCAGTAGGCGGCGAGCACCGCGTTCGTCCCGCCGACGGGCGCGGTGGTTGTGGCGTGGCCCGGCGGCGCGGGAGGCGTGGTGATCGATGCCGGGGTCGTCACCGTCGTCGGCGGCAACGATGTCGACACGGATGTCGGCGAACCGTTCGAGCCGCAGCCGGCGACAACCACTGCAGTCACCAGCGCCGCTCCCACGATGCGGCGCCGTCGCCGCTCGATGAGCACTTCGATGTCGAACCGTCGCATGAACGACAACCTCATCGCTGCGTCCCGCCCCGCACTCGCGACACGTGGCCATCCGTTTGCGGAGCGGATTCTCGCGCGGCGCAAGTGGGCGCCGGTGGTCGCACGCGGCCGCCGGCCCGCCGTCGGCGAGACTCTGGGCATGGTGAGCGACAACCTGGATCTCGAGGCGGTCATCCAGCTGGAAACCCAGGTGTGGGAGGCCCTGCGGCACGGCGACGCCGCGGCCGACGCCGCGCTGCTGTCGGACGACTTCCTCGGCGTCTACCCGACGGGTTTCGCCGATCGATCGGATCACGCCGGAGAGCTCGCCGACGGGCCGACGGTGGCCGAGTACGAGCTCCACGACGCGCGGATCATGGTGCTGTCCGACAGCGACGTGCTGCTTGCGTACCGGGCCGATTGGCGCCGGCTCGTCGAAGGGGAGCTCGGCGAACCTGAGTCGATGTACGTCAGCTCGCTGTGGAGCCGCCGCGGCCGCGAGTGGCGCAACGTGTTCAGCCAGGATTGCCCGGCCGAGCGCTGACCCGCACCGAGAATCGGTAGTGGCCTACCGATGCCGCCGACCGTTCGGCCGTGAGACGGTCTTTGCGTCGGAGGTGCCGGCAAGGTCGGGGGATGAACATGGGTCGCCGGATGCTCGTGGTCGCCGGTGTGGTGGCGCTGTTCTTGGCCGGCACCGACGCGGCCGGTGCCGCGGTCACCGTCCACCAGGTGAGTGCGACGAGCACCATCACCGCGGTCGCGTGCGGCACTGCGACGAGCTGCTTGGCCGTGGGGGAGAGCTCCGCGAACCATGGCTCGGTGACCGTGGTGAACAGCGGAGTAGCGGGCGCCACCAAGGCGTCGTCGGGCACACTCACGCTGCTCGGTGTGGCGTGCTACAGCGCGACGAAGTGCGTCGCCGTCGGGCAGTCGAGCAGTGCCAGCCAGGGCGCGGTGGTGCCGATCAACGGCGGCGTTCCAGGGACGGCGCACCTCGTTGCGGCCGCGACCGCGTTCGTGGGCGTCGCCTGCCTCCCGCGCCCATCGACGACGTGCTTCGCAGTGGGGCAGAACCCGGGTAGCACGCAGGGCGTGTTGGTGACCATCAACAACGGCGTGCCAGGAACGCCACACAACGTGTCGGCCGCGGTCGAGCTCGACGCGATCGCGTGCCCGACGTCCACGTGCTGGGCAGTCGGATTGAGCTCGTCGTTCACGCAGGGCACCGTCGTTCCGGTCGTGAACGGCGTGGCGGGCACCGCGAAGTCGGTGTCGGGCACCGGCCGTCTCACCGGCATCGGCTGCACGAGCGCGACCACCTGCTACGCCGACGGGAACAGCTCGTCGAGAACCCAAGGTGCCGTGGTGACCGTCACCAACGGGACACCCGGAGCGACGCACGCGTTCTCGGCCGGGATCCTTGCCCACATGGCCTGTCTGACCGGAGGCAAGTGCCTGGCGAGCGGGTACACCTCATCGGTCACGCAGGGCTTGCTCAGCACGGTGATCGGCGGAGTGCCAGGAGCTGCCGTGCACGTCAGCGCCGCGCAGGATCTCTTCGACGGAACGTGCACGACAGCGACCACGTGCATCGTGGGCGGCGCCGCGTCGAACTTCACGCAAGGTCTGATCGCCGACTCGCCGGTGTAGCTGCCTCACCGGGCTGCGACGGTGCTGGTCAGTGCACTTGGAGGCTCTGCGCGCCGTCTACGGGGAGGAGCACGCCGCTGATGAAGCTCGCCTCGTCGGACCCGAGGAACAGTGCCGCGTGTGCGACGTCCCAGGCGGTGCCTTGCCGGCCGCGCAGTGGCACGGTCGCGGCGCGACGGGCTGCGATCTCCTCGCGGTCGACTCCTCTCGCGGTCGCAGCCGCGTCGACGGCCATCGGTGTGTCCATCAGGCCGGGAAGGATCGCGTTGACTCGGATGCCGTATTTCGCGTTGGCGATGGCGAGCTGTTGCGTGAGCGCGTTCACGCCGGCCTTCGACACTTTGTAGGCGATGAGCGGCGTCGACGCGATCGACGCGATCGATGACACGTTGATGATGACGCCGTCGCGGCGGTCGCGCATCGAGGGCAGCACCGCACGCGAGGTCAGCAGCATCGACGTGAGGTTGGTGTCGATGATGCGGTGCCACGCCTCCTCGGTGACCCGCAGCGCGCTCGCGTCACCGATGCCGATCCCGACGTTGTTGTGCAGGATGTCGACCCGCCCGTAGGTGGCGAGCGTGTGCGCCACGAACGCCTCGCAGTCGGACGAGCTCGTCACATCGGCCCCGATCGCGGTGGCGGTGCCGCCGGCAGCGAGGATCTCTGCTGCGGTCTCCTCGGCGCGATCGACCTTGCGGTCGATGACCACGACACGCGCGCCTTCGCGTGCGAACACGAGCGCGGTCGCCCGGCCGTTGCCGGTCGTTGCGCCCGGCGTCTGGCCGCCGCCCACCACGATGGCGACCTTGCCGGCGAGGCGGCCCTCCGCCGAGATGGGCTCAGTCATTCGTCGGTCCTCGCTTTGGTCTTGCCTGATGGGAGCGTCACGAAGCGCTGTTGGCGCAGCGGCGTCGATGCGTTGTCGCGTCCGCGGAGCTGCTGCGTGATCGCGGCGCTGCGCCGGAGGATCCGTACCGCGCTGCTCGCGAGGAAGACTGCCACCGGAAGCTCGATCAACAGGGCGGCCGCAAGCGCCCAGCTCTGCTCGTCAGTGTTCAGCGACAGGCCCACGTCGAACCACGCGTCGCACACGAGCAGCGTGGCCGCCACGACGAGGCCGTACATCGCCAGCTGCCGGCGCTGGGCGACCAACCAGCCGGTCAACGCCAGGCAGCATGCGAGCGCCACGTCGAATCCGACCCACAAGATGTTCCAGGCCCGCACGGAGTGCGTCGGTGGCAACGAGACCGACAGGTAGGCGATCCACGGCAGCAGCAGGGCGGCGCCCACTCCGGTCACGACGATCACCAAGCGGCGGCGACCCAGGGGACGCGACCCGGGGAATGGCCGCGGAACGAGCTCGTCGAGCCATCGCGCCACCTGCGCTCGCTCGGCGGGCGTCCACCCAACCACGTCGTTTCGCGTCGGCGTCACCATCGACCAAGTCTGCCGCAGCGCCGGATCCGTCGGTCGACGGGCCGGGCTGCGCCGTCAGTCGAGCCGGCGGCCGAGCAGGCAGAACTCGTTGCCCTCCGGATCGGCGAGCACGATCCACGGCACGTCACTGGATTGGCCCACGTCGACGCGCTGCGCACCGAGCGCCAACAGGCGCTCGAGCTCGGCGGCCTGGTCGACCCCCGACGGGTTCACGTCGAGATGCACGCGGTTCTTCACCGACTTCGCCTCGGGTACGGGAACGAACACGATCATCGGGTGCGCGGTGTAGTCGCCGGTCGCCGAGATCCAGCTGAAGCCGCGGTCTTCGTCGGTCACGGGCCACCCGAGCACCTCACCCCAGAAGCGGGCGAGGCGGCCGGGGTCGGCGGCATCGATGATGATCTCCGTCAGCCGTGCTGCCATGCCGCCGTTCTACCGCGCTGGAGTCGGCGCCTACGCCAGAGCTGCGACTAGCGCGTGAGGCGATCGGGCCGTCGTCGGGGCTGTGGTGCAGGGAGCTCGCCAGGCAGCTCGGCGATCGCTCGGCGGATGTCGTCGAGCACATCGAGCAGTGCTTGTTGGCGTTGCGCCCCGATGCCGTCGATGACGTGGCGCGTGACCTGCTGGATGGCAGGTAGCACTTCGTCGAGGAGCGCTTGCGCCGCCGGTGTGATGTCGACGAGCACTCGGCGCCGGTCGTCGCGGTCGCTGCTGCGGACGATATGGCCCTTGCGCTCGAGGTTGTCGAGCAGCGAGGTCACCGTGCCGCTCGTGATGTGCATGCGCGCCGCGACCTCGCCCGTGAGCATGGGTTGGCCTTCGCCCTCGATCACCGCGAGCGCGTTCAACGCGGCGTGCGATAGGCCGTAGTGACGGCAGACCGACGCGATTGCTCCCTCGATCAGACCGCCGACGACTTCGAGCTCCCGGGCGCACCGGCTGGTGAGCCAGCGCGCGCCCGGGAACTCTCGTTCGAACGCAGCGGCCTCGGGAGGCCGGCGGGCGGGCAAGGGAGCTACGCCTCGACGACGATCTCGATGCGGGGCGGCGCGGTCACGCCGGCGCGGGACATCGCGTCCTTCAGGGCCGGGTCGGAGGCGAACGCCTGGGCCCGGTCGGCCGACGGGAACCAGTGCAAGACGGTGACGTTGTTCGGGTCGGTCGGGTCCTGGAGCACGTCGGCCGCGCTCACGCCGTGCTTGTCGCGCAGCGGCTGCACTTCCTCGTACACGGTGCGCCACGCGGCGTAGTCGCTCACCGGGTGCTTGACGATGCTCAGTGCCTTGGCCATGTCTCTCTCCTCATACCTTGAAGGCGAATATCTTGAAAACAAGTATCTTGAGGTCAAGATATATTGCCGATCGGAGGAATGCAAGCACGTTCTCGACGTTTCCGCGCGCGGCCTACTTGGTGCGGCGTGCGACTCGCGAGGCGTGGAGCATCGCGGCGGTGAGCCCGGTGCCCACCACGGCGGGCATGAACCACCACATCGTCACTCCGTGGTGCGCGGCGACCGCGGTGATGGCGAGCGCCACGATGACCGCCGCGGCGACGCGCCAATCGTCGCCCACGATGAAGTCGTACCAGAAGGCGAAAAAGCCGCGGAGGTACCGCACTCAGGCCGCCGCCGTGAGCTCGGGCGCACCGTGGCGGGCGCGCAGCATCGCCACGAGCGCGAACGCGAGCACGGCCACGAACGCGAGCACGCCGAGGAGGGCCGCGTCGCTACCGGGCCAGTGCACGCCGGCGCCTTCGGCACTCCAGAACGTGCCGAACGACGTGAGCATGATGCCCACACCGAACTTCATGCTGTTCTCCGGTACGCGGCTCAGCGGTCGGTGCACCACGATGCCCAAGACCGTCACCAGCACGACCGCGCTCGCCGCGCCTGCGGTGACCAAGCCGAAGTTGTGTTGCGAGCCGCCGAACGTCACCACGATGAAGGCGACCTCGAGCCCTTCGAGGAACACACCCTTGAACGCCACGGTGAACGCATACCAGTCGAGTGCGCCGCTCTCGCGAGCGGCCGCACGCGCTTCGGCTTCTTCCTCGAGGAAGATCGCGTCTTCGTCGTGCCGCGCCTTCAGGCCGCTGGCTCGCAGGATCGCCTTGCGGAGCCATTGGAGACCGAAGATCAGCAACAGCCCACCGACGACGAGGCGCAGACCGTCGAGTGGGAGGTGCGCGAGCGCCGGCCCGAACGCGGCGCACACCGCGGCGAGCGCGAGCACCGCGGCGACCACGCCGATGAACGTGGAGCGCCACCCACGCACCACCCCCACGGCGAGCACGATGGTGAGCGCCTCGACCATCTCGACGGTCGAGGCGAGAAACGCGGCAAGGACGAGCAACGCGTCATGCATCGATGGCGCCGATCGTAGGTTGTCGGCCCGCTCGGGGTCACCGCAGCTCGATGTGCTCGTGCGCCAGTCGGTAGAGGAGCAGGTCGTAGGCGGCCTTCATCGCGCCGCCGATGATGAGCGGCCAGCCGATCGCGCTGTGCTCGAACAGCAGGCCGGCCAACGCCGGAGTGGCCGCCGAGGCGAGGCTGCGCGGCACGGCCGTCACGCTCGCGGCCGCGGCCCGTTCGTCGGGGTCGACCACGGCCATCACGAGCGCCTGGCGCGCGGGCACGTCCATCGACGAGAGCAGGCTGCGCAGCACGAGGCAGCCGATCGCGACGGGCGCGCTCGGAACGATGCCGGCGGTGATGAGCAGTGCGTTCGCCGGGAGGTGCGTGAAGACCATGGTGCGGACCATGCCGATGCGTGCCGCCAGCCGCGCCGAGATCAGCTGCGACCATGCGGCGAGCAGCGATGTGACGGCGAGCGTGGCTGCCACTGTGCCGCGGTTCAGGTGGAAGCGCTCGCCCAGGTAGAGCACGAGGAGTGACTGCACCACGAAGCCGCCGCCCGCCGCGTCGAGGCTGAACAGCGCGCTCAAGCGGATCACCACGCCGCGGGAGCGGTGCAGCGGCGCGCGGCCCGAGCTCGGGCGAGCCATCCGGCGGAGTCGCCGGTAGCACCACGCGGCCGCGACCGCGGCCACCACGTACACGAGGAAGCCGAAGCGCTCGTATTGCAACGGGTCGCCGCCCCGCCAGTCGGCGATCCAACGCGGCATGGGGCTCGCGAGTGCGCCGACCGCGGCGGCCATGCCGGCGGCGAGGTTGTAGACCGCGAAGCGCCCGGTGCGCCCGGCGTCGGGAGTGAGTTCGGCGAGCGCCGACTGCTCGGTGGGCAAGAAGAGGCTCACATCGCCGGCCGACGGGTTGAGCGTGCCCACCACGGCCACCACCATCAACGGCCAGAAGCGCTGGAACGTGGCGAAGCCCACACCGGTGAGCGCCATCAGCACACTCGAGGCGAGGAGCACCGTGCGGGCCGCGTACCGGCTCCAGCGCAAGCCGGCATAGAGGGTGAGTGCCGCTGAGCCCACCAGCGTCGCGGTGACGATCACCCCGATCCGGGCGTCGGAGAACCCCAGATCGTGCAGGTACTGGGCGAGCAGGATGCTCACGAAGCCATCGGCGAACCCGCGCACGGCCCGCGCCGCGACGAGGGGCCGCGTGCTCTGTTGCGCCATCACCGTTGCACCGTAGGCACCTTCTACCCTGACGCCGTGAACGCAGCGGCTCGCCTCGACGGCGCGGTGGTCGTGACGGCGGCCGATACGGAGGCCGGTGCCGCACAAGCCCGCGCGTTCGCGGGGGTCGCTCGAGCTGTGGTGCTGTGCGGAACCGATGCGAATCTGCTCGGTGCACTCGCGGCCGAGCTCCGCTCCATCGGCCGCGTCGCGGTGTGGTGTGGCCAGCCGGCCGATCGTGCCGACGAGCTACGCGAGCTGGTGAACGAGCTCTTCGCGCCCGACGTAACTCCCTGACGCAGTCGTCAGGTCGGAAGGTATCCTCGACCTCCTTGTCCGTTGAACGCAAGGCTCGGCGCGCGGGCTGGCGCCTGATGCGCCAGTCGGTGCGGCCGCATCGCGTCTGGTCGTGGCTCGGCATCATGGCCGGCCTGGGCTGGACGGCCGCGCGCGTCTCGGTCCCGGCGATCGCGGGCGCGGCGATCAACCAGATCAACGGCCACGGCGGCCACAGCCTTGCGTTCTGGGTGATGGTCCTGCTGCTCGCGGGCGTGTTCCAGGCGATCTTCACGGGCCTACGCCGCTACGCCGCGTTCCGGCTCGCGCTGCGGGTGGAGACCGACCTGCGCATGCGGCTCGTGGCGCATCTCGAGCGCCTGCACTTCGCCTTCCACGACGAAGCGCAGACCGGCCAGCTGATGGCGAACGCGAACAGCGACATCATGCAGGTGCAGAACGTGGTGCTCCTGATCCCGTTGACGATCGCGTCGACGCTCACGATGGGCGCGGTGATCGTGTTGCTCGTGTTGCGCTCGCCGGGCCTCGCGCTGTTCGCGCTCGGCGCGCTGCCGCTCCTGCAGATCTCCGCGACGTTGTTCTCGCGGCGCATGTTCCCGATCGGTCTCGCACAGCAAGACGCGCTCGCCGCTTACTCCGGCGTGGTCGAGGAGAGCATCACCGGTGTACGCGTCGTGAAGGGCTTCGGCTCCGAGGCGCGTCAGGTGGCGCGTCTCGATGTGGAAGCCGAACGGGTCTACGAGCGCTCGATCGCAGCCGCCAAGCTGCGCGCCTGGTTCCTGCCGCTCATCGACCTGCTCCCGGCGATGGGTCTCGTAGGCATCCTGTGGTTCGGCGGTCACCAGGTGCTCACCGGGCACCTCAACGACGGCGACATCGTGGCCGCGAACTTCTACGTGCTCATGCTGATCTGGCCGCTGCGCATGCTCGGCATGCTGCTCGGTCAGATCCCGCGTGCCGTTGCCGCGGCGGGCCGGATCCACGATGTGCTGATCACCGAGCCGCGCATCGCCAACGCTGCGCACCCCGTCGCATTGCCCGCCGACGGACCGGGCGAGCTGCGCTTCGAGGCTGTGCGCTTCGGCTATCGCCGGAGCGCGCATCCGGTGCTCGACGGTCTCGATCTCGTGATCGATGGCGGCGAAGCGGTTGCGCTCGTGGGTGCGACGGCTTCGGGCAAGAGCACCGTCGCTCGCCTCGTCCCGCGCTTCTACGACGTCGACGCCGGCGTGATCCGGATCGACGGTGTCGACGTGCGCGATGCCGACCTGCATGAAGTGCGCCGCGCCGTGGGCATCGTGTTCGAAGACACGTTCCTGTTCACGCAGTCGGTACGCGAGAACATCGCGTTCGCCGACCCGGAGGCGCCGCTCGAGCGGGTGCGGTGGGCGGCTCGGCTCGCGGGTGCCGATCAGTTCATCAGCGACCTCCCCGATGGTTACGAGACGCTCGTGGGCCAGCACGGCTACACGCTCTCGGGTGGTCAACGCCAGCGCATCGCGATCGCGCGTGCGGTGCTCGCCGACCCGCGCGTGCTGATCCTCGACGACGCCACGAGCTCGGTCGACCCGAGCAAGGAGCACGAGATCCGCGCCGCGCTCGGCGAAGTGATGCAGGGTCGGACCACGCTGATCATCGCCCACCGGCCGGCCACGATCGCGCTGGCCGACCGCGTCGTGTTGCTCGATGGTGGCCGCGTGGTTGTCTCGGGCACCCACGACGAGCTGCTCCGCACGAACGCCGCCTACCGCGCGGTGCTCGCCCGCGCCGAGGTCGACGAGATCACCGGCATCACCGAGCTCAACGCAACGGCCGGCGACTGACGTGCGTGGGCAGGGGCACTGGAGCGAGCTGCTTCCCGAGGAGACGTTGTCGCGCGATGAGGCGCAGCGGGTCCTGCGGCGGCTGTGGCGGATGCTCAAGCCGTACTACCGGTCGATCTTCGTCGCGACGGTCCTCGTGGTGCTGCAGGCCGCCGCGTTGCTCGGCGGCCCGGCGCTGGTGGGTTACGCGATCAACAACGGCTTGCCGCACAAGCACTTCAAGGGCGATGTCGGGGTGCTCGATCGCTCGGTCGTCGCGTACCTGGTGCTCGCGTTCGCGGGCTTCGTGCTCGGCCGTCTGGTCACGATGCGTATCGCGCGCATCGGCGAGGACTACCTGCGCATGTTGCGCGCCACGCTGTTCCGTCATCTCATGGGCTTGTCGATGGGGTTCTTCGAGCGCGAGCAGACGGGTCGTCTGGTGTCGCGCATGACCTCCGACATCGACGCGTTGCAGGAGCTCATCAGCCAAGGGCTCGTGCTGATGGTGCAGAACGTGCTCCTGTTCGTGGGCGCCGTGATCGTGATCTTCGTGCTGTCGTGGCAGCTCGCGTTGGGTGTGATCGTGATCGTGCCGCCCGTCTACTTCGCGAGCCGTTGGTTCCGGCGGGTGTCGAACGAGGCATACCTCGCGGTGCGCGACCGCATCGCGGTGAACATGAGCACGCTGCAGGAGAGCCTCGAGGGCATTCGTGTCGTGCAGGCCTTCGCTCGTGAGGGTGAGTACACCCAGAAGTTCCACGGCACGAACGAAGACCAGTACCAGGCGAACCTGCGCACGGTGAAGATCTCGGCGCGCTACTTCCCGGCGGTGGAGTTCACGGGCGTGCTCGGCACGGCGGTGATCCTCGGCTTCGGTGGCTTCCTCGTGCACCGGAACCTGATCCTGATCGGCACGGTCGCCGCGTTCGTGCTCTACCTCAACAACCTCTTCGAGCCGATTCAACAGCTCAGCCAGTTCTACAACGTGGTGCAGTCGGCGGGCGCCGCGTTGCAGAAGGTCTTCAACCTGCTCGACACGCATGCATCGGTGGTCGAGCGGCCGGGCGCGTTCGATCTCCCGTCGGGCTCGCTCGGCATCGACGTCGACCACGTGTCGTTCTCGTACACGACCGATGGCGAGACGGTGCTGCACGACGTGAACCTGTCGATCGCGCCGGGGGAGCGCGTCGCGCTCGTCGGACCGACCGGGGCAGGCAAGTCGACGCTCGCGAAGCTGATGGCCCGGTTCTACGATCCGGTCGAGGGCACGGTGCGGGTCGGTGGATGCGACCTGCGCGACGTGATGCTGTCGTCGTTGCACCGTCGTCTGTGCGTGGTGCCGCAGGAGGGCTACCTGTTCGCGGGGAGCCTGCGCGAGAACGTGCGCATCGGTCGGGTGACGGCGACCGACGCCGACATCGAGCGTGCCTTGCACGCGCTCGGCCTGTACGAGCGCTTCGCCGCGTTCCCGGAAGGCATTGACACCGAGGTGCGCGAGGGCGGCTCGCGGCTCTCGGCCGGGGAGCGCCAGCTCGTGTCGTTGGCGCGTGCGGCGTTGGCCGATCCCGACATCCTCGTGCTCGACGAAGCCACGTCGAACCTCGATCCGGGCACGGAGCATGCCGTGGAGCGGGCGCTCGAGACCCTCATGGTCGGGCGCACGGTCGTGGTCGTGGCGCACCGATTGTCGACCGCGGCTCGCGCCGATCGCATCGCGGTGATCGACGACGGTGGGCTGGCCGAGCTGGGCACGCACGACGAGCTGGTGCATGCCGGCGGGCGGTACGCGGCGCTCTACGAGAGCTGGGTCACGCGCCGCTGAGTGTCGCTGCGCTCGAGCTGTGCGTAGAGCGAGCTCCGCTCGCGGCGGGTATCGAGCGAGCTCCGCTCGCGCCGGCGGGCAAGGCGGGCGAACCAGCAGCACCGGAAGTGGATGAACCGGGCGCGAGCGAGGTTCCAGGCAGATGAGCGTCGGTCCACACGCTTCTATCGGCACCCCCAGACCGAACTGGCGGCGAATGTGCGCGCCCGGCGCACATCCGCGACGCCGGTTGGTGCACCGGGGGTGGTTGCGGGCGGCGGCCTTCTATGGAACAGTGTTACAGCCGCTTGCACCTGGAGGTCGATGATGGCGAACGTCCGCTACGGAGCCCGCCCGCCCGAAGCCCGCCGCAACCGCGAGATCGAGGCCACCCGCGCCGAGATCTGGTCCACGGCGGTGACGGCCTTGTGGGAGACCGACCCCGAGGTGATCGCGGCGATCTTGCCGCCGCCGCTGGCGCCGGTGCACGGTGAGCCGATCGTGCGCTGCACGATCACCACTGTGCAGATGCCCGTCGGTCCGGCGTTTGGTGCCGGCTGGTTGGGTGTGCGTGCTCGTCACGGCGACGTGATCGGGGAGTATCCGATCTTCATGCCGATGACCACCGAGCAGTCCGTGGTCGGTGGCCGGGAGAACTACGGCGAGCCGAAGAAGATCGCCGATGTGCGCGCCACCAAGGACGGCGACGCGGTCGAAGGTGTGATCGCGCGCATGGGCTTCACGCTCATCGAGGTACGGGGCCGGGTGGTGGAGGAGCGCGAGCCCTACGAGCTCTCGAAGCGCGACTTCTGGTTCAAGTTCTTGCCCGCGGCGAGCGGCGAGGGTCTCGAAGACGATGGCTGGCTCGTGTACGGCGAGAAGACGGAGAAGGCGCGCGTCAACCTCGGCATCGACGGGGACGTGATCCTCAAGGACTCGCCGATCGATCCGGTCGCCGATCTCGTGGTGCGCCGCGTGCTCGACATCAACTGGACGGAGCGCGCGTCGACCCAAGTCGGTCGCACGGTGGCGCGTGTGCCGGCCGCCGACCTGATGCCCTTCGTGCACCAGCGCTACGACGACCTCTCCGTGCTCGGGAAGAACGCGAAGGACTGAAGGCCGATGCCCGCCGACGAGCGCTACACGATCATCTCGGCCGACTCGCACGCGGGCCTCGGTTGCGAGGACTACCGGCCGTACCTCGACCCGCGGTACATGCCGCAGTTCGAGGACTTCCTCGCCGAGCGCGCCGCCAAGCGCGACGAAGACCTCAAGATGAACTACGACTTCATCATGAACTGGGAGGTCGACCACGCCGAGGGATTGCGCGGCGCGTTCGACATCGAACAGCGTGAGAAGGAGCTCGACGCCGACGGCGTGGCGGCCGAGGTGATCTTCGCCGACGCCGATGCGATCACGGGCAACGCGTCGCCGCCGTTCGGCGCCGGGTTGAGCGCCGGTGAGATCGCCGACCCCGATCTCGCCTTTGCCGGCGCACGGGCCCACAACCGCTTCCTTGTCGAGCTGTGCGCGCACTCGCCTGAACGACGTGGTGGCATCGGGCTCGTACCGATCTGCCACGACGTGACGCGCGCGGTCGCCGAGATCGAGTGGCTCGCGGAGCACCCCGGTATCCGCGGGATCATGATCCCCACGATGTGGCGCGACCACGCGCCCTACAACGATGCTGTGTACGAGCCCGTGTGGGCTGCATGCGAAGCCACCGGACTCCCGGTGCACGTGCACTCCGGCGAGGCGCCCAAAGACGAGTACAACGACCACATCGGCATCTATCTCGCCGAGGTCGTGTGGTGGACACACCGTCCGATCGCGCATCTCCTCTTCAGCGGCGCGTTCGAACGGCATCCCGGTCTGAAGTTCGTGGTGACCGAGGGCGCCGGGTTCTGGGTGCCCGACATGAAGTGGAAGTGGGACCAGTACTTCGGCGGTGGCCACACCACGAAGAAGATGATGGCGATGATGCAGGGCATCATCTCGAAGCTGCCATCGGAGTACTTCGGCACGAACATCTTCGTGGGTGCGTCGACGATGTCGAAGGAAGAGATCCGCCGTCGTCACTCGATCGG
>JADGOO010000219.1 GCA_017882905.1 Acidimicrobiia bacterium | reverse complement strand
GTTCATTGAACTTCTCAGCATCCTTTGGTTTCCTAGGTGGGCGGGCCTCGTGGCCGACTTCGGTGGGGCGCTCACGAGACCGGCGGGGCGGCCGCCGGCCAGCGATGGGCCGGGCGGCCGCCGCGCGACACTGGCCGGCATGGCGGTGCAGATCTCCGAGCGCTTCCCGGGCGCAGGCCGCGGTTGGGCGCGCTTCGACGGCCCGGCCGGCACCCAGATGCTCGACACCGCGATCGCCGCGATGCAGCAGTGGAGCGCCGGCGGCGACAACGCGAACGGCGGCGGTGCGTTCGCCGCGGCACAGGCCACCGACGCGCTCGTCGGCGAGACGCGGGTCACGATCGCCACGTTGCTCGGCGCAGCGCCCGAGGGCGTGTGGTTCGGGCCCAACATGACGACGATGACGCTGGCATTCACGCGCACGCTGGCGCGTGACTGGCAACCGGGCGACCGCATCGTCGTCACCCGACTCGATCACGACGCCAACGTGACTCCGTGGCGGCTCGCCGCCGACGACCGCGGAGCACACGTGGTCGTCGCCGACTTCGATCGCGAGAGCGGACGGTTGGCGCCCGAAGCCGTTGCGGCCGTGCTCGACGAACGCACCCGATGGGTCGCCGTCACGGGCGCATCGAACCTGCTCGGCACGATGCCCGACATCACCGCGATCACGCACGCCGCGCACGCCGCGGGCGCCCGAGTGTTCGTCGACGGCGTGCACCTCGTGCCGCATCGCCGAGTCGACCTCGCGCAGATCGGCTGCGACGCCTTCGTCACGAGTGCGTACAAGTGGTATGGCCCGCACGCTGCAGCCATGTGGGTCGACCCCGAGCTGCTCGCAATGCTGCGGCCCTACAAGGTGCGGCCTGCGCCCGAGAGCGGTCCGGGCCGGCTCGAGACGGGCACACTCAGCTTCGAGGCGCTGGCCGGTATGCGGGCAGCGGCCGCGTACCTGCTCGCCGAAGACGTCGACGTGTTGGCCGAGCGCGAGCGCGCCGTGTTCGAGCCGCTGCTCGCAGGCCTGCGCGCCACGCGCGGCGTGCGCGTCGTGGGGCCCACCGACATGGAGGATCGGGCGCCCACGGTCTCGTTCGTGGTCGACGGCGTGCACCCAGGAGAGGTTGCCGCGCGCCTGGCCGCCGCGCGGATCGCAGTCTGGGACGGCCATTCCTACGCCGTGGAAGCCGTGGCGCACCTGGGGTTGGAGCACTCGGGCGGTGTGGTGCGCGCCGGTGTGGTCGGCTACGTGAGCGACGACGACGTGGCGCACCTGCTCGAGCGGGTGGCGAGTATCGCCGCGGCACGCGCTACCGCCTGAGAAGGGCTTCCGAGCCGGCGCGGGCTCGTCCGTCGGATTGCCGCGATTCTGACGGTAACCCTGGGTACGATCGCACGAACGGCGCGCAAGCAGGTGGTGAAGGCAAGAAGTGCCTGGATTCGTGGTTTGGATCGGCATCGTCGTGGTGGGTGCGCTGGTCGCGCTCCTGGTGTGGCGCACGTCGGCGTTCGAACGACTCGGTGCCCGCATCGCCGGCGATCATCGCCGCGCGGCGGTGATCGCAGCGCGAGCAGCTAGCCCTGAGGCCGTCGCACGCGTGGCCGAGCTCGCCTCGTTGCTGGCCACGCGCGAAGAGCAGCGGCTCATCCGCTGGACCCCGGCGCGAGCCGCCAACGGTGCGCGCCTCGCGCTCGGTGCATCGCCCGCCGCCTGGTACCTGTGGCTCCCCGAGCCGTCGGTGCTGGTGCGTGTGCCCGATGCGCTCGTGGCCAACGTCGATCACGAAGCGCAGCACGACGCCGTGGTGCGCTTGCGCTGTCGTACCCGCGACGCCGACGATGCGCTCGTGACCGCGACCGACGGCACCGTCGTCGAGGAGGCCGAGGCACCCGCCGCGACCGCCGCCACGCTGCTCGACGGGCTCGTGATCCTCGATCCGCTGGCCAAGCCCACCGCCGATCCGTCGGTGGGCGCGATCGACCTCGCCGAACCGCGCCCCGACGACGTGCACCACGACGAGCGACGCGGCGCGGTCGCGTTCGGCCTCGCCAGCTGACGCGACCACCACGCCCGCCGCGCCGGGGGTCAGCGCAGCGTGATCACGGCGAGGGCTGTCAACCGGTTGTCGGCGCCCTCGTCACGCACCTCGACCCGCACCACACGACCGTCGGCGCGTGCACCGAGCGCACGGCCCCGCGCCCGAACCGGTCCGACACGATTCGGCGCGAGGTAGTGCACCACGGCGTCGTGGGTGGCGGCGCCCGGCACGACGGCAACACCGGCCGCGTCGATGACCGCCGCGGTCACGCCGCCGTGCACGATCCCCCAAGGATTGCGCAGCGCGTCGAACACGTCGAGCACCACGCCGTCGCCGTCGTCGCGAACGCCGAGCCACTCGTAGAAGGCGGGCAGCTCATCGGGCGCCGTGGGCACGTTCTCGATCCGCGCCGGACGCTCCCACTGCGGCACGCCGTTGCGGGGTACGAGCACGGCCGACGTGAGCATGCCGCGAGCCAACGGTGCATCCTCACCGTCGCGCACTTCCACGCTCGTCACCACCGCGTTGCGCCCGCGACGAACCACTTCGCTGCGGAATCGGAGCACACCCCGCGCCACGGCCAGCGTCGTCGCACGCACCATCAAGTTCGTCGACACGACCCAGCCATCGGGCAGCGAAGCCAACCCGCCGCACAGACCGCCGACGTTGTCGCACATCGTGAGCAGCGCGCCGGCGCGCACGTGCGCATGACCGTCGAGAACATGCGCGCCGAGCACTGCTTCGGCCTCGATCACCACCTCGCCGGCGGCATGGTCGCCGATCTCGCGCAGATCGCCTCCGACGAATCGCGCCACGGTGCGGCCGAGCTCCGGGTCGTGCAGGTACGTCATGACTGCGTCCCGACGGCAGTCGCCGCGCACGTGTGCCGGCCCGCGCCGATGTCGTCGATCGCCACCGCCACGGATCCCCATCCCGTCCCGCGCGCGAGCACGTCGGCGCGGGCGCGGATCGGGCCGACCTTGGCGAGCGAGATGTAGAAGAGGTGCAGGTCGACCGTCTCGAATCCAGGGCCGAGCGCCGACACGGCTGCCGCGTCGGCAAGCGACGCCAACACGCCACCCTGCACGGCGCCCAACGAGTTCTCGATGTACGGCGCAGGCGTGAGCTGCACTTCACCCGCTCGGGTCTCGGCGATGCCGAACGCGTCGTAGGCGCACTGCCCGAAGCCCGACCCGTCGTTCGCCATCATCTGGCGCGCGTTCTCGCTGCCTTCCTCGTCGGGCGGTGTGAGCACCGGGTTGCCGGCGCGCCGCTCCAGCACGGAGAACGTCATCGTCGCCATGCCGGCGAGCGCAGCACCGCGGTTGCCCCGCACCTCGGCCTCGATCACCACCGTCGTTCGGCCCGCCCGCGCCACTCGCCCGAGCACCTCCAGGCGCGTGCCGGCAGGCGGAGCCACGATGTGCAGTGTGAGATCGGCGGTCGCGATCCATCCGGGCGCGGCGGCGGTGGCAGCCAACCCCCCACCGATCGCGTCGACAGCGGTTGCGACGATGCCGGCCCGAACATGACCGGCCGCGTTGCACACGTGCTCCGTGAGCGGCAACGACGCGAACGACTCGCCACTCGCGCGGTGCTCGAACTCGAGCGCGAGGTCGCGCAGCATGTGCTCGGGCGGCGGATACACCGACAAGTCGACGGGCATGGGCCGCAGAGGTTGGCGCAGGCGCGCCGTTCAGGCCAAGTCGAGGCTGAGCATTCGGATTGCGTTGCCGCGTACGATCTTGTCGACGGTGGCCTGCGGGAGGCCCGCGAACAGATCCTGGGCCACGGCGAGCGTGTCGGGCCATGTGGAGTCGGTGTGCGGGTAGTCGGTCTCGAACGTCACGTTGTCCTCACCGATCTCGGCGAGGCTCGCAAGCCCGTGGCGGTCGCGGAAGAAGCAGCAGAACATGTTGCGGAAGTAGTAGGTGGAGGGCGGCTCGGGCACGATGTCCTTGACGCCGGCCCACGCTCGATGCTGTTCCCAGACATCGTCGGCGCGCTCGAGGATGTAAGGGATCCAGCCCATCTGACCTTCGCTGTAGGCCAGCTTGAGCTGCGGGAAGCGCACGAGCACCCCCGAGAACAAGAAGTCGCTCATGGACGCCATGGCGTTGCCGAAGCTGAGCGTGGCGGCCACCGCCACCGGTGCATCGGCCGACGTGGCGGGCATCTTCGACGACGAACCGATGTGCATGTTCACGACGGTGCCGGTGTCGGCACACGCGGCGAAGAAGGGATCCCAGAAGCCGGAGTGGATGCTCGGCAGGCCCAGATGCGGCGGGATCTCGCTGAAGCACACCGCCCGACATCCGCGCGCCGCGTTGCGGCGCACTTCGGCGGCCGCGAGCTCGGCGTCCCAGAGCGGGATGATGGTGAGCGGGATGAGGCGACCGTTCGAGTCGCCGCACCACTCGTCGACCATCCAGTCGTTGTACGCCTTGATGCACGCCAGGCCGAGATCCTTGTCCTTGCCCTCGGTGAACGTCTGACCGCAAAAGCGCGGGAACGTGGGGAAGTTGAGCGACGCCTCCACGTGGTTGATGTCCATGTCGCCGAGGCGCGCCTTCGGGTCGTAGCAGCCGGGGCGCATCTCGTCGTAGGTGATCGGCACCATCTCCATGTCGTCGCGCGCGAAGCCGACGGCGGCTACGTGGCGCTTGTTGATGTAGACGAGGTCCTCGTAGATCCAGCAGTCGGCCTGAGGCCCGCTCGCGTCGAACTCCTGCTCGTACACGCCACCGCCGATGTGCTGCATGTGGCCGATGCCGCGCCGCTCCGACCGTGGGCCGCGGTCGCGGTAGGCAGCCGGGAGCCAGGTCTGCCACAGGTGCGCCGGCTCGACCACGTGGTCGTCGACGCTGACGATGAGCGGGATCTCCACAGGCGCCGTGTCGGCGCCGGCGTCCCCGGCGATGGGCTCGGTGGCCACCATGAACTGGTCCTTCGACGGTCGGCGATGCCGCACTCGGCAGAATCTGACGGACCGTCAGATTCTACTCGGGGGGTGGCCGGCACCGCACCGGCGCGACGATGGATGCATGGCCGTCGACCACAGCGAGATAGGCGACGAGGCGGCGTTCCTCGCCGCCTACGACCCCTCGAAGTACCCGCACTTCGGGGTGGCGGCCGATGTAGTGCTGCTCACCGTGCGCCAGGGTCGTCTGTCGGTGCTGCTCGTCGAGCGGGCCAACCACCCCTTCAAGAGCAGCTGGGCGCTCCCTGGCGGTTTCGTCGAACCCGACGAAGACCTCGACGAGGCCGCGCGGCGAGAGCTCGCCGAGGAGACCGGGCTCGCCGTCGACGCCACCTACCTCGAACAGCTCAAGACCTACGGCACGCCGCACCGCGATCCGCGCACGCGTGTCGTGTCGATCGTGTACCTCGCGTTCACGGCACGCGTCGCGGAACCCGTGGCGGGCGACGACGCGCGCCGAGCCCGCTTCTTCGCCGTCGACGACCTCGAGGTTCCCGCGCTCGGCCAACCGCACGGCACCGCGTTGGCGTTCGATCACGCCCAGGTCATCGCCGACGGCGTGGAACGAGCGCGCGCCAAGCTCGAGTACACCACCCTCGCGACGGCGTTCGTCGACACCACGTTCACGCTCGGCGAGCTACGGCGCGTGTACGAAGCGGTGTGGGGCATGCCGCTGCACGAAGCGAACTTCCGCCGCAAGGTGCTGGGCACCCCCCACTTCGTGGAACCGACCGGCGCCACCGCGCCCACCGACGGTCGACCCGCGCAGCTCTACCGCGCGGGGCCGGCCACCACGCTGCACCCGCCGATCCTGCGCGGCTCCCGCGAGCTCGCATGACCGACCGAGGCGGCCGGCACGGCGTATACCCCGGCACGTTCAACCCGCCGACAGTCGCGCACCTCGCCATCGCGGAAGCCGCGGTGCACCACGCCGGCCTCACTCGCCTCGATCTCGTGCTCTCGCGCGTCCCGCTCGCCAAGTCCGACGTGACGCGCCCGACCGTTGCCGAGCGGACCGGCGTGCTTGAAGCCGTCGCCGCGAGCCGGCCCTGGCTCGGTGTCGCCGTCACCGACGCGCAGCTGATCGTCGACGTCGCCCAGGGTTACGACGTGTTGGTGGTGGGCGCCGACAAGTGGCGCCAGATCGTCGATCCGGCCTGGTACGGCGGCGACGCCGCGTTGCGCGACGAGGCCCTCGGCCGCCTCCCGCAACGCGTGCTCGTCGTGCCCCGCGCCGGCGACCGCCCCGATGGCGTGGAGCTGCTCGAGGTGCACGAAGACCACGCGCACGTATCGTCGAGCCGGGCCCGTGACGGCGACTCTGCCGTGATGGTGCCCGAGGCCCGCGCCACAGGCCTGTGGCCGTAGCCTTGCGGGCGGATGCCCGACTTCGCCGACGACACGAAGACCGAGCTCGAACGCAAGGCCGACCAGCTCAAGTGGGTGGCCCTGATCGAGACCTGCGGCTACGCGGTGCTGTTCCTCTTCTTCGTCGTGCTGCACAACAAGACCGGCACCGAGATCACCGGGTTCTTCCACGGGTGGATCTTCATCGCGTTCGCCGTGATGGTCGTGTGGATCTGGCCGTCGATGCAATGGCGCTGGTACTGGATCCCGCTGGCGCTGCTCACCGGCCCGGTTGGCGGGGTGCTGGTCTACGAGAAGATCCGGCGCGATGGCGTGCCGCCCGAGGCGCGCCGCGAGGTTCGAGCGCCCACCCACGCCACCATGTGACAATGCACCGGTGAAGATCCGGGCGGCGCACGACTTCGATGCGCCTGTCGACGCCGTCGAGGCCGCGCTGCTCGATCCCGCCTTCTGGGCTCAGCTCACGCTCCCCGACGTGAGTGCGCCGAGAGTGCTCGCCGCCGACGCCGACCGCATCGAGATGGCAATGGAATGGGCGGGCACGCTCGAGGGGCTCGGCCGTCGCATTGCGGGCACCGACCGCGTCACCTGGAAGCAGACCTTGCGGCTCGACCGGAGCCGGCACACCGGGCGCCTCGAGATCGCATCCGAGGTCCGGGTCACGACCACGTGTCGGGCCGAGCTGCGCTTCGAGCCGATCGACGGCGGTCGCGCCACCCGGCGCTCGCTCGACGGCGAGCTCACCGTGAAGGTGCCCCTCGTGGGCGGCCAGGCTGAGCAGCGTCTCGCGCCGGGGATCCGCAAGCGCATCGACGACGAAGCCGTCGCGTTGCGCACGTGGCTCGCCCGCTGACGCGCGACTTGTTGCGCGTCAGTCGCGCGGGCCCTTGCGCGCCTTCGCCTGGCGACCGCGGTCGCTCGCGTTGAGCATCACCTTGCGCAGACGGACAGCTTTGGGCGTCACTTCGACGCACTCGTCCTCGCTGATGAGCTCGAGGGCCTGCTCGAGGTTCAACAACCGCGGGGGCGTGAGCCGTTCGAGGTCGTCGGAGCCGGCGGCGCGCATGTTCGTGAGCTTCTTCTCTTTGGTCGGGTTCACGTCCATGTCGTCCTGGCGGGCGTTCTCGCCGATGACCATGCCCTCGTAGACCTCGGTCCCCGGCCCCACGAACAGCGAGCCGCGTTCCTGCAACGTCATCAGCGTGTAGCTCGTGGTCATGCCCCGCCGATCCGCCACCAGTGAACCGGTCGGGCGCGTCCGGATGGCGCCGAACCAGGGCGCCCAACCGTCGAACACGTGGTGCAACAGACCGGTGCCGCGCGTCTCGGTGAGGAACTCGGTGCGAAAGCCGATGAGGCCGCGGGCTGGGACGAGATAGTCGAGGCGCACCCAGCCGGTGCCGTGGTTGACCATCTGCTCCATGCGGCCTTTGCGCAACGCGAGGAGCTGCGAGACCACACCGAGGTAGTCCTCGGGCACGTCGATGCTCACCTTCTCCACCGGCTCGTGGAGCTTGCCGTCGATCTCGCGCGTCACCACTTGCGGCTTGCCCACCGTGAGCTCGAAGCCTTCGCGGCGCATCATCTCGACGAGGATCGCGAGCTGCAGCTCGCCGCGGCCCTGCACCTCCCACTGGTCGGGACGTTCGCCGGGAATGACGCGCAGGCTCACGTTGCCGATGAGCTCTTGGTCGAGACGGTTCTTGAGCAGGCGTGCGGTGAGCTTCTTGCCGTCTTGGCCGGCGAGTGGTGACGTGTTGATACCGACCGTGATCGACAGGCTCGGCTCGTCGACGGTGATCACCGGCAGCGGCACGGGGTTGTCGGGGTCGGCGAGCGTCTCGCCGATGGTGATCTCGGGGATGCCGGCGATGGCGATGATCTCGCCCGGGCCGGCGCTCTCGGCGTCGACGCGGTCGAGCGCGTCGGTCACGTAGAGCTCACTGATCTTGGCGCGCTCGATCGTGCCGTCATGGCGGCACCACGCGACCGTCTGGCCGCGCTTGATCGTGCCGTTCCACACCCGGCAGAGCGCGAGACGCCCGACGTACGGCGACGCGTCGAGGTTCGTGACGAGCGCTTGCAACGCGTGATCCGGATCGAACGTGGGCGCAGGCACGTGATCGAGCAGCGTCTGGAACAACGGTTGGAAGTCGCTGCTCGGCGCGTCGAGGTCGAGCGTGGCGGTACCCGCGCGCGCGTTGGTGTAGAGGATCGGGAACTCGATCTGGTGCTCGTCGGCATCGAGGTCGAGGAACAACGCGTAGACCTCGTCGAGCACTTCGGCGATGCGCGCGTCGGGCCGGTCGATCTTGTTGATCACGAGGATGACGGGAAGTCGCGCCTCGAGCGTCTTGCG
>JADGOO010000030.1 GCA_017882905.1 Acidimicrobiia bacterium | reverse complement strand
GAGCGCGTATTCGATCCCCGTGAGGGCACCGAAAATCGCAGACGAGCTTACCTACCCGGGGCGTCAGTCGCCGGAGCCGGCAGGTTTGCCTCGATGCCGTCGAGCAGGCGGGCCAGGTTGCGGCCGAAGCGGTCACTGTCGCGCAGGTGCTCCTCTACTTGCCGCCAGCCGGCGTCGAGGCCGATCTCTTCGGAGAGCTCGGCGAGCTGCGGGTACTCGCCGGTCTGCACCAGGCCGTCGACGTACGCCACCATGTCGCCGGGAATCGACGGCGCACCGCTTTGCAGGTTGTTGCGTTCGAGCAGGCTGAACCCGAACACGTACTCGTCGACCACCGTCACGATGTCGAGCTTCTCGGCGAGGGTGATCGGCAACGACGCAACTGCCGCGAGTGACTGATCGAAGTGGCGCACGCTGTTGGGGCCGATCGGCGGATCGTCGGCAATGTCGAGAATCCACGGGTGACGTCGCATCGCGTCCCGGCTCCGCTCGGCCACGATCGTGATCGCGTCGCGCCAGTGCTCCGGCATGCGCTCGCTGGGTGGGATCACGATCTCGCCCATGATCGCGTCGACCACGAGCGCGAGGAGCTCGTCTTTCGTGCGTATGTAGTGGTAGAGGGTCATCGTGCCGGCGCCGAGATCGGCTGCGATGCGGCGCATCGACACCGCGTCGATGCCCTCACGGTCGGCGATGCGGATCGCGGTGCCGGTGATGTCGTCGCGGGTGAACCGCGGCCGCCGGGCCGCGGGCTCGATGCGGGTCCACACGTCGAGCGCACCGAGGTGTGAGGTCGCGCGGTCGATCGCTTCGGCGCGCCGCGCCGCCTTCGCGGAAATCCGGTCGTATTTCGTGGCCTTTTCCGTAAGCTTCTCGGCGACCTTCTCCGCCACGAGGTCACGCAACGCGCTCCCGGCGCCCGACATTGGATGGCCGCGGGATTGGTCGGTGGCCGCCGGGTCGTGCTCGTCGCGACGCTCACCACTTGCCATACGTACAGTGTACTGCTAATGTCGTTCGTACCGCGTACGAAGAGCACGTACGGCCTACGATGAAGATGCTGGAGAATCCCGTGACCTGGCAAGACGATGCAATCCGCGACGGCGGGGTGACCGCCCGCGACCTCGGCAAGCGCTTCGGCGACCTCTGGGCGCTTCGCGGTCTCGATCTCGACGTTGCGCCCGGAACGGTGCTCGGCCTGCTCGGCCACAACGGCGCCGGCAAGACGACCGCCATCCGGATCCTCACGACCCTTTCCGTCCCCACCACCGGCTCGGCGTTCGTCGCGAGTGCCGACGTCGTGCGCGAGCCTGCGGTCGTGCGCCGCCGGGTGGGCGTGGCCGCGCAGCAGGCCACCGTCGACGGCTTGATGACCGCGCACGCGAACCTCGTGATGGTCGGTCGCCTGCACCACCTCAGCAAGCCGCACGCGCGCGAGCGCGCGACCGAGCTCCTCGAACGGCTCGACCTCGCCGACGCGTCCACTCGTCTGGTGAAGACTTTCTCGGGCGGCATGCGCCGACGCCTCGACCTCGCGGCCAGCCTGGTCGCGGCGCCGAAGGTGCTCTTCCTCGACGAACCCACCACCGGTCTCGACCCGCGCAGCCGCAACGACTTGTGGGACCTGCTGCGCGGCCTCGTGCGCGACGGCACCACCATCGTGCTCACCACGCAATACCTCGAAGAGGCCGATCGCCTCGCCGACGACATCGTCGTGCTCGACCACGGCCGGAGCGTCGCGCACGGCACCCCCGACCAGTTGAAGGCGCAGATCGGCGACGATCGAGTGGAGATCCAAGTGGGGTCGCCGCGCGAGCTCGATGCCGTCACGGCCGCGATGCGACCGTTCGCCTCCAACGCCGCGAGCCTCGACCGCGAGCTGCTCGTCGCGACGGTGCCGGTCATCGAAGGAGTTCGGCTCATGGACGTGATGCGCGCGCTCGACGCGGCCAACATCGATGCAATCGACCTGAACCGGCGCGAGGCGACGCTCGACGACGTGTTCCTTGCACTGACCAGCCCGACCCGGGACAACGAGGAGGTGCCGGCATGAGCGTCGCCACGCAAGCAGTCGACGAGCTCGGTGTTCGCCGGCTCGAGGCCGACGAAAAGCACACCGGTGAAGGCGACGGCACGTTGCGCGAGTGGTGGAGCGACACGCTCGTGTTCGCATGGCGCAACGTCGAGCACATCCGCCAGATCCCCGAGAAGTTGCTCGACGTCACGTTGCAGCCGTTGATGTTCGTGATGTTGTTCGCGTACGTGTTCGGCGGCGCGATCGCCGTGCGCGGCGGCAGCTACCGCGAATACATCGTGGCCGGCATCTTGATGCAGTCGTTGGCGTTCGGGCTGACCGGCCCGGCCACCGCGATCGCGACCGACCTCACCGAAGGTGTGATCGACCGCTTCCGTTCACTCCCCGCCGCGCGCTCGGCCTATGTGGCCGGTCACTACGTCGCCGAGCTCGCCGGCATGGCGTTGTCGATCATCGTGTTGCTCGGCGCGGGTTGGCTCGTCGGCTGGCGCACGCACACCGATCTGCTGCACCTCGCCACCGCGGCCGTGCTCCTGCTCGCGTTCGCCTCCGCGATGATCTGGATCGGCACGTGGATCGGGCTCCTCGTGCGTTCGCCCGATGCGGTCATGGGCGTCGGCTTCGTGGTGGTGTTCCCGCTCACGTTCCTCAGCACCGCGTTCGTGCCGATCAACTCGCTGCCGAAGTTCTTGCAGTGGATCGCCTCGTGGAACCCGATCAGTGTGATGGTCGGCGCGATGCGCGAGCTCTTCGGGAATCCGGTGGCGCCGATCACCCAGCACACCTGGCCCCTCGAGCACCTCGTGCCCGCGGCGTTCCTCTACTGCATCGCGATCCTGGCCCTCACCGTGCCCGCTTCGCTTCGCCGCTACCGCGCGCGCACCAGCGACTGACGCTCGGGGCGGCCGGTTTTCGGGCGGTCGCGGAGAATCTCGGTCACATCTTCCGAACGAACCAAACCCCGCAGCCGTACCCGACGTGTCATGGGTGACATGTTCGATGAGGCGGGCCGGGACCCGGATCGGCCGGCCGACTTCGACGACACATTCCGCCGATGGTGGGCTCCCATGCTGCGATCGCTGACGGTGGCATCCGGTGACGCCGAGGTTGCGGCCGACTGCGTGCAGGATGCATTCATGCGGGCGTACGCCCGGTGGCGCCGCGTTTCGCGCCTCGAAGACCCGCCGGGCTGGATCCGCCACGTCGCGGTGAATCGCATGCGTGACCACTTCCGCAAGACCTCGCACGGCCGGGATGCATTCGAACGGCTCGATGCGCAGGTGATCACCACGGTGCCTGCGCCCGAACCGCCCTCGGAGCTCGCGGCACTGCTTGCCCGACTTCCTGCGCAACAGCGGATCGCCGCCGCGCTGTTCTACGTGGAAGATCTCGACGTGCATCAGGTGGCGCAGGCGATGAAACTCTCCGACGGCGCCGTCAAGTATCACCTCCACGCCG
>JADGOO010000218.1 GCA_017882905.1 Acidimicrobiia bacterium | reverse complement strand
GGCGGCGAAGTGAAGCGGCGCAGCCGGGGAGCGCGCCCCGCAGCTGACCACGTGAGGTTGCATCCTGGCGCGAGCACTTGATCGATCGGACACGCGTAACCACTTCGAACAAGCCAGACACGCCGCGGCAAGGTCGTTGCTGAGCGGCTTGGCAGCTCGGCTTTACCAGGCGTGGTCTTTGAAGAACTGCCACTCGAGGTGAGTGGCGCTCTCGTAGTTCGGACACGAGTACAACGCCGTGCCGATCCCACCCGCCCAGCAATGGCCCATCGCGTTGAACGTGCAGATCTCGACCTGCCCATCGACAGGACAGCCGTCGTAGAGCTCGCACGACCCATTCTGGACGTCGACCTTGTGCATCGTCGTCGCGCAGCCGTTGTGCGCGGCCCACGCGGTCGCCGATGGGGTCGTGCCCTGCACCGCCGCGCTGGCCGGATCATCACAGCCGACGGGGATCACGTTGTCGGCGAGGCCGTGGAAGATGATGATCGGCTCGTGTGCGTTCGTGCAGGCCGACAGATCGTGCGTTCCGCCGGAGTGCGGCGCGACGGCGCGGATGTCGGACCGCATGCATCCGGCGTGGTGCGAGAAGTAGCCGCCCATCGAGAACCCGCTGACGTACACGTGCTGCAGATCGAGGCACTGATCCGCCGCGATGTCGGCCTTCATCGCGTCGAGGAACGCGTTGTCATCGCCGGTCGCGTTGGGCGGTGCGCCGAGGAAGCTCGGGCACACGTTCGCGCCGACGTTCCACGGCGCGCCTGCCGAATTCGGCCCGCCTTGCCCATCGGGAAACGCGACGGCGATGTGCTCGCTGTCGGCGAGCGCGGCGTAGCCGGTGACGTCGTACATGTTCTGCCCCGACATCGAATAACCGTGCATCATGAACACGAGCGGCACGGGCTGCAGCGGATCGAGCGCCGGCGGCAGATAGACCAGGTACGTGCGATCGAGATTCGCGACGTGCATCGAGCGCTGGCTGAGCGAGCGCATGCCACTGCGCATCCCGCACGGGCCGGCATCGGGCGGCGGCGGCCGTGTCGTGTCGGCCGGCGGAGCGTCGATCGCCGCCGCGGGAGAGCCACACGCCGCGAGCGCAAGACAGGCGAGGATTCGCACGGCCGGAATGTACACGTGACGGGCGCGGCCGCGTGCTTTGTTCTCGATCTCGGCACGACCTCCTGTGCTTCCCGGCACGTTCCGAGACTCCGAGGTGGACCTACCCGAAGTCCGCCGCAGCGGAGCTCCGCCATACGGGTGCGCGACGACCACGGCCACGTCGCTACCGGTGACCGAGCGTCGAGGCGACGAGATGTCATGGCTGCTCGCGCTGACGACCGCCGTCTGCATCCCTCCGAGCGATGTGTGCTCACGTCGGATGACCGTTCATGAGGTTCGCGATGCGCGAGCGGCTTTGCACAGATGGAGTAGCGTTTCGCTACGTGAACTCGTGCACTCGGCACTCCAGTGAGCGAGAAATCGACGTCGCAGCACGCGGATCGCAGCGAGCGAAGGCTGCGAACGGGCCGCTGACATCCTGCAAGGCGTCGCGTGGCACACAAGATGATGTGCACCGATCGCATGCGCGCCATCCTGATCTCACCAGTCCTCCTCTTGAGTACGGTTTTGCTCAATTCGTGCATCACTGAAGATGCGTCGTCGCGGACGAGCGTCGAAGCGAGTCCCTCGGATGGTGTTCCACAAGTCGACACGACCGCGGTCTGTCAGGGCGGTCGCTTCCGCTGCTTCGCCCAGATGCGGGTTATGCCCGCGGGCGTGATTCGCCCGCATGCGAGCCAAGGGCTCGGTGCTGCCGACCTGGTCTCCGCATACCAGCTCACCACGACCGTCGATCCGCACGCGACGATCGCGATCGTCGACGCCTTCGGCTACACCAACCTCGAGAGCGATCTCGCCGCGTATCGCGCGCAGTACGGGCTGCAGTCCTGCACGAAGGCGAACGGCTGCTTGAAGATCGTGAACCAGAATGGCCAGACGTCTCCGCTGCCGGGTAACGCGCCTGCGAACAACGACTGGACGGTCGAGACCGCCCTCGACATCGACATGGCGAGCGCGGCATGCCCCAAGTGCAAGCTCCTCGTGGTGCAGGCAGCTGACGATCAAGGAGATGGTCTGATGATCGCGCAGAACGCCGCGGTCATGCTGGGAGCGACGGTCATCAGCAACAGCTGGGGCGGTCCCGAAGACAACACGGTCGCGAGCACGGAGACGTACTTCAATCACGCGGGGGTCGCCATCTTCGTGGCCTCCGGCGACAACGGCTACAACGATGGCGGGCAAGGTCCCGACTACCCGTCGACGTCGGCGTACACGATCGGCGTCGGCGGCACGAGCCTGAGCCACGCGACCAACACGCGTGGCTGGTCCGAGAGGGCGTGGAGCTCGGGAGGTAGCTCGTGCAGCGTGACCGTGGCCAAGCCCGCGTGGCAGACAAGCACGGCGTGTAGCAAGCGGATGTCGTCGGACATCGCGGCGGTCGGAGATCCGAGCACCGGCCTCGCGGTCTATAACGCCAGCTCGGGCGGCTGGCAGGTGGTCGGCGGAACAAGCGCGGCCAGTCCGTTTGTCGCCGGCGTGTTCGCGTTGACGGGCCACGGCAATGCAACCGCACAGTTCGCGTACCAGAACGCGAGCATGTTCTGGGACGTGACCGCCGGGACGAACGGCAGCTGTACGTCGGCGCTGTGCCGTGCGGCAACGGGGTGGGATGGCCCGACGGGCGTCGGGACGCCGAACGGTGCGCTGCTCGCGGCGGGTATGGGATCGGGGTCGGGATCGGGATCCGGGTCGGGATCGGGGTCGGGATCGGGGTCGGGATCGGGGTCGGGATCCGGGTCGGGCTCGGGCTCAGGGATGGGATCGGGAAATGGAAGTGGTAGCGATGGCGGCGGTCCCGGGGGCAACGGCGAGACCGGACCTCATACCGCCACCTGCATGGTCGCCAATGGCAGCAGCGGGATGATTGTCCTGCTCAGCCTCGCGATCGCACTGACGCGGCGGCGCCGTCGCAAGTGAGCTTCGCAGGTGGACGCGTCAATCCCGCCGTCATTCGAGCGGGTGCGAAGGGCGCGTGTGATGCTCGGCGTGAGCCGCCAGCATCAATAGCGTTTCGCTCGCCCAGCGCGGTTCGTCGAGCGTTGCGCCGGCCGTGTATACGGAGCGGCCGAGCTCGCTACGCAGCTTGAGCGCGAAGCCGGCGCCGAGATCGAGCTGGCTTTCGGCCGTGATGCCACCCGTCGCGACGTCGTGCCGGTCGCCGATCTGGAGCAGGGACGTGCGCGCGGCGGCAATATCGAGTCGGCCGCTCAGCCGACCGGGGGCGGTGAAGATCGACCCCGTCACGCGATCGTCGACGACGAAGCGGCCGTCCCATGCGGGCCAGCCGCGACGATCTCCGGCGAGCCGCGCCGTCAGGCCGCGCGCGAGATCGCATTCCACCGAGGCCGCGGCTTCGCCGACGAACCACAGCTCTTGCTGGTAGGTCATCCGGCTGCCGCGCGTCTCGGGGACGATCCGGCCACCGAGCCGACCACCCAGGCGAACACCACCGATCCGCACACCCTCGACACGTGCGAGGTCCGCGGACAGGCTCGCAACGCTCGGCGCCATCGGTGCGCCCGTCACGACGAGGGCCTCGAGGCGCGCCGTGATCGCGCTGAGCGTCAGCGACGGCCCGTCGTCGCCGTAGTCGTGCCGAAAGTTTCGGAGCACGACGTCCATCAGCGGGCGCACCTCACCGGTGTCCTCGTGATCGGTCCAGCCGACCTGGACCTCGAGCCTCAGCGTGCCGCCCTGTTGCCAATCGCGCTCGGGCACGGTCGACGGCTCGCGATCGTGTAGCGGCCGGATCGACCCGAACACGTTGAAGCCGACCGTCTCGCGACGCTGCACCCCCGGTCGCAATCGTGGCGCGGCGAGCAGTCGCGGCGAGACATCCCACTCGAGCCGATGGTCGAACGTCAGGTTTCCGTCACCGCCGAGCGGACACAGCGATGCCCACTGTTGCGCGGACACCACACGATCATCGCTGCGTGTGGCGAGCTGGCCACCCACCGACACCACGTCGCAATCGGGTGTCGCGCCGAGGCTGACCTGCGCGCTGACCGTGCCGGCGGCGGCGCCTTGCCGATCCTTGCCGTCGGTCGTCGCGAGCGCTGCGGCGAGAAGATCCGCACGGAACCGCCAGCCGAGTTGATCGTGCCGGATCGGAACTGCGTCGTAGAGCATCGCCGTCTCTCGCGTGTCGCTCGCATCGGTCGAGCCCGGTCCGGCGAACGCCGGCGAGCTCGCCGTCAGGGCAAGACTGCAGGCAATGATCTGGTGCGCGCGCATCGCCGCTGATAAAGCAAGAGGTACGCCATCAGGTCCTGTTCGATCTTCGACGGATCGCAGCGCATCGGCGCGAGCTCGAGCTCTGACCGACTTGGAGTCGATGTTCGTCGGACTTCTCGTCACGGGATTCATCGCCGCCGCCGCGCGGATGGCCACCGGGTGCCCTGCGCTTGGCACCCGTCGCGAGCGTGGTGGAATTGGTAGACACACTGTCTTTAGGTGGCAGCGCTTTATTGCGTGGGGGTTCGAGTCGACTGGCGACGCGAGCACGAGCGGTGCTATACGCTTGGCGCCCGTCGCGAGCGTGGTGGAATTGGTAGACACACTGTCTTTAGGTGGCAGCGCTTTATTGCGTGGGGGTTCGAGTC
>JADGOO010000217.1 GCA_017882905.1 Acidimicrobiia bacterium | reverse complement strand
GTGCCTTCCGGCGACACCTTGCGCGCGACGCGCTGTACGCGGCCTTCGATGTTGGTGACGGTGCCGGCCTTCTCGCCCCACAACGTGGCCGGCAACAGCACCTGCGCGCGACGGTTCGAGTCGTTCACGAACGCGTCGACGGCAACGATCGTGCCGACGCCCGCGAGCGCGCGCTCGACGAGCGCCCGGTCGGGGAAGTCGGCCAGCGGATCGGAGCCGAGCAGCACGAGCACGTGGAGATGACCGTCGGCCGCGGCACGCAGCATGCCTTCGGTGTCGAGACCGGGCGCGGCCGGCGTGGTGGCCCACGTGCCGGCGAACGCGTCGGAGCCGAGGCGGACGCGACCGGGCAGGATGCCGGGCGCGAGCCCGCATTCGAGCGCGCCGTGCACATTGCCGCGCCGCAGCGCACTGAGGAAGCGGACATCGGCGACACCGGCGAGGGCCGCGGCCGCGCGCACCGTGGAGTCGGCCCGCTCGGCGAGGTTCGTGCGGCCCAGCACCACGACCACATGGCCGCCACGCGCCCGCACGGCTTCGGCCGCGGCGCGAAGGTCGCCATCGGCGGCCGAGGCGGGATCGAGGATCGCGGCGGCGAGCTGCTCGGCGCGTTGGCCCTGCTCGCCCGGTGCGCCACCGACTGCGTGCGCCACATGGGGTGTGAGCCCGTGGCGCGAGCTCGACAGATCGATGATCGGAACACCGAGCTCGACCGCGGCGCGGCGCAAGCGCAGGTGCAGCACCGGCAGCGTCTCTTTGAGATCGGGAGCCAGCAGCACGATCGCGGCCGCGGTGTCGCAGTCGCTGATCGATGCGCGCGGCAAGCCGAGCACCACCTCGGCGGGCAGACCGTCGCCGAGCTGCGCGTCGACGTTGTCGGTGCCGAGCACACCCTTTGCGAACCGGGCCCACGCGTAGGCGTCTTCGTTCGTGCCGCGCGCGCCGCCGATCACGCCGATCGCACTCGGGCCGTGCAGGTCGAGCGCGCGGCGAATCGCGCCGGCGGCGGCTTCGAGCGCGTCGGGCCACGAGACGGTCTTGCCGTCGAGCATCGGTTCGAGCACGCGGTCGTCGGCGTGCACGTACTCGAACCCGTAGCGACCCTTGTCGCACAGCCAGCCGTGGTTCACGGCATCGTTGTCGACGCCGAGTAGCCGCACGAGGCGGTTGCTGGTGCTCTGCACGGCGCCGCGGCACTGCACCGCGCATGCCGTGCAGCTCGTCTCGGCCGTGGCGAGATCCCAGGGGCGGGCCTTGAAGCGGTACGGCTTCGAGGTGAGCGCGCCCACGGGGCAGATCTGCACGGTGTTGCCCGAGAAGTACGACGCGAAGGGATGGTCGGGGTGGTTCAGCACCTGCGTGTGCGCACCACGATCCACGAACGAGATCAGCGGGTCGCCCGCGACCTCGTCGGCGAAACGCGTGCAGCGCGCACACTGGATGCAACGCTCACGGTCGAGCAGCACCACGTCGCTGATCGCGATCGGCTTGACGAAGTGGCGCTTCTCCTCCACGAAGCGGCTCTCGCCGGGACCGAAGGCGAGCGTCTGATCTTGCAGCGGGCACTCGCCGCCGCGGTCGCACACCGGGCAGTCGAGCGGGTGGTTCACCAACAGGAACTCCAAGACGTCGTCTTGGACCTGCTTCACCGCGGGGGTGTCGGAGTGGGCGACCATGCCGTCGGTGACGGTGAGCGTGCAAGCGGGCGGCAGGCCGCGCATGCCGTCGACCTCCACCAGGCACATGCGACACATGCCGACCGGCTTCATGCGCTCGTGCCAGCAGAACCGCGGGATGAACACGCCGTTGTCCTGCGCGACCTTGATGAGCAGCTCGCCCACTTCGGCTTCGCACTCACGCCCGTCGATCGTGACCTTGCCTTGCGTCATCGCGCGACTCCGGCAGCTACGCCGCACGCGGCTTCGACTTCGGCCCGGAAGTACTTCTGCAGGCTCGCGACCGCACTGACCGGCGACGGGCCGAGCGGGCAGATCGTGGTCTGCGTGAACGGCGCGCGCATCACGTCGGGTGACATGCCGCGCGACACGTCGAGGAGCATGTCCATGTCGTCGGGCCGACCCTCGCCGTGACTCATCCGGTAGAGGATCTTCTCGAGCCAGTCGGTGCCCTCACGACACGGCGTGCACTTGCCACAGCTCTCGTGGGCGTAGAACTTCGCCAGTCTCCACGCGACGAGCAACGGGTCGGTGGTCTCGTCGTAGACCATGATCGCCCCGGAGCCGAGCGTGGTGCCGAGCTTCGCGGTGATGTCATCGATGTCGTAGATCTGGTCGAGGTGCTCGTCGGTGTTGATGAGCCACTGGAACGACGCGCCGCCCGGCAGGAAGAACTTCAGCTCGCGGTCGTCGCGGATGCCGCCGGCGATGCCGTAGATGATCTCGCGCAGCGTGAGCCCGAACTCGAGCTCGTACACGCCGGGCTTGTTCACGTGCCCCGAGATCGCGGCGAGGCGCGTGCCGGTGGAGCGGTTGAGCCCCATCTTGGCGTACTCCTCGCCACCCATCCGGATGATGTGCGGGATCGTGCTCGCGGTCTCGACGTTGTTCACCACGGTGGGCTTCGAGTACACGCCCACGTGGATCGGCAGCGGCGGCTTGATGCGGGGCATGCCGCGCTTGCCTTCGAGGCTCTCGATGAGCGCGCTCTCCTCACCGCAGATGTAGGCGCCGGCACCGCGGTGCACCACGATCTCGAGGTCGAAGCCCGAACCGAGGATGTTCTTGCCGATGAAGCCCTTCGCCCGAGCTTCTTCCAGCGCGGTCATGACGCGGTCGTAGCCGAGCGCGAACTCACCGCGGATGTAGATGAACGCGAGCGTGGAGCCAATGGCGTACGACTCGACGATCACGCCTTCGATGAGCTGGTGCGGATCGCGTTCGAGCAGGAGGCGGTCCTTGAACGTGGACGGCTCTCCCTCGTCGGCGTTGATCACGAGGTAACGCGGGTACACGTCGGCAGGCAGCGACTCCCACTTCACCGCGGAGGGAAAGTTGGCACCGCCCCGGCCGCGCAGTCCCGAAGCCTTCACGTGCGCGTGGATCGCGGACGGGTCGCCGGCCTTCAGCACGTCGCGCAGCACTTCGTAGCCACCGGTGGCCATGAAGCGCTCGATGGTGTGCGAATCGTCGGGGTAGTCGCGTAGACGGCGCGACACGATGCGCGTCTCTTCGATCGGCTTCCCGCTCGCCACGCTCACGCGACCCTCCCACCCGAGACGCCCCGAGCGGTACGCCGTCCTGCCTTGTAGTCGTCGACGATCTGCTCGGCCGACTCGGGCGTGAGCGATTCGTGGAACTCGTAGTTGACCTGCATCGACGGTGCGAGGCCGCAGGCGGCGAGGCACTCCACCTCTTCGACCCACACGTCGTCGTCGGTGGCGTAGTGGTGCTCGAGGTGCTCGAGGATCTCGGGACCGCCGACCACGAGGCAGGTGACGTTGGTGCACACCGACACCACGAGCTTGCCGCAGGGCCGGCGCTTGTACATCGAGTAGAAGCTCGTGACGCCCTGCACGTCGGCGGGCGTGGTCTCGCACAGCTCGGCGATCTCTTCCATCGCCTCGAGCGTGAGCCAGCCGTCCTGGTCTTGCGCGAGGTGCGCGAGCGGGCCGATCGCCGAATGAGGGTTCGGGTACTGGGCCACGATCTCGACCGCGCGCCGCCGGTTCGCATCGGAGAACATGGCTAGCGATCCACCTCGCCCATGATCGGGTCGATCGACGACACGATCGCGACGGCGTCGGCCACGAGCGCACTCTTCACCATGGGGCCCATGGCCTGCAGGTTGTAGAACGACGGACCTCGGATGTGCATGCGCGCCGGCTTGGCGCTGCCGTCGCTCACCATGTAGCAGCCGATCTCGCCGCGCGGGCTCTCGACCGCCGTGTAGGTCTCGCCGGCCGGCACTTTGAACCCTTCGGTGAACAGCTTGAAGTGGTGGATCAGCGCCTCCATCGACTCGTCGATGCGCGCGCGGGGCGGCGGCGTGATCTTGCGGTCTTGGATGCGGTAGTCGCCCTTCGGCATGCGTTGCACACACTGGCGCACGATCT
>JADGOO010000216.1 GCA_017882905.1 Acidimicrobiia bacterium | reverse complement strand
GCCCGGCGAGGGCTGGTGGAAGCTCGCGATCGCGTCGCGCCACCCCATCGTGGAACAGGCGATGCTCCCGCTGGTGCACACGATCGGCGACCAGGTGCCGCAACGGCACGTGATCGCCACCACGATCGACGTGGGCTCCACGTTGGTCGATCTCGTCGCCTTCCACGTGTCGTCCAAGCTCTGGTGGGCGGCGCCCGTCGTGCACCTGCGGAGCATGCGCCGCGCGATCGCTGCGCACGGCATCGACGGCTCGCGACGCCCGGCGCTGCTCGTCGGCGACGCGAACCTCTGGCGCGTGTGCCTACCGGGCGTGCTGCCCGGCTGGCGTGCGGTGCGGTGCGGTGCGACGTTCCCGTCGTGGGGACCGCACAGCCAGATCGACCAGATCCTCGTGCGCGGCGGCGTCGAGGTGCTCGACGCGCGCGTGCTGCCGTACTCGCCGACCAGCGACCACCGAGCCATCGTCGCCCGGCTCGGCCTCGCGTAGCCTCCCGGCCATGATCGCTGTCTCCGGGCCGATCATCCTCGTGTCGGGGTTCTTCGCCTTCGGCATCGCGTGCGGCGTCGCGGCCTGGTTCGTGTTGCGGGAGGCGTCGCGCCAGATCGTGGCGCCCGAACCGCCCATGTACCGCATGGACGACGCCTACGAGTGGGTCGTACGCCACCTCGACGAGCTGGTGGCGTCGACGCTGCTGCCCGACGATCTGCGCCGAATCCTGCGGTACCAGGTCGAGTTCTTCCAGCGGCAGGGCGTGACCCAGAACGGCGACCGGCCGCGGCTTCCCGCCGACGTGGTGATCGGCATGTCGGAGACGGTCGACTACATCATGGCGAGATCAGCCGACGACGGCGAGACGTATCTGCCCGAGCAGATCTATCCCGTCGTCGAGACCCAGCTCGCGTACCTGCGCGCCATCGGCGCCATCGGCCCGCCCCGCAAACCCCCCAGCCGCTAGGCGCACGATCGGGCACTGGTCCTCTGGGAGGACCGCATTCGGTCGTCTGGGAGGAAGAGAGCGCGAACGAATTAACGTTCGGGCATGGCGCGACCCGTTGCACTCGAGCACTTTCGCTATGTCGGCGACAAGCGCACCCAGGTCGTCTACGACCTCGATCTGATGGATGCCGATGAGACCGTCGGCGCGAAGGTCGCCGACATCGTCGCGACCGCCCAGTTCCAGACGTTCGGTCCCGACACGCTGGCCGAAGCGCACAACCGCGGCTACCGGCCGCACCGGTCGATCAAGCGCTGAGGTTCAGCTGCCGAGCGCGGCCCGCACGCCCTTGAGCCGAGCGGCGAACGCCTCGTCGCTCAGCGCCGGTTCACCAGCCAGGCTCGACGGGTCGTCGGGGAGCCCGGCGAGCTCGACCCACGACGTGCAGCCGCCGTAGCCCTCGACCCACGGCACGGTGATCGGCTCGGCGAGCCGGTGCGCCCGCATCACCAGCACCCACAGCGGGTCGCGGTGCTTCCACTTGAGTCGTGACTCGGCGTAATCGGCTGTCCAGATGACCTTGCCGGTGAGGGCCTCGAGCGCTTCGGG
Source organism: Acidimicrobiia bacterium (assembly GCA_017882905.1). Lineage (GTDB taxonomy): Bacteria > Actinomycetota > Acidimicrobiia > IMCC26256 > PALSA-610 > Chersky-683. The sequence goes on along the minus strand of JADGOO010000216.1, from coordinate 10,482 downwards.
GGTGGTGATCGTGTGTGACTCGATCACTTCGACCCAGCCGTGCAGGGTGATCGGCGCACCGACGGGTGATCCTGGGGCGAGGTCGATCCAGTGCCGGTAGGCGGCCAGGAGCAGCTCGCGGCGCTGGTGCTCCACCGTGGGATAGAGCCAGGCGCGCGAGGCCGCGACGCCGAAATGGCGGTCGGTCTCGTGCAGACCGCCTTTGCGCAGGTCGATGATCTGCTCGCCTTCGAGCAGCGCATGGCACACCGAGGCCCATTCCTTCAGCGCCAGCACCGGACTCTGCGACATCGCGTGCGAGGATACCGGCCCCATGGAGGACATCGTCTCGGATGGCTTGCGCCTCCCGGCCCACTTCGCCCGGCCGCCCGGGAGTGGGCGCGTGCCCGCGCTGTTGCTCCTCCCCGGCTTCCCGCGCGGCACGGGCGGCGCGGCCATGTCGGGCCACACCTACCCGCCGCTCGTCGACCGCATCGCTCGCGAAGCGGGGTGGGCGGCGCTCACGTTCCAGTACCGCGGCACGGGCAGCGCGGAAGGGGACTTCTCGATCGAGGGCTGGCTCGCCGACGTGCATGCGGCCGTCGATGCGCTCGCGACGCGTCCCGACATCGGCAGTGTTTGGCTCGCCGGCTTCCGGCTCGGCGGCACGCTCGCGATCGTGGCCGCGGCAGACGACGCGCGAGTGCGCGGCATCGCGACGTTCGGCGCTCCGGAATCGTTGGTCACATGGGTTCCCGACGCGACTCGATTCGTCGAGTACTGCCGGCGAGTGGGCGTGGTACGCACCGCAGGGTTCCCGCCCGACCCGAGCGCGTGGGCCCGCGCCATCGTGCGGCTCGACGTGGCGCGCGCCGCGGCTGCGATCCCACCGAGGGCGTGGCTCTTGGTGCACGGCACCGACGACGATGTGGTGCCGATCGCACACGCCCGCAAGCTCGAGGCCGCGGCCGGCGGCGGAGTCGAGGTGCGCGAGGTGCATCAAGGAGCTCACCGGCTGCGCCACGACCCGCGGGCGATCGCCATGCTGCTGGGCTGGCTCGACCGGATCTCCTAGCGCCTGGCTACTGCAGGCGGGCTTGGGCGAGCACCTCGCCGAGCGTGTCGGCGAGTGAGTACTGCGGTGTCCATCCGGTGGCGGCGGCCAGCTTCGTCGGATCGCCCACGAGCCGCGGTACCTCGACGGGCCGCACCAGATCGGGGTCGACCACGAGCCGGAGCGGTCGTTGCGCGAGCGAGAGCATGGTCTCGGCGAGCTCGCCGACGCGGTATCCGATGCCGGCGCACACGTTGTACGCCTCGCCCGGTTCACCGAGCTCGGCGAGCAGCCGGTACGCGCGCACCACGTCGCGCACGTCGAGCAGCTCGCGTACCGGGTCGACGTTGCCGACGATGATCTCGTCGTGTGATTCGCGCTCGGCGGCCGCGACGCGCTGCGCCAGCGCCGGTGCGAGGAACTGGCCCGTCTGGCCCGCGCCGGTGTGGTTGAACGGTCGAACACGGATCGTCTCGAGACCGTTGCCGAGCCAAGCCTGCAAGGCGAGGAAGTCGGCCGCGACCTTGCTGGCACCGTACGGCGACATCGGGCGAAGCGGTGTTGTCTCGCTGACGCGGTCGACCGTCTCGTCGACGCGCCCGTACTCCTCGGCGCTCCCTGTCACCACGACGCGGCGGGCGCCGGCGTCGTTGGCGGCATGGAGCACGTTGAGGGTGCCCTCGGTGTTCACGCGCCACACTTCGATCGGTGTGTCCCACGACGCGCCGACGTGTGCGAACGCGGCGAGATGGAACACCACATCGGGGCGCAAGGCCGCGAAGATGTGATGCACGCCGTCGCGATCCGTGACGTCGAAGCGGTCGCCCCGGTCGAGCGGCACCACGTCGTAGCCGGCCGCGGCGAGCTCGGCCTCGAGGTGCCGGCCCGCGAAGCCTCGCCCGCCCGTGATGATCGCCCGCGTCATGCGGCAACGCCGCCGAGCGCGAGTCGATAGGCGTCCACGTGCGCCTGGGCGCAGCGTTCCCATGTGCTGCCCGCGGCCGCGCGAGGCCCGGCCGCGCGCATCCGTGCGGCGGCGGTGGGATCCAGTGCGGCCCGGAGGCCGTCGGCGATCGCCGCCACGTCGAGCGGATCCACCTGGACGGCGGCATCGTCGACGATCTCGTCCATGGCCGTGCCGCGTGCGGTCACCAACGGCGCACCGCACGCCATGGCTTCGAGGGCAGGAAGGCCGAAGCCTTCGGCGAGCGACGGGTACGCCACGACCTCGGCCCGGCGGTACAGCGCTGCGACGGCTTCGTCGGACAGGTAGCCGGGTCGCACGACGCGTGTCGCAACTCGGTGTGCGGTGATCGCGGCGCGCAGCGCGGCGACGCCCCAACCATCACCACCGGCCAGCACGAGGCGGAGGTCGGGACGGTCCGCACTGATACGGGCGAACGCTTCGACGAGTGCCGGAAGGTTCTTGCGGGGCTCGGCCGTTCCGACGAACGCGATGTACGGCGGTGTGACGCCGTGCGCGGCGAGGAGGGCAAGGTCGGCATCGCCGGCGGCCCCCGTTCCGGTGACGCGAAACCGTTCGTGGTCGACGCCGAGGAGGGCGACCGTGACCGGTGCGTGTCCGGGCACGAGCGCATCGAGACGGGCCGCCGTGTGGTCGCTCACACACACGAGTCGAGCGGCTCGGCGCGCGCTGGTGCGAATCGCCGTGCGGAACCACGCAACCTTCACGCGCTCATGGGTCTCCGGGCTGTCGAAGAAGGTCAAGTCGTGGATGGTGACCACGGCTGGTGTCGTGAGCCGCGCCGGCATCGTGTAGTGCGGGCCGTGCCACACGTCGGCATCCAGCCGGGCCGCGGCGCGTGCGCCTTGCAGGTGCTCCCATGCCACGCGCGCCGGGCGCGACCGCGGCGCGAGGGCATGCACTTCGGCGCCGCCCGCGATGCCGTGCCACCGCTCGGCATGGTCCTCGCGGGAAACCAGGGCGAGCACGATGTCGGGGTGCACGGCGAGCGCCCGCGCCAAAGCGATGGTGTAGACCCCGGCCCCGACCGGACGGTCGGGAACCGCTGAGACATCGAGAGCGATGCGCACCGCGGCGCAAGTTACCGATCAGCTCGCGTTGCCGGCGACCTCGCGGTACACCTCGAGGTGCCCACGAGCGGTGTGCTCCCACGTGAACCGCCGGCCTCGCTCCAATGCCCGGCGGCTCATCTCCGCTCGCCGGGTGGGGTCTTCGAGCAACGAGGCGATCGCGCCTGCCATCGCCTGCCGGTCGTTGGGGGCGACGATCAGCCCGGCGTTGCCGACCACCTCGCTCAACGCGCTGCCATCGGCGACCACGACCGGACACCCCCGGATCATCGCTTCGACTGCGGGTAGGCCGAACCCCTCGTAGACCGACGCGATGGCGCACACCGACGCTCGCCGGTACAGCGCGTCGACCGCCGCCCAGGGGAGCGCTCCCATGCGCCGCACTCCGGGGCCGGCGAGTCCGCGCACGCCGCCCCAGCCCGGTGGGCCCACCACGAGCAGCTCCAGCGCGGGGTGGCGGCGGCGTAGGTCCTTCACCGCCTGGGCGAGCAGCGGGAGGCGCTTGCGCGGCTCGACGGTGCCAACGGTGAGCACGAAGGGTTGGTGCACGCCGAGCGCGGCGAGCCGCGCGTCGATCACCAGGGGGTCGAGGTCGGCGGGCGGATCCGTCCCGAGATACACGGTGCGCACGATCTCAGGTGCGAAGCCGAGATCGATGAGCTCGCGCGCCGTGAACTCCGATGGCGCGATCACGAGCCGGGCTTCGTCGCGTGCGATCGCGAGGCTGCGTTCGTGGAAGCGCCGACCGCGCGGGGTGGTGTGCTGCGGGAAGCGATGAAAAGCCACGTCGTGCGCGGTCACGATGAGCGCACGTCCCCGGGCCGGCGGCACCGCGAGCGATGGCGCGTGCACGATCGGTGCGTTGAGGTGCAGGCCGGGACGGCGCCACAGGTTCCACATCTCGTAGCGCAGCGACCCGCGCGGCCAGCCCAGATCGGCGTAGGCGATCGTGTCGGGAATGCGGCGTGGCCGTGCGCCGGCCGCGAACGCGATCGGATCGACGTCGAGACGCGGCAGCTCGCGCAGCATGGCGCGGACATAGCGGCCGATTCCTCCCGGTACCGGCTGCAGGAGCTGTCCGACGTGCAGTGCGACTTTCATGTATCGGCCGCGAGACCGCGGTAGACCCGCCCGATCGCGGTGCCGCACGCTTCCCAGGAGAACGCCGCAGCCCGTGTTCTGCCCCGCGCGACGAGGTCGTCGCGCAACGCCGTATCGGTGATCACCCGCTCGAGCGCCGCGGCGATGCCCGCTTCATCGGTTGGTTCCACGAGCAACGCGGCGTCGCCGGCGATCTCCGGGATCGCTCCGGCGCGGGCAGCGACGACAGGCGTGCCCACTCGCATCGCCTCGAGGATCGGGAAGCCAAAGCCTTCGTAGATGCTCGGATACGCGACGGCGACGGCATCGGTGACGAGCGCGGCGCGTGTCGACTCACCCACCGAGCCCGTGATGCGCACGCGCGCCGCGACCGAGCTCGGAAGTCGCGCGAGCGCCGCATCGACCTCGGGTCGGGCGGGGCCGTCGGGCCCGGCGAGCACGAGCATGAGCTCGGGGTCGCGGTCGGCGAGCAGGCCGAACGCGGCGACGAGATGCGGCAGGTTCTTGCGTGGTTCGAGCGTGCCGATCGCGAGCACGAAGCGCTCGGTCGGGACGACTCCGGGCGAACGAGTCGGCGCGGGTAGCTCCGGGACGCCCCAATTGACGACGTGCACGCTCGAGTCGGCGCGTAGATCGCGCCCGAAGACGTCGCGCACCTCCCGTGCGACGAACTCCGACGGCACGTGCACGTGCGCGCCGCGGCGAAGTGCGCGCCGAACCACAGGCACGAGTGCGCGCACGCGCGGCGTGCAGAGCAACGGGTGGCGGACCAGCGAGCAGTCGTGCAGCGTGATGAGCAATGGTGCGGCCGTGGGCGGCGCCAGATAGTTGGTGGCGTGAACCACCTGCGCACCGCGCATCAGCGTCTCGAACCGGGGGTGATCGGTGCGCTGCCATGCCCGCACCAACGCACCGGCACCGGGGATCACGCGCGTTCCCGGGGGGAGCCGGTCGCGGGTGCGCCGGGCGCGAGTGCTGATCACGTACGGGAGCACGCTCACATCGGCGGGCAGGCCGCCAAGGAGGCCGCGGAGCGACTGCGAGATCCCGGTCGGCTGACCGGCCAACGCGGTGACGTCGACCGCTACACGCGGGCCGTCGGTCACGGCCGAGCCCTCAGCGTTGTTCTTGCCACGCTTCAACGGCTCCGTGATCGTGCGGCCCAAGGCAGCCGGGGACGAGCGGGGATGGCGAGCGAGCGTAGCGCCCGCGTGATCGTGGAGGTCGATGGGCATTCGGTAGAGTCGCTGGCTCAACTGGGGTGCGACAAGGGAGCCCATGGACGACGTCAGCGCCCCAGTGACAAGGGCGGTGAGATGACGAGCACCGCCATCGTCGTCGACGACGTCTCGAAGCGCTTCAAGCTTGCGCACGAGCGATATCAGTCGGTGAAGGAACGCGTCGTGCGCTTCGGCCGGCACACCGAGACCGAAGAGTTCTGGGCGCTGCGCAACGTGTCGCTCACGATCCCCACCGGCCGGACCTACGGCCTCGTGGGTCACAACGGATCGGGCAAGTCGACCCTGCTCAAGTGCATCGCGGGCATCCTGCGCCCGTCGAGCGGCGAGATCACCACCGTGGGCCGGATGGCGGCGCTGCTCGAGCTGGGCGCGGGGTTCCATCCCGAGCTCACCGGACGCGAGAATGTGTTCCTGAACGGGTCGCTGCTCGGCCTGTCCCGTCGCGACATCGCGGCGCGCTTCGACGAGATCGTCGCGTTCGCCGAGCTCGAGCACTTCATCGACATGCAAGTGCGGCACTACTCGTCGGGGATGTTCGTGCGGCTCGGCTTCGCCGTCGCGGTCACGCTCGATCCCGATGTGCTCCTCGTCGACGAGGTGCTCGCGGTGGGCGACGAAGCCTTCCAACAGAAGTGCTTGGCTCGAGTGCGCGAGATGCAACGTGAAGGGCGCACGATCGTGGTCGTGAGCCACTCGTTCAGCCTGCTCGCGAACGTGTGCGACGCGGCGGCGGTGCTCGACCACGGCGACCTCGTGTACGACGGCGCCATCCTCGAGGCAGGCAAGGTGCTCCGCGAACGGCTCTTCGGGCCGGGCGGAGCCGACGCGCAGGCGTCGGAAGCAGATGCAGCCCCCGCCGTTCCCGAGTCCGTCGGCGAGACCACGAACCGCTTCCGGACGGTGCTCACCATCAGCGGCGTCGGCCTCGACCATCAGGCTTCGCTCCACGGCAGCGAGGTGCGCAGCGGCGACCCGCTCGCGATCGTGGTGCGCTTCAGCGCCACCGAGCGCATCGACGATGTGGAGGTGCTGCTCACGATCTATGACGGCGATCCAAGTCGGGTGTTGTTCTCGATCGACAGCTATGTGCTTGGTTACCGCCTCCCGTCGCTCATCGGCGACGGTGAGATCGAGATGCAACTCGATCATGTGCCGATGAACGAGGGCGCGTTTCCGTTCAGCGTCGGGCTGCGCAACCGGGCCGGCGTGGTCTACGACTGGCGTGAGCAGGTGGGAACCATCACCGTCGTGCGAACCGGCTCGGCCGTCGGGGTGATCGATGTGCCGATCAAGAACGTAGCGGTGCATCTCAAGCACAACGCGCTCTGAACGGCGACCCGAAGGGTGCGCCGACCTCAGTCGGCGCTACGCAGCTTGCGGTACACCTTGCGCGGCGCGTTCAATGCCTGTGTCATGCCGATCCGCCGGTAGACGGCCAGCTCGTGTTCGAGCGATCGCACGTACTCCTCGAGGCGCTCCACCTCGGCGGTGCGGTGCTCCGCGGCCCAAGCGTCGTGCTCGGCGCGCCGTTGCAGGTCGTGGAGGTACGAAGCGCTCTTGATGGGGAGCAGCAGTGGCGCGGCGTCGAAGCGATCGAGGATGCCGAGGTGAATCTGCTCCCATTGCGCGGCGTCGTGCAGCAGGCGACTTCCGGCGCGGTCGTGCCAGAAGTTGTAGACGCTGGTGATCTCGCCGCTGTCGAGCACGCCGGCCAGCGAAGCCGCGCGCAACAGGAGATCCCAGTCTTCGAGCACCTCGAGCGTCTCGTCGAAGCGCAGGCCGAGCTCGGAGACAAGTGCGTGTGGTAGCGCGAACGAGCAGATCGGCGTCTGGTTCGCGTAGAGGTGCTCCACGAAGTCGAACTTGGCGGAGTACCACGGCTGGGGCCGCTCGACGATCTCGTACGGCGCATCGGGGTGGGGGTGGGGTTCGATCGATCGCACGTAACAGCGGCTGCGCAGCACCGACGGCGCGGTGGCCGCGCCCCGGAACGCCTCGACCCAGTGCGCGGTGACGATGTCGTCGTCGTCGAGGAAGGCCACGAACTTGCCGCGCGCCAGCGCCAGGCCGTTGTTGAGCGGCCGGGCGCGGCCGCCACCGTGTACGGCGTGCACGAAGACGCGCCGGCGGAACGATGCGGCGAAGCGACCCACGACTTCCGCCACTTCCCCGAGCACCACCGGCGAGTCGGAGTGCACCATGAGGCGCACCTCGAAATCGCGGTCGGTCTGCGCGGCGAGACACAAGAGCGCGTCGGCGAGCAAGCGGTCGCGGTCGCCGCGCGTGCGCATGATCACGGTGAGGAACGGCACGTCACCCGCGGCAGCGTCGTCGGTACCCGGCAGCGCCGAATCGTCGTGCGGTTGGCGCGCGTAGCGCCGAACGAACTGGTACACCTCGCCGTGCGGATCGGCGGCCAGACGCGTGGCGCTCAGAAACTCGTAGATCGGTGTGGAAGGTTCGAGCGCGGGATGACCGGCAGGGAAGCGTTGTTCTGTTCGCGAGATCAGCACGTCTCGACTTGACGTGGCCACCCAGGCGTAGCGCTCCATGTCGGATCGCAACCGGGCTTCGGTGAAGAGCTGCAGGTGGGTCTGGTCGAGCAGGCCCACGGGCGTGTAGTCGAAGCGCCCCATGGCGAGGAGCTTCACCGCGATGTCGCGATGCGCGACGTTGGGGATCGACAACACGAGCTCGGGTTCGCCGAGCCGCGCGGCGGCGTCGCTGACCGCGTGGAGCAACGAGTGCGTGTCGGCGAGGTGCTCGACTGTGTCGAGCAGCACGATGGCCGCTACCGGACGTCCGCGTACGATCGCCACGAGCTGGTCGGCGAGGTGCGCGTCGCGCAAGTCGAGCGGGTGGGTCTCGAAGCCGCGTGCCGCCAGGTCGCCAAGACCGTCACCGTCGAGGTCGCACCCCACGTACTTCAGCCCGAGCTCGGCGACCGCTTCGGCCGGCGCGCCGTAACCGGCTCCGAGGTCGAGCACGAGCGCGTCGGGGGCGCAGTCGAGCTCGCTGATCAGCTGCACGCAGCGGTCGTACGTGCTGCCCTCTTCGAAGCGGAAGTTGTAGCGCTCGGCCATCAGTACCGCCGCTCGCCGTACTCGCCGGCCACGAAATCGGCCACCGTGCTCGCGCCGGCGAGCGGCGCCGGGACCAGTCCGCCCGCGCGCAGGCGCTCGAACTCCTCGGCGGCCTGGCGCTGCGCGTCGGATCCGTGTGCCTCGATCAAGGAGATCGTCTCGGCACACAGGTCAGGCCGGTCGTAGCGCGTCGTGAGCAGGAGCCGGGCGAGCAATCCCGACCCCTCTTCGAGCGCGGTCGGGAGCGGATAGCCGGTCTCGGGGTCGATGCGCTTGTCGTGGAACACGGCCGCGCCCGGCGCGTAGCGGAGGCGATGGCCCCGCAGCCGCAAGCGCCATGAGAGATCGACGTCGTTGCAGTACATCGGGAAGCAGGACTCGTCGAACCCGCCCACCGCACCGAACGCGGCGTGGTGCACCAGCAGGCACGCGCCGCTGGCCCACGACACATCGAGGCTCACGCGGTCGTAGGCCTTCGGGTGCTCGAGCGGTACCTGGCGCGCCTCGACGGCGGCCACGTCGTCGGCGTCGGCCACGCGCAGCATCTCCACGAGCAGGTCGGGGGCCACGTAGCACTCTGGGTTGAGCACGAGGAGCCAGCCGCCGGCGTCATTGTGCTGCAGCGCCAGATCGGCCAGCGCGTTCTGGCCGCCCGAGTGGAACCGGTTGGCGTCGAAGAAGTGATAGTCGGGTGGCGCGACCAGCTCGGTCGCGCAGATGTCGGCGAGGGTGAGGAGATCGTCTTCGGTGAGCGCCGGTTCGGGGGAGCAGTCTCCGAAGACCAGAGTGCCGTCGCTCACCACACCGGCGTCGCGGGCCAGATGCACGGCGCGCGCCACGCTCTCGGTGAGGCGCCAGATCCCGTGCGGGTCGGCGCCGTACAGCACGACCTGTACTCGGACACGCGACGGCACGGGCTGCACGATAGACGCCACGATGAAAGGGCCTCCTCGGAGTGGGTCCTACACTCGCCCCATCCCGGCCGAGCCTCTTTCCCCCTTCACGCAGCCGCCCGTGGCGCACCATGCGGCAGACGGCACGAGCGCGCGTGTCGTGCGCGCGCACGTCGGCGTCTTCGAACGAATCGCGACCGTGTGGCGGTACCGCGAGCTGCTCGTGGGGATGACGCGGCGCGAGCTGAAGGTGAAGTACAAGAACTCGGCCCTCGGCTTCGCGTGGTCGATGCTGAACCCGCTGATGATCATGGTCGTCTACTACTTCGCGTTCGAAGTGGTCCTGCATGCCGGTATCCCCCAGTTCCCGTTCTTCTTGCTGTCCGGGGTGCTCGTCTGGAACCTCTTCTCGGGCGGGATGAGCGCGGCCACGGTCTCGATGGTGCAGAACAGCGCCCTGGTGAAGAAGGTGTCGTTCCCTCGCGAGATCCTGCCGCTCGCCTCAGTGGGGGCCGCCGCCGTGCACTTCTTCCTCCAGGGCTTGGTGCTGCTGGTGGCGATGGCCGCGTTCCGCCACAACGTGGCCTGGACGTACATGCCGTTCCTCATCCCCGCGACCATCGTGATCACGATGTTCGCGGCGGCGTTCGGCGTGCTGCTGTCGGCGGTCAACGCGTATCTGCGCGACACGCAGCACATCGTCGATCTGTTGCTGGTCGCGTGGTTCTGGGGCACACCGATCGTGTACGCCTACGGCACGGTGCAGCCGCACCTGCACCGCCGTTGGGCGGAGATCCTGTACTTCTTGAACCCGGTCACGGCCATCGCGCTCACCTTCCAGCGGGCGCTCTACGCCAAGCTTCGGACGGGGCCGACGCCGCTCCTGCCGGGCTGGGGTCCAGCGGTCTACGCGGAGATGCTGGGCGCGGGCCTCGTGATCTCGCTCGCCTTCTTCGCGATCGCGTTGCGGGTGTTCGGCCGGCTCGAGGGCAACATCGCCGAAGAGCTGTAGCGGTCGGCGCGCCTGGCGGCTCAGGGGCGGGTCGTGACCCGCTCGGCCTGCGGCTGCGCGTCGT
>JADGOO010000215.1 GCA_017882905.1 Acidimicrobiia bacterium | reverse complement strand
TACGAGCCCGTGTGGGCTGCATGCGAAGCCACCGGACTCCCGGTGCACGTGCACTCGGGCGAGGCGCCCAAGGACGAGTACAACGACCACATCGGCATCTATCTCGCTGAGGTCGTGTGGTGGACACACCGTCCGATCGCGCATCTCCTCTTCAGTGGCGCGTTCGAACGGCATCCCGGTCTGAAGTTCGTGGTCACCGAGGGCGCTGGGTTCTGGGTGCCCGACATGAAGTGGAAGTGGGATCAGTACTTCGGCGGTGACCACACCACGAAGAAGATGATGGCGATGATGCAGGGCATCATCTCGAGGCTGCCATCGGAGTACTTCGGCACGAACATCTTCGTGGGTGCGTCGACGATGTCGAAGGAAGAGATCCGCCGTCGTCACTCGATCGGCATCGACTGCGTGATGTGGGGCACCGACTACCCGCATCCCGAGGGAACGTGGCCGCACACGGTTGCCCGTCTGCAATCCGACTTCGGTGGCATCCCGGTCGACGACGCGCGGCACATGCTCGGTCTCACCGCGGCGCGCTGCTACGGCTTCGACCTCGACGCGCTCGCGCCCATCGCGCAGCGCATCGGCCCGAAGCCGAGCGATCTCGGACAGGACCTCACTCGTGTCACCACCGATGACGAGCTGCGGGCGGCAACGTGGTGGAAGGACGACTACGGGCTCCGGTAGGCATACATGAGCCCACGCCGCGCGCCACGGCCCCCCGCCACTCGCGAGGAGATCGTCGCGGCTGCCCGCTCGATGGTTGTGAGCGACGGTGTCGACGCGCTGTCGATGCGCAAGCTCGCCGCGGAGCTCGGGCTCGCGCCCACCGCCATCTACTGGCACGTGGGCGATCGCGACGAGCTCCTGCACGCCGTGTTCGAAGCGATGCTCGCCGAGCTGCCAACGGTGCGCGCCACGGGCCGCACGCCGCGGGTGCGCGTGGCCGCGGTGGCACGCGCGGTGCGCAAGCAGCTGATCGATCATGAGTCGCTCACCGCGCTTGCGCACACGCTCGGGCGTTCGGCCGAGGTGGCCTTCCCGGCCCAGGTCACCCTGGCGCGCGAAGTGAGTGCCGCCGGCCTGCACGGGCGGGCCGCCGAGCGGCTCGTGCGCTCGATCCTGTTCACGATCGGTGGGCTCACGCTCCTCGAGCACACGTTCAGCGAGGAGCCGAGCCACACTCCGTCGTTGTGGTCGCACCTGCACGATCCGGCGATCGATCTCGGTCTCCTGCGTGCGATGCGGGCTCCCGCGGACCTCGATGCACTGTTCGAGCACACCCTCGATGCACTGCTCACGGCCGCCTTTGCCGCCTGAGTGGTTCGGGACCTGGGCTTTTGTGCGGTAGAGTGCTCGTGTCGTTCTTCTGAGCGGCACGCTCTCCCGGGGTCTCTCCCGTTTTCGATCCTCGTTGCCCTGATATGCGACGGCGCTCGGAGTGAGTGCGCAGTCCTGTCAGCATCCGCAACCCGAAGGATCTCTTCAGTGTCATTCTCAGACCTCGGCGTCTCCGCCGAACTCGTCGCCGCGCTCGCTGCGCGCGACATCACTACGCCGTTCCCCGTCCAGGCGGCCACCATCCCCGAAGGCCTCGCCGGTCGCGACCTGTGCGCCAAGGCGCCCACGGGCTCCGGCAAGACGCTCGCGTTCGGCATTCCCGTCGTCGAGCGCATCCACCGCGCCGGGCCGAAGCAGCCCCGTGCCCTCGTGCTCGCCCCCACGCGTGAGCTCGCGGCGCAGATCCAACGTGATCTCACGCCGCTGGCCAACGCACGCGGCCAGCGTGTCTTCACCGTGTACGGCGGTGTGGGCTACGAGCCGCAGAAAAAGGCGCTGCGGCGCGGCGTCGACATCCTCGTGGCGTGCCCCGGCCGTCTCAAGGACCTCATCGACCAGCAGGTCGTGCGTCTCGACGCGGTCGAGGTGGTCGTGATCGACGAAGCCGACCGCATGGCCGACATGGGCTTTCTGCCCGAAGTGCGGCGCCTGCTCGACATGATGCCCAAGACGCGCCAGACGTTGCTGTTCTCGGCCACGCTCGACGGCGACGTGGCGCTGCTCACGCGCATGTATCAGAACGACCCGGTGCACTGCGAGGTGGGTGAGCTCAACGACGAGCCGGCCGACGTGGAGCACCGCTTCATCGATGTCGACCTCTCCGAGCGTGTCGCCCATGCTGCGGCCGTCATCCGCAAGGAAGGCCCGACGATCGTGTTCTGCCGGACGCGCCACGGTGCCGAGAAGGTCACCAAGCAGCTGCGTGCTGCGGGCGTCGAAGCTGCCGCGTTCCACGGTGGTCTCTCGCAGAACAAGCGCGACCGTGCCCTCGCGGGCTTCAAGCGCTACGACGTGGAAGCGTTGATCGCCACCGACGTCGCCGCCCGTGGCATCCACGTCGACGCGGTTGCGTGCGTGGTGCACTTCGATCCGCCGGGTGACACCAAGACCTACATCCACCGCTCGGGTCGTACCGCGCGTGCGGGCGCGGCCGGCACGGTCGTGAGCTTCGTCACCCACGACCAGCGCAAGGCGGCCCGTCTGCTCCAACAAGACCTCGGCCTCATCGAGAAGCCGGCCACGGCGCCGAAGCCCACTCGCCCCGGTGGCGACGGCGGTCGGAACCGCAGCCGCAACCGCAGTGGTGCGACTGGCGGCAATCGCGGCCGCAGCTCCAGCGCCAACGGCGCCCGCAGCGGGCGCGGCGACCGCTCGCGCTGAGCGAACCTGTGCGCTACTGGTGAACCCGGTTCGTCGGGTTCACCAGGCGCGCACCACCGCGTCGGGGTCGAACGCGTTGCACGTGGTGTCGGCCGGTCCCTCCGCGAGCGGTTCGGCCACCGCCGCGACCGTGGGTCCGATGCGCGCGCCGACTTCGTCGAGTGCGTCGAGATCGAAGCCGTACACATGCGCCGCGTTCTCCGACAGCATCATGCGCATCTCCGACGCGGGCGCGTCGGCCAGCGAGTAGCGCAGCGCCTCGGTGGTGTACGGGTAGCTGCCCTCGTCGTGCGGGAAGTCGCTGCCCCACATGATGCGATCGACGCCGATCTCGTGCCGCAACGCAGCTTCGACCGGGCGGATGAAGCTCGCACCGACCCAGCAGTTGCGCTCGAAGTACTCGGTGGGCGTGAGCGAGAGCTTCGCCGCGACCTCGCCACCGAAGCGATGCTCGGGCGCCGCCTCGATGTTCATGCGCCGCAGGAACCAATCGAGGCTGCGCAGCGCGCCGGGGATCCAGCCCGTGCCCTGCTCGGTGAGCACGAGCTTGAGCTGCGGGTGACGTTCGAACACACCCGCGAAGATCAGGTGGTACATGCCGCGGTGGCCGTAGATCGGCAGCTCCACGAGCAGCAGCGCGCGATCCTCGGGAAAGCGCGGGTCGTAGTCGGCCGGGATGCCCGAACCCCCGTGCTGGTTCAGCACGAGACCGAGCTCCTCGCAACGCGCCCATACCGGCTCGTACATCGGGTCGAACAGTGGCCGCAGCCCGCTTCCCGGGGCGATGTTCGGCAGGAGCACCCCGCCGAACAGGCCCGCTTCGGCGATGTAGTCGATCTCGGCGAGGGTGTCGTCGAGATCGTTGAGCAGGATCTGGCCGATGCCGGCGCGCCGGCCGGGCACCGCTGCGCAGAAGTCGGCGAGCCAGCGGTTGTGGGCCCGCAGCCCGGCCATGCGCAACTCGTACTCGGCCGCCGTCGGGAGCGGCGCGAGCAGGTTGCCGCTCGGGAAGAACGGCGGGACGGTGTTGGGGAACAGGACCTCGGCGGCCACGCCATCCGACTCGAGCTCGCGCTGGCGTCGTTCGCTGTTCCAGCTCCGATCGGCGTTCGGCATCACCTGATCGAAGTAAGGGTTCACGAACGCCGCGGCCCACGCATCGAACTCGTCGAGCCAGCGTGATTCGAGGTACGGGCGGTAGTCGAGCAGGTCGGCGCCCACGTGACCGTCGGAGCTGATGATCGTGTAGCGATCGCCCGTTGTGGTGGCCGTGCTCGGCGCGGTGGTGCTCATCTGTGACACTGTTCCATAACCCTAGGCCGTCGACAAGGCTCCGTCGCGACGGAGGAATCGCCACGATGTCACTGCGAGAGCTGGTGGTGCTGGGCACCGCATCACAGGTGCCCACCCGACACCGGAACCACAACGGCTACCTGTTGCGCTGGGACGGCGACGGCTTCCTCTTCGATCCGGGCGAGGGCACGCAACGCCAGATGACCCATGCGGGTGTGGGGGTGCACGACATCGACCATGTGTGCATCACGCACTTCCACGGCGACCACTGCCTCGGTCTCGCGGGTGTGGTGCAGCGGTGCTCGCTCGAACAGGTTCCCCACGCGGTAACCGTGCACTACCCGGCCTCGGGCCAGGAGTACTACGACCGGCTGCGCCACGCGTCGATCTTCGACGATCACGCGCCCATCGTTGCCGCGCCCATCACGAGCGCAGGTGTGATCGCATCGAACAGCGACACGTCGCGCGCGCAATGGTCGCTTCGGTGCGAGCCGTTGCGCCACCGCGTCGAGTCGTGGGGCTACCGCATCGACGAGGCGGGTGGCCGAGGCTTCGTGTCGGCGCGTCTCGCCGCGCTCGGGCTCGCCGGGCCCGTGGTCGGCGAGCTGGCGCGTGCGGGGTCGGTGGTCGTCGACGGGCGAACCGTCACGCTCGACGAGGTCACGGAGGCTCGCGCCGACACGTCGTTCGCGTTCGTGATGGACACCGCGATGTGCGACGGGGCGCGGGAGCTGGCCGAAGGCGTGGATCTGCTCGTGTGCGAATCGACGTTCCTCGAGCGCGACCGTGAACGCGCCGAGCAATGGGGGCACCTGACGGCCCGGCAGGCCGCCGAGCTGGCCCGCGACAGCGGCGCCCGCCGCCTCTTGCTCAGTCACTTCTCGCAGCGGTACAACCCCGACGGCAGCGAGTTCCTCGCCGAGGCGAGCGCCGTGTTCGAGGCCTGTCTCGTGGCCCACGACGGCATGAGGGTCCCCGTCCGCTGACCCCACCAGGGGCCAAACGTCGGGGGGTCGGCCGGTGTGTGAGCATCGTGAGCGTGGAACCCGTGGTGATCGCAACGTCGGTGACAGCCGACTTCGACGCCGTGTTCCGTGACCACTACCGGCCGCTCGTGCGCACGCTGTCGGCCGTCGGCCCTGGCGCCGACGACGCCGTGCAAGAAGCGTTCGCACTCGCGCTGGTGAAGTGGCGGCGCGTCGGGCGCTACGACGACCCGGTCGCCTGGATCCGGCGCACCGCGGTGCACCGGATCATGAACGAGCGGCGCCGGTTGCGCCGGCGCGATGCGGCGCTGCCGCGCCTCGCCGGTGCCACCACCGTCGACGACGGCACGAACGACATCGTGCCGGAGCTCGCCGCGGCTATCCGCGCGCTGCCCATCCGCCAACGCACCGCGCTCGTGCTCAAGGTGCTCGGCGATCTCGACACTCACGAAGTGGCCGCAGCGATGGGCATCACCGAAGGCGCTGTCCGCTACCACCTCCACGAAGCGCGCACTCGGCTGCGCAAGGAACTGGGAGTCCACGATGACGCGTGATTTCGACGACGACGTGCGTGCCGCGCTGCACACGCTCACGAGCGATGTCGACGGCGACGCCTGGGAGGCCACGAGCGCTCGCGCGCGGGGCATCCGTGTGCAGCGGCGCGTGATGTCGTCGGGCCTCGCGCTCGTGGTGCTCGCCGGTGCCGGGTTCGCAGTGAGTGCGGCACGCGGCACCGACAACCGCCGGGTCACGCCCGCGACGAACCCGTCGGTCACGACGCGCGCGACCGTGCCGGAAGCACCCGTACACCTCGACGCCTGGCCGCCCACGGTGTTGCCGGGCGGCGCGGTGCAGCTCTCGGTGATCAATGGCAGCTCGAAGCCGGTCGACGTGTGCGGCGAGCACACGATCGTGGTCGCCGCCGCAAGCAGCACCTCCGAAGGTGCGTTGGGGCCGCCCTGCAAGACGGAGCAGGTGTTCGCGGGCGAGATCTCCCACGTTTGGTCACAGAAGATGCCCGACGTCCCGGGCCGCTACCGCGTGCAGGTCGGCGGGCTGAACGCCGACGTGACCGTCGCGGGCCACGGTGGTTCGCCGGTCGCGGTCTCGGATCCCGCGTCGACCCACACGATCACGATGATGGGCGCGTCGACGTTGACGAACCTGCATCCCGTCCAGCCGAGCGATGTGGTGACGCTCGGTGGCAACCGGCTCGCGATCGCGTGGACGGGCCAGTGCAACCAGCCCGCCGCGCGCGTGCAGTTGGCCTACGACGCGATCACGCGCCCGGTGCGCGACTTCACCGTGCGCGTCGAGCTCATCGTGGGTCAGTACTCGGTGAAGGACTGCAGCGGACCGCCGTCGCACTGGTCGACGATCATCGATCTGCCGCGCCCACTGCACGAGCGCTGGGTGGTCGTCGACGGCGCCGATGGGAAGCCGGTACCCGCGAGCACGACGCATCTGCGCAGCGTGAACGTGTGGCCCGTCGGCGAGTTCTTGCCCGGCGGGTGGGATCGCGCCCGGCTGCCGCTCTCGATCCTCGACGCGACGTGGTCGTCGGGATGGGTGTCGGTGCAGCCCTACGAGGGTTGCGGGCACTGGGCGGCGCGCCCGATGCTCGGCGGCCACGACCTGTTCGTGCAGGCGTTCGTCCCCGCACCCGGCGACGGGTGCGCCGGTTACAACCCACTCCCCGTGCTCGGCTTCACCTACGGCGAACCCGGACCGCTCACGG
>JADGOO010000029.1 GCA_017882905.1 Acidimicrobiia bacterium | reverse complement strand
GAGCCACGAGCGCGCGGCCGCCGCGCAGAAGGAAGGGCGCCTCGCCGACGAGATCGCGCCGATCTCGATCCCGCAGCGCAAGGGCGACCCGATCGTGGTCGACACCGACGAAGGCGTTCGTCCCGGCACGACCGTCGAGTCGCTCGGCGCGCTCAAGCCCGCGTTCAGCAAGGACGGTGCGATCACGGCCGGCAACGCCAGCCAGATCTCCGACGGCGGCGCCGCGGTCGTGGTGATGAGCCGCGCCAAGGCCGACGAGCTCGGCATCACCCCGAAGGCCGAGCTCGTGAGCTTCGGCATGGTGGCCGGCCCCGACCCGTCGCTGCTCACCCAGCCTTCGCGTGCGATCAACGCCGCGCTCGCCAAGGCCGGCCTCGCTGTCGGCGACGTCGATCTCTTCGAGCTCAACGAGGCGTTTGCGGCCGTTGGCCTGGCCAGCATGCGCGACCTCGGCATCAAGGACGACGTCGTCAACGTGAATGGTGGCGCGATCGCATTGGGGCACCCGGTCGGCATGTCGGGCGCGCGCGTCGTGCTCACGCTCATCGACGAGCTCGCGCGGCGGGGCGGCGGCACCGGCGCCGCGGCGCTGTGCGGTGGTGGCGGCCAGGGCGACGCCGCGATCGTGCGCACGCTGTAGCGAACTTCGCCACAGCAGTCGACCTACGGCAGGGCAAAGGCGCAGTAGCACTGCCGCGCGCACCTATCGTCGTCGGATGAGCTGGCAGCCGGCAGTGGGGCCGGCGCACGGGATCCGACCCATGGGCCTCGGCGAGATCATCGACGGCGGATTCCGCGTGCTCAAGCGCGACCTGGGCCCGCTGCTGCGCATCAGCGCGATCTTCGTCGTGCCGATCCAGATCATGACGGTGCTCGTCGATCTCTCGATCCTGCCGAAGCGCCGGACGGTCGACCTCGGCAACGGCGTGCAGGCGACCGCCTACGTGCAGCTGCACTCGCCCGGCACGATCATCGTCGCGGTCCTTGCCATCGCGATGCTCGGGCTCGTGCTGCGCCTCCTCGCGGCAGGAGCGATCGCCCGACTCGTGTCGCAGGACTACCTGGGCGAAGCACCCGACGCCCAGCAGTCGCTCAACTTCGCACTGCGCAAGGCCGGGCCACTGATCGGACTGTCGATCCTGTCCGGGCTCGGCATCGGGTTGGGCTTGGTGGCGTGCTTCGTCCCGGGCATCTTCCTCGCTGTGTCGTGGGCGGTGGCGACGCCGGTGCTCGTGGTCGAGAACGTCGGACCGGGGCGCGCGCTGAGCCGCTCGTTCGAGCTCGTGAAGCATCGCTGGTGGCCCACACTCGGCTACCAGATCGTGATCGCACTGCTCATCACCGTGCCGAGCGTCGTCGTGCGCGCGGCGGCCTCCACCTTCGTCAGCAGCAACCGCGTCAGTGGTGTGCTGGTCAACGGTGCGATCAGCGGTGCCGTGAGTCTGTTCACGACACCCTTCGCGGCGGCCACGCTCGTGTTGCTCTACTTCGACTTGCGCGTGCGTCGTGAGGGCCTCGACATCGCGCTCATGGCGCGATCGCTCGATCTGCCCGCGCCGACGTCGAGCGCTCCCACCGCCGGCGCGACGCACCGGGCACCGCCGACCGCCGCGGCGCCGGCACCGCCCTGGGGAGCACCGCCGCCGCCACCGCCACCACCGCCACCACCGCCTCCGCCACCACCTCCCGCCGCATCGCCGTGATGCGCGCGGTCATGCGCGCCGCGCCCGTCGATCCGGCGCAGGCGCGCCACGACGTGCGCTCGATCCTCGCCGGCGATCGGTACCACCCGAAGGATTCGCCGCGCCCGCTCGATTCGGTGCTCACGTGGCTCGACCACCACCTGCATGGTGTCGGGCACGCACTCGGTGTGGTGTTCCTGCCGATCGGTCGATTCTTCGCGTGGTTGTGGCAGCACACCTTCGGCGCGCTCCCAATCGTGCTCGCGGTCGCGCTCGGCGTGGCGGTGCTCGCGGCGATCCTCTTCGCCACGGTGCGTGCGGTCGAACGACGCCCGGCCGCGCGCGCCGCGGGTCACGCTGCCGGCGCAGCGGGCGAACCTTCCGCCACCGCGGAAGACCTCGAACGCGGGGCCGACGAGGCGGAAGCCGCCGGGCGGTACGGCGACGCGGTGCGACTGCGATTCCGCGCCGGGCTCCTGCGGCTCGAACGCGACGCCGACGCGATCGTCAACCGTCCGGGCCTGACCACGCGCGAGGTGCGCGTCAGGCTGCACTCCGAACGCTTCGACGCCCTCGCCGACACGTTCGAGGTGGTCGCGTACGGCGGCGTCGCCGCGGCGGCCGACGATGCCGATTCGGCGCGCCACGATTGGCGCGCCGTGGTGGGCGAGGCGCGCCGTGGCTGACCCCACCGACACGCCGATCGCCGCGGGCGCGCCTCGGGCACGGAGCCCGCTCACGCGGCGAGTGCTGTTCGGCGTGGTCGTTGCGTTCCTCGCGATCGCGGTGCTCGGGCAGTTCGTGTCGGGCGCCACGTCGCCCGACCAGTCGCAGAGCCATCCCGCCTCGTCGTACGACACGGGCGACGTGGGCACGCGTGGCTTCGCCGACCTCCTCGGTCACTACGGCTACCCCGTGCGCCGCCAAGTGGGGCCGCTCGCCACGGCCACCCTCCCCGACGACGGCACCGTGTTCCTCCTCGACGCCGGCACGCTCACGGCTCCCGAAGCCGCTCGGCTCCTCGACGCCGCCGCGCGCGGCGCGCGCGTGGTCATCGGCGGCGCCGATCTCACGTTCCTCGGTCGGCTGCGTGACGATCCGCCGCGGTGGGCCCCCGTGCGCCACGAGCTGTGGGCCGTCGACACGCCTGAGTTCAGTCTCGTTCGGCGCGTGCGCGCCGCCGGTGAAGGGTTGTGGAGCGCGCCCGGCTCGTCGCAGCCGGTGATCACGAGCAGCGACGGCACCCTCGTCACAGAAGAGCGAGTCGGCCTCGGCCGCCTCGTGTTCCTCGCCGACACCACGCCCCTCGACAACCAGCTCATCGCACAGGACGACAACGCCGCGTTCGCGCTCGCACTCGCCGGATCGCGAGACCGCGAAGTGGTGTTCACCGAAGGAGTGCACGGCTACACCGGCGCCACAGGATGGCGCGCCATCCCGATGCGCTGGAAGCTCGCGTTGATCGGCCTCGTGCTGGCGGCGGCGTTGTTCGCGTGGAGCCGGGGCGTTCGCTTCGGACCCCCCGAGGAAGCCGAGCGCGAGCTCGCGCCGGCGCGCGCCCGCTACCTCGAGGCGATCGGCGGCACGCTGCAACGCGGTCACGACGCCGAAGCGGCACGCGCGCAGCTCGCGGCGTCGGCGCGGGTGCTCGTGGCGCGCCGTGGCATCGCGGTCGACGACGCGCCGATCGATCGCGCGACCGCCGAGCAGATCGCCGCCCTGATCGGCGCGGAAGTCGACGACCTGATCGTGCTCTTCACACCGTTCGCAGCATCGACCGACGCCGGTTTGGTCCAGGCCACCCGCGCCTTCGCCGCGCTGCACGCGAGTGCCCCAGGCGCGGCGCGCCGCACACCCACAGGAGCTCTGCAGTGAGAGATCTCAGCACCAACGTGCGCGCCGAGGTCGCCAAGGTCGTGGTCGGCCAGGAGCACGTCACCGACGTGCTCCTTGCCGCGGCGGTCGTCGGCGGCCACGTCTTGCTCGAAGGTCCACCGGGCGTCGCCAAGACGCTCGCCGCGTCGGCGTTCGCGCGCACACTCGGCGTGGAGTTCCGCCGCGTGCAGTTCACGCCCGACATGCTCCCGTCCGACATCACCGGAACGGTCACGCTTCTCGGCGGCGCCGGCGGCCAGCTCGGATTCCGCCAGGGTCCGATCTTCACGAACGTGCTGCTGGCCGACGAGATCAACCGCACGCCGCCGAAGACGCAGGCTGCGCTCCTCGAAGCGATGCAAGAGGGCCACGTGACGGTCGACGGCACGGCCCACCCGTTGCCGCAACCGTTCATCGTCATCGCCACGCAGAACCCGATCGAGTACGAAGGCACCTACCCGCTGCCCGAGGCACAGCTCGACCGGTTCTTCGCCAAGGTGATGGTCGGCTACCCGAGCGAGATCGACGAGACACGCATGCTGCGCCTCGCGCACCACGGAGTCGCACCGGCGACGCTCGACCATGTCGCAACGGTTGCGACCGGACGCGACATCCTCGACGCGCGCGCCGCCGTCGACGCCATCACGGTCAGCGATGATCTTCTGCGCTACGTGACGGCCGTCGTGCGGCGCACGCGCGAGCTGCCGAGCGTGTCGCTCGGCGCGAGCCCGCGCGCCGCGGTGCACTTGCTCGCCGCCGCTCGCGCGATCGCGGCGTTGGCCGGGCGGACGTTCGTGATCCCCGAAGACGTGCAGACGAGCGCGCCGGCCGTGCTGCGGCACCGGCTCCTGTTGCGTCCCGAGGCCGAGCTCGAGCGGTACACCGCCGACGACGCGCTGCGCGCCGCTCTGGCCACCGTGACCGTTCCGCGATGACTCCGACGCGGCGCGCTGTTGTGCTGGCGGTGATCCTCGCCGTGTTCGCGCTCGCGCTCGACTCCGGCATCGTGCTCATCGGCGCGCTCGCCCTCGCCGTCGCGATCGCCGTCGACACGCTGTACGCCCGCCGGCCGATCCGCCTCACGCGGTCGCTCCCCGACCTCGCGATCCTCGGATCACCGACGCCGCTCGTGGTGCGCACCGAACCGGTCGTGGCGCACGTTCGCGTACGCCAGCCGCGCACGGCTGATCTGCGCGTCGCGCCGGGCGAGGCCGACGGCATGATCGACGGAACCGTGATGCCGCTGCGGCGCGGCCGCCACCAGCTCCCCGCCGTGGCAGCCCGGCGCACGGGCCCGCTCGGCCTGGCCACCTGGGATTTCCGCGGCGACGCCGACACGACGCTCGTGGTGTACCCCGACGTTCCGAACGCGCGCCGCCTCGCGCAGCTCGTGCGCACCGGCAAGTTCCGTGAGTCGGGCGTGGTCGTGCGCGGCCCGCTCGGGCTCGGCACGGAGTTCGAGTCGATCCGCGACTACCTCCCCGACGACGACATCCGCCAGATCAACTGGGCCGCCACCACGCGCGTCGGGCGGCCGATGAGCAACCAGTACCGCGTGGAAGCCGAACGCGAGGTGCTGTGTCTCCTCGACTGTGGGCGGCTCATGACCGCGCCCGTCGGCGCCCGCACGCGACTCGACGCGGCGATCGACGCAGTGACCGCGCTCGCCTACGTGGCCGACGAGGTCGGTGATCGCTGCGGTCTGATCGCGTTCGACCGCGAGATCCGCCGGCGCCTCACCACGCGCCGGCGCGGCGGCGACGGCGTGCTGCACGCGATCTACGACCTGGAGCCACGGCCGCTCGACTCCGACTACGACCTGGCCTTCCGCACCGTGCGCAACACCAAGCGTGCGCTCGTGGTCGTGCTCACCGATCTGCTCGATCCTGCGGCGGCGCGCAGCCTGGTCGAAGCTGCGCCGGTGCTCACTCGCCGTCATGCCGTGGTCATCGCGTCGTGCACCGATCCTGATGTGATCGCCGCGCTCACCGAACCACCGACGGAGGCCGGCGACGGCTACCGCGCCGCCGCCGCGCTCGACATGGTCGATGCACGCTCGGGAGCGGTCGCGGCACTGCGCGGCGCGGGCGCGCGGGTGGTCGAGGCACCGCCGGCGCTGCTCGCCGAAGCGTGTGTGGCCGCCTATCTGAGGCTGAAGGACTCGGCCAGGCTCTGAGCGGCCACGAGGTCGTCGATGTCGGCCCCGAGTGGGGCGGGCGCCGGACGACCGAGCAGGGCAACGAGTGTCCAGTAGAGCCCACCGAGACCGAAGCCGATCACGAGCGCGGGCGCGAGACCGATGCCGGCCGGCGTGATGAAGCCCTCGACCAGACCGGCGACCACCAACCACGCGGCGGTTCCGACGAGCATCGGTACCGCCGCGCGCGCTTCTGCGACAAGCGCGTCGACCCGTCTTCGATGACCGGGCGCGATGATCGCCCAACCGATGCGCAGGCCGGCCGCGGCCGACACCACGATGCAGCTCAGCTCGAGCACACCATGCGGCGTGACGAGCTCGATGAACGGTCGCCCGTTGCCGCCACTGATCGCCAGACCGAACACCGCGCCCAGCATCACGCCGTTCTGCAGCAGCACCAGCCCGGCACCGGCACCGAGCAACAGGCCCGCACCGAACGCGAGGAACGTGACGCGGATGTTGTTCGTCATGATCTCCGCCGCCAGCGCGGTGTCTTGCGATGTGCTCGGCCCGTTGCGGTGGTCGTAGCGGTGCGGCTCGGCGACGCTTCGGTACGACGACGGCACCAATCCTGCGGCGCGATCCGGGTCGCGCCATGCCCACACCGTAGTGAGCGCCGCCGACCCGAAGAGGAGCACCGCCGCCAACGCGAGCACCGCCGGACGTTCGCGCACGCTGCGCCAGTAGCCGCGCCGCACGAAGTCCCCGATGCGGCCCCGGCTCCCTCCCGTGTACACCGCGGGTCGGGCTCTGGCCACGAGCTGCTCGAGCCGCGCCACGACCGGATCGCCCGGCCAACGGCGCCGTGCCACGGCAAGGTCGGCCGCGGTGGCTCGGTACAGCGTGCCGAGGCGGTGCACATCAGCCGCGGGGAGCCGCTGAGGCCGGCGACCGGCGTGCGTCACAATCGCGTCGAGCTCGGCCCAGAGCTGGTCGCGGTCTGCGACGAACGCGTCTACCTTCATGGCGTGGGTGCTCCCGCCGCTTGGATCGAGGATCGGATCACGATCTCGACGCCCGAAGGCGTCGATCTCGATGTCGTGGTGGCGGGCATCGGATCGCGTTTCGTGGCCCGCCTCCTCGACACGCTCATCCAGGGCGGCGTCATCTTCGCGCTCAGCTTGGTGTTCGGCGCGGCGTTGGGATTCAGCAGCGGCCCGGTTGTGGCGCTGTTCATCATCGTCGCCTTCGTGCTGTTGTTCCTCTACGACCCGATCCTCGAGCAGGCCACGGGCGGTCACACGCCCGGAAAGTCGGCCGCGGGCTTGCGCGTCGTGATGGACACTGGCGCGCCCGTGTCACTGTCGGCGAGCGTGACCCGCAACGTGGTGCGCATCGTCGACTTCCTGCCCGCGCTCTACGGCATCGGGCTCGTGAGCATGCTCGCCACGCGCCACAGCCAGCGCCTCGGTGATCTCGCGGCCGGAACGCTCGTGGTGCGCGAGCGCCACGGCGACCACCAGGCGGTCGCGCTCCATCCGTACGCGACGGTGACGGTGCCGTTCGACGCCGTTGCGACCTGGGACGTGAGCGCGGTCACACCACAGGAGCTCGCCGTGGTGCGCCAGTTCCTCGCGCGCCGCCTGTCGCTTCCCCCCGACGCGCGCTATCACACGGCGGTCCAGCTCGCCTCGCGACTCGCGCCGAGGATCACCGGCCTCCCGCCGCAGAGCCATCCCGAGTACGTGCTCGAAGGCGTGGTCGTGGCCAAGGAGATGCGCGGTTGAGCAACGACCTCGTCGTCGCCGGGCCGAGCACGCGCCGGCTCGCAGCCGCGTTCGCGGTGGCCGGCGGCATGTGGGCCGTCGCACCCGTGCACCCGGGTCTGCCCTGCCCGTTCCGCACGATCACCGGTCTGCCGTGCCCGTTGTGCGGCATGACGCGCGCGGTGTCCGCCGCGCTGCACGGTGACGTGATCGCGTCACTGCGCTTCCAGCCCGCGGGGCTGATGCTGCTCGCGCTCGTGGCGTGGGTGCTGGTGCGCCGGAGTCGTGCCGAGGTGCGCCTGCCCACGTGGGTCCTGCCGGCCGTGTTCGGCGCGATGTGGGTGTGGAACCTCACGCTCAACCCCACGTTCCACTAGTCGCGCCAACGTCAGACTTCGCGACGTCCTTCGAGCGCGCGGCCGAGCGTGACCTCGTCGGCGTACTCGAGATCGCCGCCCACCGGAAGGCCGCTCGCGATGCGCGTCACCTTCAACCCGAGCGGCTTGATGAGGTTGGCGAGGTACATCGCGGTGGCTTCGCCTTCGATGTTCGGGTTCGTGGCGAGGATCACCTCTTCCACGCTTTCGGCACCGATGCGCACGAGCAGCTCACGCACCCGCAGGTGCTCCGGTCCGATGCCTTCGATCGGCGAGATCGCGCCCTGCAGCACGTGATAGCGACCGCGGAACTCGGCGGTGCGCTCGACCGCCACGATGTCGCGGGGCTCTTCGACCACGCACACCACGGCTCCGTCGCGCCGCTCGTCGCGGCAGTACGAGCAGAGATCACCTTCGGCGATGTTGAAGCAGCGCGTGCACCACGACACCCGCGCCTTGGCGTCGATGATCGAATCGGCGAGGCGGCGAGCATCCTCAGTGGGCAGCTTGAGCAGATGGAAGGCGATGCGCTGCGCGCTCTTCGGCCCCACTCCTGGTAGCCGCCCGAGCTCGTCGATCAGAACCTGAACGGGTCCTTCGTACACACCCATCGTGTCAGGGCACTCGCGGTGTCTCGTCGACGACCCGCGCGCCGAGCTGGGCCTGGAGCAACGACAGGTCGTCGACCACCGCGTCGGCGGGGGCCGGCGTGAGACTGTCGAGATCGATGTCGTCGTCGCTCGGCGGACCGAGATCGACGACGATCGACGAGCCGCTCGAACCGTCGGCGCGAGGCCGCAACGCGTCGGGAGCGTCGAAGTCGTGCGCGACGAGCTTGAAGCGCACGCGGGCGTCGAGCTTGCTCTCGAGCAGGGCACGGATCTCGTCGGCGTTGTTCTTGAACTGCCGCTGCACGCTCGTGAGCTGGCTCGCAGGGATGCCGAACACCACCACGTCGCCCTCCACGGCGACGGGCTGGGCCTGTTGCACCATGCCGCGCATCGACGGCTTCAGCGATTCGAGTGCGTCCTTCCAGGCCACGATCACGTCGTCGGGGTCGAGCGGTCGCGATTCGCGAGCCGGTTCCGGTGCGGCCGCAGGAGGCGGCGCAGGTGTCGCGGCGCGCGGCTCGCGGCGCATCACACCACCGAGGGCCGGCTTGGGCGCGGCCGGCGCGCTGTCGTCAGCGGGCGCCGCTGACGCAGGTGCGGCTGCGGCTGCGGGTACGGCTGCGGCAACCTTCGGCGCGACCGGTACGGGCGCTGCGGCGGCGCCGGACGGCGCAGCCGCGTCGGCTCGTGCCGGCAGCGATCCGGAAGCCAACCGCGCTTCGAGGCGATCGAGACGCTCACGCAGCGCATCGATGCCATCGGCGGTCTCGCTGCGCGCCAAGCGCACGACGGCCACCTCGAGCACAAGGCGCGGATCGGGCGCGCCCTGACCGCGCATGTCGGCGATCGCGTCACCCAGCGTCTCGATGCCGCGTGTGAGCCGGGCCAGCCCCGCCTGCTCGGCGAGCCGGCCGAGACGCTCGCGTTCCACCTCAGGGCCGGGGTACGGCACGCGCCCGCGCCCGGCCGCCTCGATGAACGCGTCGCGCATCGTCTCGAGCAGCTCCTCGGCGAGCTCGCGCGGCGCCGTGCCGTGCTGCAACGCCTCGTGGAGCGCCACCAGCGCGCCCGCGGCATCGTCGGTGGCGATCGCCGCCAGCACGGCCACCCGGCGTTCGAATCCCGTGCCGCCGAACGCGGCCACCACGCGATCCGAATCGAGCACCAACGTGCCGTCTTCACCAGGGTGGGCACCCACGGCGAGCGCCTGATCGAGGGCCGACAGCGCGTCACGCGCGGAGCCGGCGCCCCTGCGCACCACTGCGTCGACGGCAACATCGTCGGCGACCACACCCTCGTGGCCGAGCACGTCGCGTACCAACCCCGCGAGCTGATCCTGATCGAGGAGGTTCACCTCGTAGTGCTGCGTGCGGGAGCGGATCGTGGCCAACACCTTGTTCGGATCAGTGGTCGCGAGCACGAACACCACGTGATCCGGGGGCTCCTCGAGCGTCTTCAACAGCGCGTTCGACGCGCTGTTGGTGAGCATGTGCACCTCGTCGACGATGTACACCTTGCGCTTGCCGGTGGCGCTCAGCCCGAAGTGCACGCGCTCGATGAGATCGCGCATCTCTTCGACCTTGTTGTTCGACGCCGCATCGAGCTCGACGAGATCGGGGAACGTGCCCGCCGCGATGCTCTCGCAGTTGCCGCAGTGCCCGCACGGTTCACCGTCGGGATCGGGCTCCAGGCAGTTCAGCGCCTTCGCCAACAGCCGCGCCGTGGTGGTCTTGCCCGTGCCCCGAGGCCCCGAGAACAGGTACGCATGGCGCACGGAATCCTCGGCGAGGGCGTGCAACAGGGCCTGGCGCACGTGCTCCTGGCCGACGACGTCGCGAAAGAACTGCGGGCGGTACTTGCGGTAGAGCGACTGCGACGCCACGGTCGCTCACTGTACCGGCGGGCTCCCGTGTGCGATCCGGTGGAGCGGGCGGGAACCGACGGCACCGCGCGGCCGTCGAGAGGTGGCCCGCCCAGGCAACCCGGCGGCACCCGGAGCTGACCGCTGAGAGCTGCTTCCTTCCGGACCTGACTCGATTCACGGGGCCCCGTCGCGCCGGACCCGGGCGAGCCGCCACAGGACGGCCGCGCGGAGGCGGCATCGTATCGGCCTCACGCGCGCCCGGTACGATCACGACCCCGAGGAGGGGTGCGAGAGCGGCCGAATCGGCACGCTTGGAAAGCGTGTGAGGGGCAACCCTCCGTGGGTTCGAATCCCACTCCCTCCGCTTCTACGGGGTCACTGTGCCTCGTTCGAACTCGGCAACCGATCGTTTGCACCGGGACCGGTATGGTCTGCCGCCCATGCTGAATCGTGCGCGCGTCTCCGCCCTCGTCGTCCCGCTGGCCGTGCTGGCCGCCGCGTGCGGCAGCTCGTCGAGCAACAGCTCCGCAACCACGAAAGCAACCGTGACGACGACCGCGACCGCGACCTCGACGTCGGCCGCGGCGAGCAGTCCGTCGTCGACCGCGCCGGCTGCGACGGGCGGTGGCTCGTTCTGCACGGACGTCGCCGCCGCGAACCGAAAGATCCTGACCTGGACGACGGCCATGCCCGGTAGCGCCGCCGCGGCGGCCGAGCCGCTGGCCGCGGCCTACCAGGCGATCGCGGCGGAAGCACCGGCCGAGGTGAAGTCGGCGGCGGCCGACCTGGCGGCAACGTTCGTGCATCTCGAGAAGTACGACAAGGTGACCGACCCGAACACGCTGCTCCAGGAAGGCCCGCTCACCAACGGGCACATCACGCCCGACGGCAACGCCATCGCCAGGTACGCCGCCGCGCACTGCTGACGGCGCGGTCGGCTCCGACGACGGCGTACTTTGCTGGCTTCACGACGACACTGCGTTGAGTACGATTGCCGCGCTCGGCGAGCCGCGGTGGGACGACGACCACTACGAGGCGAAGATCGCGGCGTTGCTGGCGATCCGCCGGCCATCGTGAGCTTCACGTTCGGGTGCCCGTCGGCCGAGGTCATCGCCGCATTCCACGGCGACGCCGACCGGATGAGCTTGTGGGCCGGCGTCGGCTTCCGGTCGGCGAGGGATGCGGCGGCCGGCGCGATCGTCGAACAGCTCGCCCAGCACGTGACCTGATCTCGGGGCACACTGGTCTCCGCTGATCATCCGAGACGACCGGGAGTGGATCGAAGTGGTGAACATCGCCGGGCAATGCGACGCGCGCTTCGAGGCGGTGCGCACCGCCTTCGCCGACAACTTCGAGACCCAAGGCGACGTGGGCGCGTCGGTGGCGGTGGTGTGGAACGACGAGGTGGTCGTCGACCTCTGGGGCGGCTACACCGATGCCGGGCGTACGCAAGCCTGGGAGCGCGACACGATC
This sequence comes from Acidimicrobiia bacterium, assembly GCA_017882905.1. Classification (GTDB taxonomy): domain Bacteria; phylum Actinomycetota; class Acidimicrobiia; order IMCC26256; family PALSA-610; genus Chersky-683. The sequence continues at coordinate 9,963 of JADGOO010000029.1, read as the reverse complement.
ACGAACGTGTGGTCGACCACCAAGACGATGACGGCGTTGTGTGCGCTCATCCTCGCCGACCGCGGCGAGATCGACCTGCACGCGCCGGTCGCGAAGTACTGGCCCGAGTTCGCGGCCAACGGCAAGGAGGGCATCGAGGTCCGTCACCTGCTGAGCCATACCGCCGGACTCGCCGGTTGGCGTGCGCCAGTGACGATCGACGACGTCCTCGACTGGGATCGCGCGACGAGCTTGCTCGCGGCTCAGGAGGTGTGGTGGGAGCCGGGAACCGCGTCGGGCTATCACGCCATCACGCAGGGACACTTGGTCGGTGAAGTGGTCCGTCGGGTGACCGGGAAGAGCCTCGGCAGGTTCTTCGCTGACGAGCTCGCCGGTCCATTGGGCGCCGACTTCCACATCGGGCTCGATGCCTCGCACTTCCATCGCGTCGCCAACGTGATCCCACCGTCTGCGCCCCTCGCCGCGAGCATCGAACCCGACAGCCTCGCCGCGAGCATGATGCGCAACCCGCAGCTGTCGGCCGATGTCGCCTGGACCGATGCGTGGCGACGCGCCGAAGTGCCGGCGGCCAACGGTCACGGCAATGCCCGCTCCGTCGCTCGTGTGCAGTCGGTGCTGTCGCACGGTGGGAGCGTCGACGGCACACGCTTCCTCTCCGCCGCCGGCTGCGAGTCCGTGTTCGAGCGGCAATCGAGCGGCGCGGACCTCGTGCTCGGCGTTCCGTTGACGTTCGGGATCGGATACGGCCTCAACTCGCCGGAGACACCGATCGGGATCAATCCGCGCACGTGCTTCTGGGGCGGTTGGGGCGGATCGCTCGTCGTCAACGACCTCGACGCTCGCATGACCATCGCATACATGATGAACAAGATGGGCGAGGGCACACTCGGCGACCTGCGCGGCGTCGGCGTCGCGTTCGCGGCGATGACCTCCGTCTGATGCGCCGCCACCGAGTCGCCGCGGCGACGTGCCTCCTGGTCACGCTCGGCCTCGCCGCGTGCGCGAGCTCCAGCGGAACCCACACGGCGGACACGGCGAGCACTGCCGCGACGACGAGCTCCGTTGCCGCAACCACCACCATCGCGCCCACGAACCTCGCGGTGCGCCGCATCACCGAGACGTTCATCGATCGCAGCCGTGCCACCAACGACCCCGACCACACTCGCAGCGCGCCGACGCGCACGCTCGTGACCGACATCTACATCCCCGCCGGCACGGGTCCGTTTCCGCTCATCGTCCACGCACACGGCGCGAGCGGCAATGCTCGGAAGTTCACGGTGCTCGCGGGCGCGTGGGCGCGGCACGGCTACGTGGTCGCGGTCCCCACGTTCCCGCTCACGAGCGACACGAGCGGTGGCCCCGACGTGATCGGCGACTACCTCCAGCAACCGGGCGACCTGCACTTCGTGCTCGACCAGGTGCTGCAGATGGCGGCGACGCCCAACACGCCCCTCACCGCCAAGATCGACACCCACCACATCGGCCTGAGCGGACTCTCGCTCGGCGGCGCCACCGCGTACGGGTTCGGGTTCAACACGTGCTGTCGTGATCCGCGGATCACGGCCGTGATCATCATGTCGGGCATCAAGCTCCCGTTCGCCGACCACCCCTACGTGTTCGACAAGCCGATCCTCATCTTCCACGGCACCGCCGACCCGGTCATCGCGTATGCGACCGCCGTCACGGCCTACGCGTCGGTGGCACCACCCAAGTACTTCGTGACACTGCACGGCGCCGGCCACGCGCCGCAGTACGAAGACACGCCCGATCCCCACGACGGCATCGTGATCGCGGTCACGCTCGACTTCTGGAACACCTACCTGAAGGCCGATGATGCCGCTCGGGCGCAGCTGCTTCGCGACGCGAGCCATCCCCCGCTCAGCACGATCGAGTCGGCCGCGTCGCACTAGTGCAAACGCACCGGACGAATCGGGGCAAGGGCCTCTGAGCACACCGAGGGTCGTGTGCCGTAGCAACGGATATGACCATCTCGACGATGACGACCCTGTTGACTCGGCTCCCGAGCGACGTCCGCATCCTCTGCGTCGACGACGACCCGAGCATGCGCGCCCTCGTAGCCATGAACCTCGAAGCCGAGGGATTTCAGGTCTCGACTGCGGACGACGGTGACCGCGGACTCGTCGCGGTCGAGCACCTCCACCCCGACTTGCTCGTGCTCGACGTGATGATGCCCGGCCGCGATGGCTTCGAGGTGCTCGCTGCGATGCGCGCGCAGCCGGAGCTCGCCGACATCCCCGTCGTCCTGCTCACCGCAAAGGCCACCGACGCCGACGTGTGGAACGGCTGGAAAGCCGGCGCCGATTACTACATGACGAAGCCGTTCAACGCTGAAGACCTCATCTCATTCGCGCACCACATCCTTGGGACAGGTGCATCGTGGTAGTCCGAACCTCTCGCCTCATCACGGCGTGGGCCGCGCCTGCGGTCGCGGCTCTCATGCTCACCGCTCCTCTGCTCGCCGCCGCGCCCGGCGCGCATGCAGCAGCCACCGGCGCGCCCCGCGCCGTGATCGTGCAGGCTGCGAGCGTCGACGCCGCCATTCGATCCGTCGCCGCCGTCGGCGGCACGGTCGACGAGACGCTCACGATCATCAGCGGCGTATCGGCGCGTGTTCCTGCCGCCGGCATCGCGGTGCTCACCGCGATGCCCGCCGTGCACGTGACGCCCGACGCCGTGCTGCACCCGACCAGCAACAGCTTCGACGCTTCCGCGATCGACACGCAGATCGCGGCGATCGACCCCGGCGCGTCGTGGTCGAAGAGCACCGGAAGCGGAGTCGGAGTTGCGCTCGTGGACACCGGCGTGGCCAACACGACGGATCTGCACGCACCGCGTCTCGTGCGTTCACCCGACTTCTCGGGCGAAGGTGACGACATCGATCACTTCGGGCACGGCACCTTCATGGCCGGCCTCATCGCCGGCGACGGTGCGGGCGGTTCGGGGCCGGTCCGCCACTACGGGATCGCACCGGGAGCGACACTCGTGTCGGTGAAGGTCGCCAACGCCGACGGCAACTCGTCCGTGTCGCGTGTGATCGCCGGCATCGGCTGGGTCGTGTCGCACCGCGACGAGTACAACATCGGTGTACTGAACCTCTCGTTCGGTCTCAGCACTCACCTCCCGTATCTGGCCAATCCCCTCGACGCAGCCTCCGAAGCGGCGTGGGCGAGCGGCATCACGGTGGTCGCGGCAACCGGCAACAACGGCGCCGACGGCGTGACCTCGCCGGGTGACGATCCCTACGTGATCAGCGTCGGCTCGTCCAACACTGCCGGCACCGCGTCGACGAGCGACGACACAGTCCCCGCGTGGTCCGGCACCGAATCGTTCCGAGGCTTCGCCAAGCCCGATGTCGTGGCACCGGGCGTCTCGCTCGTGTCGCTTCGTGCGCCGGGTTCGACGGTCGACGTGCAACATCCGGAAGGTCGCGTCGACGCCACCTACTTCCGTGGGACCGGTACCTCGATGAGCACGGCCGTCGTCTCCGGCGCGGTCGCTGCGCTGCTCGAGCACCACGGCAACGCGACACCCGACGACGTGAAGGGTGCGCTGCTCAGTGGCGCCACCACCATCGCCGGCGGGGCCAACGCCATCGACCTCGCCGCCGCCGACACTGCAGTGGCCGGCCGCGACTGGTGGCAGCGCTTCCCCGTGGCCTTCGACGGTCTCGACCGGGGCCTGCACCTCGGCATGCCCTGGACGGCAAGCCGTTGGACCAACGAGACCTGGACGGCCAGCCGCTGGACCGCCAGCCGCTGGACCGCCAGCCGGTGGACCGCCAGCCGGTGGACGGCGAGCCGCTGGACCGCCGAGGACTGGTCGGCATCGCGATGGACAGCGAGCCGCTGGACCGCTTCACGTTGGACTGCTGAAGCGTGGACATCGCAGACCTGGAGCTGAGCACGCTCCCGACGCGCGGCCGCTACGGATTGGGGCCGCGCGTCGGGGCGCTCATCGCGCTCCAACTGGCGATCGCGGTCGGTGTCGCAATCGTCGTCGAGCTCCACGGCTGCCCGATCGGCCGGCCGTCGGCGGTCCTCGCGTTGACGGCCTGCTTCGTGGTGGCCGGCGCGTTCGCCGCATCGCTCGAGCTCAACCGGCACAACTTCACCTTCACACCGTCTGATGCCGTCCTCGTGGTCGGCTTTCTTGTTGCCGGTCCGATCGGCCTTGCGGTCTCGTTCGCCGTGGGCGAAGCCGTCAACTCGGTCGCCCAGCGTCGCGACCCGCTCAAGAGCTTGTTCAACGTGAGCAACCGGCTCGCCGCCGCCATGCTCGCCGCCGGCGCGTTTCAGGCCATCGGGCACACGTCGATGCACGACATGATGGCGTGGGTGGCGGCCCTCGCGGCCGCAGTGCTGTTCTCCTTGCTCGACGTGGCCGCGACGTCGCTCGCGATCTCCATCGCCGAGCAGACCGAGTTCCACGTCGTGTTCGTCCGCTCCGCCGCGACGGGCGTGCTGGCGACCTTGGCCGCCGCACCGATCGGCCTCGTGGCCCTCGATCTGTTCTCCCACGGACCCGTCGCGCTGGTCTTGGTCGTGCCCTTGGCTGCCGCCGTGACGATCAACTCGCGCTACGCCGTGGCGCAACGCGACGAGCACCTCCGCATCGAACGGCTTCACGAATCGACGGCTCGCACCGCCGGTTTGCTCTCTCTCGACCATGCGCTCGAGTCGCTCGCCGCAGAAGCGCGCGCGCTCACGACCGGGAGCGCCGCGCTGTGTTGCGTTGTCGGCGCGAACGACACGGCCGTCGGCGCCTGGGCCGACGACGGCGGGGCGCACCGCGCTGATCCGGACGCGATCGCCGCGGCGGCGGAGCTGGCCCGAACGTGCCCCGACGGCGAGACGGCGATCGACGACGCATCCTGCATCTCGTCGATCTCGGGCGACGCCCGGAATGCCCTGGTCGCATCGTCGCTGCACGAGCACGCGGGGCGGGTCGTGCTGGTCGTGTTCCGCGACGGCACGTCCGCTACCGGCGCCAACAGTCGCGTGGAGCTGCTCGGCGCGTTCGCGAACCACGCGGCGCTGATCGTGGCCAACGCGATGATGCACGAAGAGGTGGCGGTCGCGCTGGCGCGCCAGGTCGACCTCAACCGTCAGAAGGACGATTTCGTCGCGGCCGTGTCACACGAGCTGCGCACACCATTGGCGGTGATCCTCGGTTCCGTCCAGACGCTCGATCGTCTCGACGGCAAGATCTCCGACACGCAGCGCGCGCAGCTGTTCGACATGACCTCCGTACAGGGCGCACGACTCCAGCGCCTGATCGACGAGCTGCTGCTCGTGGCCGCAGCCGAGCACGCGAACGTGCGCATCGAACACGACGCTATCGACATCGCCAAGCTCACCGCGTCAGTCGCGGCCGACACGGCCGTGGTGACGAAAGGTCGCTTGGAGCGCCGGATCGACGACGACGCGCAGCTCGTCACGGATGCGTCGAAGCTCGCTCAGGTGCTGATGAACCTCGTCGAGAACGCCGCCAAGTACGCGCCGAGCGGGCCCATCGAGCTGACTGCCAGCCGCGAGGCCGACGGGATCTGCTTCCGTGTCGTGGATCACGGGCCGGGCATCCCGCCCGAAGACCGCGAGCGCATCTTCGAGCGGTTCGTCCAGCTCGACCAATCATCGACGCGACGCCAGGGCGGCACCGGGCTCGGGCTCCATCTGTGCAACCAGATCGCCAAGCTCCTCGACGGGCGTCTCGACATCGAGGAGACCAGCGGCGGCGGATGCACGTTCGCGCTGCACGTCCCCGCGGTGCCGAGCGGCGCGCGGCCAACGACGGGATGCCCGACAAGCATCCGAGTCGCGCCGGCGACGGTGCGCGTGCGCCCGGCGGGCTTGCGCTGCGACGCAGCCACGCTCGTTCGCTGACGCCGCGTCGCCCATCGCCGGCCCAGCCGCGGAGCGCCGGCGGCGCCATCGACCACGTCGACGCGACGCGGGCCTACGCTCCGCTGCCGTGGGGGCGCTCGACGACCCGGTGGTGCTCGACGCGTGGATGGATGCGGCGCTCGCTGAGGCGGCGCTCGCGCCGGCGCATGGCGACGTACCGATCGGCGCGCTCGTGTTGCGCACCGTTGCCGACGGCACCGTCCGCCAGATCGCGGCGCGCCACAACGAGCGGGAGCTGCGCAACGACCCCACCGCGCACGCCGAGATGCTTGCGCTGCGCGACGCGGCCGAGCAGATCGGCAGCTGGCGGCTCGACGAGTGCGTGCTCGTGGTCACGCTGGAGCCGTGCACGATGTGCGCCGGAGCCGCTCTCAATGCCCGCATCGGCGGCGTCGTGTTCGGTGCGCCCGACCTGCGCTTCGGCGCGCTCGGCAGCCGCTACCACTTCCTCGCCGACCCACGACTGAACCATCAGGCACCGGTGACGAGCGGCGTGCGAGCCGAAGCCGCGGTCACGTTGCTGCAGTCGTTCTTCACACCCCGACGCTGAGCCGTTCGTCTCGAAGCCGAGCCGAGGCGGTGCCCTAACATCCCGTCCGGAGGGGTGCGAGAGCGGCCGAATCGGATGGTCTCGAAAACCATTGTGGGGCAACCCACCCAGGGTTCGAATCCCTGTCCCTCCGCTCCGATGCGGCGGCGGGAACCCAGAGGCCGATCTGGGTTCCCGCGGGCCGCGCCGTCGGCTCGAGACGACACCTCCCCGACCCTTCGGCCCACTCGCGAACGCGCGCTCGAACGGCCCTTGGCCTCTGTGCGCGCGGGCTTGAGCAGCGCACGCTGGAAGGAGCCGACGAGGGAGGACCGATGCGCTTCACCAAGCGAGACATCATCGCCACCACGTACGTGGCTGTCGCCGCAGCCGTCTACGGACTCTGGGTGAGTGGCGCCGCGCTCCCTGGCTTGCACAGCACACGGGCGACAGGGTCCCTCGCGTTGGCACTTGGCTTCGCAGCCTCGGCCACGGCCGTCGTCCCGACGTTCGCACAACTGCTCCGGGGCAACAAGCTGTACCTCGCGATCACCGCGCTTGTCGGCGTGGTGGCCGTGGTCGGTGGCGTGTTGGCCCTTGCCGCCGCGAGCGACGGCGCTCTCGCCGTCATGATGCTCGCAATGGTTGGTCTGTGGGCCATCGCAACGGTCCACCACAGCTTGCTCGCGGCGCCCGACACACCACGCGCCACTCGACACCTGACGTGGTTCTCGCCGCGCGGTCCGCACCCGACGGGCGTGCACTGACGCTCTCGAACGTCAGAGATCGAGGTTCTTGTAGATCTCTCGAGTGGCCGTGGAACGGTTGAGCGTGAAGAAGTGGAAGCCGGGAACGCCTCCGGCTCGCAGTTCCTCGCACAGCTTCGTGGCTTCTTCCACGCCGACGGCGCGCACTGCGGCCGGGCCGTCGGGCTCGGCGGCATAGAGCTTCTCGGCGAGCCAGGCCGGGAACTCGCTGCCCTGCAGCTGCGACATGCGCGCGATCGCGGCGATGCTCGTGGCCGGCATGATGCCGGGGATCACCGGCTTCGTGCAGCCGAGCGACGCGAGCGTCTCGACGAGATCGAAATAGTGACGCGCCTCGAAGAAGAACTGCGTGATCGCAAAGTCGGCGTGTTCGAGCTTCGCGGCCGTGTGCTCGCGATCCGAAGCGACGCTCGTGGAGCGCGGATGCGGTTCTGGGTGCGCCGCCACACCCACGGAGAAGTCGCCGACCTCTCGCACGAGCGCAACCAGCTCATTCGCGTACGTGAGCTCCCCGACGGGGCCGTCATAGCCGATGGGCGGGTCGCCGCCGAGCGCGAGGATGTTCTCGACGCCATGCGCGCGGTAGCTCGTGACGAGCTCCTCGAGTGCGACCCTGGTGTGCGCCGCGCACGTGAGATGCGCCATCGCGGTCGTGCCCAGCTCGCGGTTGATCTTCACCACGATGTCGTGCGTGGTCTCGCGCGTCGTGCCGCCGGCGCCGTAGGTGACCGAGACGAAGCTCGGGTGCAATGGCCGCAGCTCGTCGAGCGCCTTCCAGAACTGGGCCTCGGCCTCGGGTGTGCGCGGCGGGCCGAACTCGAACGAGTAGCTCGGTCCGGCGGCGAGCAGGTCACTGATCTTGGCCATCCGGGCCGTCAGGGTAGTGGTCGGCGACCCCGGCTCGGCCAGAACGGCGTCAGACACCGGCCCGGCGGTGCCCATGACGCCGTCGGTAGGGTTCGCCGGCGTGGCAGCCATCGAGATCTCCTGCGCGTTTGCGCCCTCGCCCGACGTCGCCGATCACATCGTCTGCGCCGAAGCACTCGGCTATCGCCGCGCGTGGCTCTACGACTCGCCCGCGCTCTACGAAGACGTCTGGGTGCACCTGTGCCGCGCCGCGGAGCGCACGCGCACGATCGGGCTCGGGCCCGCGGTGCTCATCCCGAGCCTGCGGCATCCGTTGACGACGGCGTCGGCAATCGCCACACTCGAGCGCCTCGCGCCCGGTCGCACCGTGGTCGCGATCGGCACCGGGTTCACCGGGCGGATGGCGATGGGGCAACGCCCGCTCCCGTGGTCGTACGTGCGCCGCACGGTCACCGAGGTGCGCGCCCTGCTCGCCGGTGAGCAGATCGAGATCGACGGCGCGGTCGTGCAGATGATCCATCCCGACGGCGCCACGGCGCGTCGCCCGATGCGCGTCCCGATCCTCATTGCCGCCAACGGTCCGAAGGGCCTCGAGGTCGCGCGCGAGCTCGGCGACGGCGTGATGACGGTCGGCGGAACCGGCCAGCCCACGTTCGCGTGGTGCGCGACCCTTGCGTTCGGAACGGTGCTCGACGACGGCGAGTCGGTTGCGAGCGAACGTGCAATCGCGGCGGCCGGCCCTGCGCTCACGGTCGTGTTCCACGGCATGTACGAAGCCGATCCCAACGCCGTCGACAATCTCCCCGGCGGTGCCGAGTGGCGGGCCCGGCTCGAGGCCACTCCCGAGCGCACGCGCCATCTCGCCGTGCACGAAGACCATCTGTGGCGCGTCACCGACCGCGATCGACCGCTGCTCGACAGCGGGCTGCTCGGCGCGTTCACCTGGACCGGCAGCGCCGACGAGGTAGGCGCGCGCGTCGACGCGGCCGCCGCGTCCGGAGTCACCGAGATCCTCTACGCACCGATGGGTCCCGACGTCGGGCGCGAGCTCGAAGCGTTCGCCCGAGCGAGCGGGCTCGGCTGAGCCTTCGTGGCGCGCCAGACCCACGTGCAAGAATCCGACCCGCCGACCACGGGAGAGCCGATGACCGCCACCGAGGCCACCTCCGAGAAGAAGGAGCGCTGGACCGCGTCGTGGAAGCACCTCTATTCGGAGGTCGTCACCACTGGACTGTGCACCGGCTGCGCGGGCTGCGTCGTGGTGTGCCCGCACGACGTGCTCGGCTACGACGACACGAACGGTGTCTACAAGCCGATCGAGCTCGAAGCGGACTACGGCGGCCCCGGCGACTGCAGCCACGGTGACAAGGCCTGCACCACGTGCACTCGCGCGTGCCCCCGCTTTCGCATGTGGGAACCCGAGATCGATCAGTTCCTCTTCGGTCGCACGCGCAACCCCGACGAGCTGTCGGGCGTGTTCTCCGACGTGGTGCTCGCGCGTGCCGCCGATCCGATCCTGCACGAGGTGGGCCAGGACGGCGGCCTCGTGTCGGCCCTCCTCGTGTACGCGCTCGAGCACGACATCATCGACGCCGCGCTGGTGAGCTATCTCGAGGGCGACGGCTCCACCTGGAAGGCGATCCCGGGTGTCGCGCGCACGCGCGACGAGGTCATCGCGTCCGCAGGAAGCCGCTACACCTACAGCGCGAACCCGAGGAGCTCTCGGGCGTGTTCTCCGACATCGTGCTCGCCCGCGCCGCCGACCCGATCCTGCATGAAGTCGGCCAGGACGGCGGGCTCGTCTCCGCGATGCTCGTCTACGCGCTCGAGCACGACATCATCGACGCCGCGCTGGTGAGCTATCTCGAGGGCGACG
>JADGOO010000214.1 GCA_017882905.1 Acidimicrobiia bacterium | reverse complement strand
AGGGCAACCTCATCGGCACCGACCTCACCGGGAACGCGGCGCCTGCCTACGCGGCGAACGGCCAGTGGGGCGCCCACGTTGAAGGCTTCCCCGACTGCAACAACGCCCCGTGCCCGCTCGACGCCACGCAGAACAGCGTGATCTCCAATGTGATCGTGAACTCCGGGATGGGCGGACTCTTGGTCGACAAGGGTGTGCAGCTGACCACGATCACGTCGAACAAGATCGGCGTCACCCTGAACGGCACACCGGCCGGCAACGGTGTCACGAAGAACGGCTTCGGCATCAACCTCAACGCCGGCGCGGTGAACACCACGATCAAGGGCAACGAGATCGCCTGGAACCCCAACGGCCTGCAGATCGAAGCACTGGGTGTCGAGCCCCCGAACTCGGCTGAGTCGCTCACCAACCAGAACCGCATCACGCAGAACTCGATCCACGACAACGGAGCGAACGGTGTGGTCGCGCTCGGCATCGACCTCTACCCGTTCGGTGTCACCAACACCGCGGCCACGGCCGACCCGAACATCAACGACGGGATGCTGCCGCCCACGTTGAGCAACGCCACGGGCACGGCCGTCGACGCGCAGACCTGCGCCGGCTGCACCGTGGAGGTATTCGTCGCCGATCAGGCGCAGGGCGCCAGTGGCGCGGGCATCACGTACCTGTCGAGCGGCGTCGCCGACGGCACCGGCCTCGCGCACGTGACGCTGCCGGCGTCGGCATCGAACCTGGTGATCACGGCCACGGCGACCAACCCGGCCGGAAGCACGTCGGAGTTCGCGCGCAACGTGAAGCTCGGAACGCTCACCGACCTGCCGCCGGTCGCATCGTTCACCAAGACGTGCTCGCACTTCGCTTGCATCGTCGACGCGACGGCGTCGACGGACCCCGACGGCACGATCGCCTCGTACCACTGGGACTTCGGTGACGGCAGCACCAGCAGCGGCGTCACGAGCGGGCACACCTACGCCGCCGCCGGTACGTACACGATCACGCTCACGGTCACCGACAACCTCGGTCTGGCGACGTCGCTCGCCAAGACGGTCACCGCGGTGAACCTGATCCCGATCCCGACGTTCACGACCACGTGTACCGCACTCGTGTGCACGTTCGACGGCACGGCGTCGAAGGACAGCGACGGCACGATCGTCTCGTACCACTGGACCTTCGGTGACGGCAGCCCCGGGACGAGCGGTCCCACGGCGAGCCACTCCTTCTCGTCGAGTGCGCTCTACGTGGTGAGCCTCACGGTCACCGACAATGACGGCGCCACGGGCACGATCGGGCACACGCTCGACATCACCACCGCGAGCGGCTCCGGAGTGAGCACCACGTTCTCAGTGGGAGCTGGTCTCGTGGTGAATGGCGTGTACCGACCGATCGCCGGAGACTTCGACGGCGACGGCCACATGGACGTGCTGTGGTACGCGCCCGGCATCGCCAAGGACTACCTCTGGCGCGGTACGTCGAACACGACGACCGGCTTCGTCGGTGGTCCGGCCGTGAACATCAACGGCATCTACACGCCGATCGTCGGGGACTTCAACGGCGACGGCAAGGCCGACATCATGTGGTACGCACCGGGTCCGGGGCGTGACTACATGTGGCGGGGCACCGCGGCCGGCTTCGTGGCCGGGCCGTCGGTGAACCTCGACGGTGTGTACAAGCCGATCGTCGGTGACTTCAACGGCGACGGCATGGCCGACATCTTCTGGTATGCCCCCGGGCTCGGTCACGACTACGTGTGGCGCGGCGCGACCGGTGGGTTCACAGCTGGGCCGGCGGTGAACGTGAACGGTGTGTTCGTGCCGGTCGCAGGCGACTACAACAGCGACGGCCTCGCCGACATCTTCTGGTACGGACCGGGCAACGGTGCCGACTACTTGTGGCGCGGCACACCGACCGGCTTCCGGGGCGGCGCGGGCGTCACGAAGTCGGGAGCCACGGCAGTGCCGATCGCGGGTGATGTGAACGGCGACGGTAACGCCGACATCTTCTGGTACGGGCCCGGTACGTCACCCGACGCACTGTGGTTCGGGCTCGGTTGATGCCCAGGTGATCGCGGGCGGCGCGCTCCCGGGCGCGCCGCCAGGCGATGTGCATACAGTATGCAATCTCGAGCCGGAACCCGGGAGCTACTGGTATGCCGACCTCTACGCCCACCGTCGCTGAGCTGTCACGCCACGATCTCGTGGGCCTCGCCCACGAGTACATGTTGCTCGGCATGCTCGCCAACCAGGCGACGCTGCCGCAGACGATCGTGGCCGGCGGCACGCTCGACGATCTGAACCAGGTCGCGATCGACCTGTGGATGGGCGCGAGCCCCGTCTACACGCACCGGATGCGACGCCTCATGGGCATCGTCGGCGACGACGTGCCGGCGATCATGAAGGCACTCCAGCTCGATGTCGGGTTCGTGCACCAGTACATGCAGGTGCACTACGAGGTGACCGACCCGCTGCACGGCGCGTTCTGGCTCGAGCACTGCGGCGCGCTGATCAACGTGGAGCCGCACGGCGAGGAACGCGTGGTCGGCATGTGCCACACGATCGAAGATCCGACGTTCGACGCGACGGCGTACGCGACCAACCCGCGGGCGCGTATTCGACCGATCCATCGGCCTCCGCGCCTGCCCGCCGATCGCGTGCCGCACTGCCACTGGACGATCATCATCGATCCCGACAACGAGCCCGTGGGGCCGGCCCGGCTCACGCAGCAGATCAGCGAGCTGCCGCTCGCGGCCCTGCACATCGAGCCGCGACCGGCAGGCGACGGCTACCAGCAGGCGTTCACGCCGGAGCTCCATCTCGGCGACCTCTCCGATGCCACGCTCGCCGCCGTGATGCGCGAGTTCTCGGTGCAGAACCACCTGTTGATGTGCTCGGGCGAGGTCGCGCTGGCCGAGCACTTCGGTGTTGAACGGGCCCGTGACCTCATGGCCGACGCGTGGCTCGCCACGGCGTGGGTGGCGAGCGAACGTCTTCGTGATCTGTTCGGTGACCGTGCCGACATCGCAACGCTGCTGGCCCTGCACCCCGCGATCCCGCCGGGGTTCGAGCGCGAGGTCCACGTGGAGGAAGCCGGCGACACGACTCGGATCCGATGCACGCTGCGCCCAGAGAGCCCGGCGCTGCTGGATCCAGAGCAAACCGGCTGGATCGGTGCCCTCTCGCGCGGCGAGTGCCGTGGCGTGCAGGGCATCGTGCAACCGATCGACCCGCGTGCCCGCGCGCGCGAGGTCGACGTGCGCGACGGGGCCGTGGTGGTCGACGTGGAGGTCGATCGCAACGCCGCGCCGCAGTCGGAACCCGACGTGGTCGCGTTCATGCGCATCGGCATGCTCGCGCGCTGGCACTTCTCGCTCTGAGCGGCGTTACTCCGAGAGCGCTTGCGGCGCCCGATGCTCGCCGAGGCGGGCCGCCGGTGCCTGGCCGGAATCTTGCGCGTCGAACGTCCAGTCGGGCTGCTTGGCCGCGTGATGCTCGTCGAGCACGGCGACACCGTCGCGGATGTCGATGAGCTCGGCCACGAGCGCGGGCTCGGTCCCGGACGCCTTGCCGTTCGCGTGCGCGTCGACCTGGTCGGCGAAGCCGTCGAGGAGTGACGACACCACGACCTGCTGCTGCGTGGCGAGCGAACACCGCGCGCTGTCGGCCACGGTGGTGACTCGGCGGCGCAGGGTGGCGAGGTCGCGGTCGTCGGCTTCCGACCGCACCAGCTTTGCGAGCAGGTCCGAGATCGCCAACCCGTCGGTCTTGCACGGTGTGCACTGCCCACACGACTCCACCGCGAGGAACCGCGATGCGCCGGCCGTGACGGCTACGAGATCGTCGCTGTCGTCGAACACGACGAACCCACCCGACCCGAGGCCACTCCCGATCGCCGCGAGCGCCTCGTAGCTGACCGGCGTGTCGAAGAGCGACGCCGGGATGAAGCCACTCGACACGCCCGGCAGCACGGCTGTGAGGGAACGGCCCGGTCGGGCCCCACCGCCGATCGCTTCGATCACCTCGCCGAGCGGTGTCCCCATCAGCACCTCGCCGACACCGTGATGTCGGGTCGACCCGGTGATCGTGCACACGATCGTTCCGGGCGACTGCTCGGTGCCTTCGGTGCGGAACCAGCTCGCCCCGCGCGCCAGGATCCGTCCGACGTTCGCGAGGGTTTCCACGTTGTCGACGAGCGTCGGTGCGGCGTCGCTCGCGGCATCGGACGAGGCGAGCTCGACGTGCGCGGAGAGGCCGCTGTCGGAGCCGACGTCGGCTGCGGAGTCCACGAGCTCGTGGACGCCACGCCGGTACGGCGGCGCGATTCGTGGGAACGGATAGCGGCCGTCGATCGACTCGAGCAGCGCCGTCTCCTCGCCGTACAGGTACTCGTTGGGCCCCTCGAACACGGTGAGGCGAACGTCGCCCGCCCATCCGGCGTCGAGCACCTCGGCAATCGCGCCGCGCAGGCGCCCGATCTCGTCGGAGAAGGTCGCCTTCGTGGCGATGATCACCTCGTCGGCGCCCACGGCGCGGGCGGCGATGAGCGCACCTTCGAGCACGGCGTATGGGTTGACGCGCAGGATCGTGCGGTCCTTCATCGTGCCCGGTTCGCCCTCGGCGGCGTTCACCACGACCGATGTCGGCTCCGCGGTGGAGCAGTTCGCGAGGACCGTCGACCATTTGCGTCCGGTGGGGAAGCCGGCACCGCCGCGGCCGCGCAGGCCCGCGGCCGTGATCTCCGCGATGATCGCCTCCGGCGTCATCGTGCGCGCCGCGTCGAGGCCTTCGCCTCCGTGCGTTCGCCGGTAGGCGTCGAGGTTCTCGATCGGTGAGGGTGCCAGCACGCGGTGCACGAGGGTCACAGTGGGCTCTTCTCCAAGTCCGAGTAAGGCACGTCGCGTCGCGCCGAACCGGCTCGCGACCGCGTGCGCCATGGTTCCTACCCAAGCGAGGTGTCACCGACACAACGACGACTCAATGGAGCTGCGCTCATCGGAGGCATAGGTGCGAGCGCCACGCGGTAGACGGGATTCGTGTTACACGGCAGTGTGCACGACGCAATGGTCCCGACCGCGGCCAAGGAGGGCGATCGAGTCATGAACGACATCGACGAGATGCGCTATCTCCTCGATCTACCGGCCCATCCGGCCGCCGTCGGCGTCGTCCGGCACCTCGTCCGCGACGTCGCCCGCGAGCTCGACGCAAGGCGGCTCGAGCGGGCCGAGATCGTGGTGAGTGAGATCGTGTCGAACGCGGTGCTGCACGGCAGCCGCTCAACCCGCGACCGCGTGCATGTGGAGCTGGCGGCCAGTCGTGGAAGCCTCTCGGGCTGTGTGAGCGACTGCGGCCGCCGCTTTGCGCGCGTGACCGTGGCGGCAGGGGGCGACCGGGTGGGCGGTTTCGGGTTGCACATCGTCGACGAGCTCGCCGAACGCTGGTCCGTCGACCACACCCGCGGCGGCAACGTGGTGCACTTCACGATCTGATCGGGTCGTTCATCGCCAGACGACACGGCGATGTGCGAGAGTCTGGCGATGGAGCTCGATCCGTTCGCCCACGAGTTTCACGAAGACCCGTACCGGGTCTACCGGTGGTTGCGGGACAATGCTCCCTGCTACCGCAACGAACAGCAGGGCTGGTACGCCTTGTCGTGCTACGACGACGTGCTCGAAGCATCGCAGCAACCCTTGCTCTACAGCTCGGCTGAGGGCACGACGATCGAGCCGATCAACACGGGCGGGATGCGGCCCATGATGATCTTCATGGATCCGCCCGACCACGACGTGCAACGGCGGCTCGTGAGTCGGGCCTTCACGCCGCGCGCGGTCACCGAGCTCGAACCATACGTGCGCGCGACCGCGATCGAGCTTCTCGACACGTTGCGCGAACAGGGCGGCGGCGACTTCGTGGAGCAGTTCTCGGCTCGCTTGCCGATGAACGTGATCATGGAGCTGCTCGGTGTACCTGCCCAAGACCGCAACACGCTCCGCCACTGGATGGATCGCAGCCTCGATCGCACCGAGGAGCCGCCGCACATCCCCGCGCATGCCATCGACGCGATGGTGCAAAGCGACCAGTATTGGACGGCGTTGCTCGCCGACAAGCGCGCCCACCCCGACGACCAGATGGTGAGCCGGCTCTGCGCGGTCGAGGTGGAGCGCGATGACGGGACCACCGATCGGCTCACCGACGACGAGGTGCTCGGCTTCTGCGGTCTCATCGGCGCGGCCGGCACCGAGACCGTCACGAAGCTGCTCGCGAACGCGGTCGTGCTGTTCCAGCGCAACCCGGGCGAGTGGGCCAAGGTCGTCGCCGATCGCTCGGTCATCCCCGGTGCCGTGGAGGAGACGCTGCGGTACTGGGCGCCGTCGCAGTACCAGGGCCGTGTGCTCACCGACACGGTCGGGGCTCACGATGTGACGATGCCGGCCGGTTCGCGGGTGTTGCTGCTCACGGGCTCGGCGAACCGTGACGAGCGCGAGTACGCCGACGCCGACCGCTTCGACGTGACTCGAGCGGCGCACCTACCCATCGGTTTCGGTCACGGAGTGCACTTCTGCCTCGGTGCCGCGCTCGCCCGTCTCGAAGGGCGAGTGGCTCTCGAGGAGTTCGCCGCGCGCTTCCCGCGTTACGAGGTCGACGAGGCGGCCACGCGGCGCGTGCACATGAGCAACGTGCACGGGTTCGCCAGCGTCCCGTTCGTCGCGGCCTGACGCCCGACGCATCAGCCGGCTCGGGCGCGGTGCAGGCCCGAGGCGTAGGTTCGGCGCATGCGCGCCTGGGTCGTCGAGAGCTGCGGTCCGATCGACGGGCATCCCTTGCGCAGCGTCGAGCGCGACATGCCCGAACCGGGGCCGGGCGAGATCCGAGTGCGGGTCAGCGTCTGCGGTGTCTGCCGCACTGACCTGCACTTGGCCGAGGGCGATCTCGCGCCGCGGCGGGCGCGCACCGTGCCCGGTCACGAGATCGTCGGCGTCGTCGATGCGCTCGGTGCGGGCTCGCAACGCTTCGCGCTCGGCGAGCGAGTGGGTGTTGCGTGGCTCGCGCACACGTGCGGTGTGTGCGCCTACTGCCGGCGCGGCGCGGAGAACCTCTGCATCACGCCGAAGTTCACCGGTTGGGATCGCGACGGCGGCTTCGCCGACGCCGCGGTCGTGCACGAGGACTTTGCGTATGCGCTGCCGCCGTCCTTCGCCGACGAGGTCGCCGCGCCGCTGCTGTGCTCGGGCATCATCGGATATCGCGCGTTGCGCCGCAGCGCGTTGCCGCCGGGTGGCCGGCTCGGCATCTACGGTTTCGGTGCATCGGCGCACCTCGCCGCCCAGATTGCCCTGCACGAAGGCGCACGCGTGCACGTGCTCACGCGCTCGCGCGCCGCGCAGCAGCTGGCACTCGACCTCGGCTGCCACTCGGCGGGCGAAGCCGCGGGTTCACCGCCGGAGCCGCTCGATGCGGCGGTGCTGTTCGCCCCCGTCGGTGAGCTCGTGCCGGTGGCGTTGCAGGCCCTCGATCGGGGTGGCACGTTGAGCGTCGCCGGCATCCACCTCACCGACACGCCTCCGTTGCACTACGCCACCGAGCTCTTCGAGGAGCGCACGCTCACGAGCACCACGGCGAACACCCGGCGCGATGGCGAAGCGCTGCTCGAGCTCGCGGCGCGCATTCCCCTGAAGGTGACGGCAGTGCCCTACGACTTCGACGCCGCCGAAGCCGCGCTCTGCGACATCGCGCACGACCGGCTCACTGGCGCGGCGGTCTTGAACGTGCGCCCGTGAACGGCGCGGTCGCGTGACCGACGGCACGACCGGCGCCACGGCCGGCGCCACGACGGCTCCGTCCGGGAACTGGCTCCTGTCGCCGGCCGTCGTAGGCACTATGAACGATGCGAAGCTCCGACACCGAGGCGTTGCCGTGCTCGCCGCAGGCTTGCTGCTCACGCTCGTGCTCGCCGCGTGCGGTTCGAGCAGCAGCACGGGCACACAGCCCACGACGAGTGCGACTACGAGTCCTACGACCAGCCAACAGGCGGCGGTGACGGTCCGCGACGCCGACAAGGGCCGAACCGTGACGGTGCGCGTGGGCAGCGTGATCCATCTGCAGCTGGCGAGCACGTACTGGCAGATCGTGGGCCCCGATCGTGGCGGAGTCCTGACCGCGACCGGAGCCCCGGTGCAACAGGCCGGTCATTGCCCACCCGGTATCGGCTGCGGCACCGTCACCACCACGTACAAGGCGGTGGCGCCGGGAACCGTGCATCTGCAGGCGTCACGGGAGACATGTGGCGAGGCGCTGCAATGCCAGCCGCCCACGAATCGGTACACCGTCACCGTGCAAGTCACCGCCTGAGAGGAGCGGGTCCCGGTACGGTGCGCCGATGCCGAACCTGCCCGCGATCGTCGACGAGATTGCCGCCGAGTCGCGGTTCACGGGCGTCGTGCGGGTGGATCGCGGCGCGACCGTGGAGGTCGAGCGTGCGTATGGCGCGGCGAACCGCGCGTATGACATCGCCAACCGCAACGACACGCAATTCGGCATCGCGAGCGGCACGAAGGGGCTCACCGCGCTCACGATCATGAGCCTCGTCGCCGACGGCCACCTCGCCCTCGACACCACGGCGAGGTCGTGGCTCGGCGCCGATCTGCCGCGCATCTCCGACGGCGTCACCGTGGAGCACCTTCTGGCCCACCGCTCGGGAATCGGCGACTACCTCGACGAAGATGCCGATCTCGATGTGAACGAGTGGCACCTTCCGGTGGCGGTGCACGAGCTGGCCGACACCGAGGACTACGTGCGCGTGCTCGATGGTCACGACGCGAAGTTCCCACCCGGCCAGAGCTTCGCCTACTGCAACAGCGGCTATGTCGTCTTGGCGTTGCTCGCGCAACGCGCCAGCGCGACGCCGTTCGCCGAGCTCGTGGCGCAGCGAGTGTGCGGCCCTGCCGGGATGCGCGACACGGCCTTCTTGCGCTCCGACGAGCTTCCGGGGCAGGTGGCCGTCGGGTACATCGACGCCGAGGGGTTGCGGACCAACGCGCTGCACCTTCCCGTGCGGGGCAGTGGCGACGGCGGGATCTACTCGACTGCAGCCGACTTCCGATCGTTCTGGCAGGCAATGTTCGCGGGTCGGATCGTGGCGCCGGAGACGGTGGCCGCGATGATCGAGCCTCGCAGCGATGTGCCGTCGAACGCGGCGCGCTACGGACTGGGCTTCTGGCTGCACGCGTCGCTCGAAGTGGTGCTGCTCGAAGGAATGGACGCAGGTGTGTCGTTCCGCAGTGTGCACGACCCAGCCGCCGACCTCACCTGCACGGTGATCTCGAACAGCACCGACGGCGCCTGGCCGCTCTGCCGGCGTCTGAACCGAGAGCTGTTCGGCTGACGGCGCGCCGCCCGATCGCCTATCGCTTCGGCGGGAGCGAGCGGGCATAGCCGACGCCGCGCGCAACCCAACGCTCGAGCTGTCGCTTGGTATGAACTCCTTCGGCGTCGACGCGCAGCCATCCGTTCATGGGCCGCCCGCGCATCTCGAATGGCGCGGCATGCGGCTTGCTGACGAGCGCGTGCGTGTCGTCGGGGTCGACGCGCAAGAGCAACCCGCCGAGACGGCTTGCGCTCACCGCGAGGTGCCCGTTGATCAGGAACGCAAGCCCACCGAACATTCGCTTCTCCGTGACGCCGCGCTCCAACGCGACGAGCTCGCGAATACGGTCGGCGAGATCTTCGTCGAAGGCCATGAACCGATTCTGCCGCACGGCCGAGCGCGCGGTTCGGTGCGGCACTGCTGCCGAGCAGGTTGGCGCCCGACCACACTCCCGGTGCCCACCCCTCGTGTGAGATCGACGGGTTCGGGTCGTCGTAGGGTTGGCGGGTGAAGCCGTCCGAGCCGCCGACCGAGGAGATGCGCGCCGCCGTGGTGCGTGTGGTCCTCGACGGTCTGGCTGCCGGTCGCGACTATGTCGATCTGCGCGGCGAGGTCGGCGCGTTGCACGAGGTCGGATCGAGCTTCCCGGGTGAGGTCCTGCTCGAGGTGGCGGCCGACGCATTCGAGGCGTGTCGAGCCGATCGTGACCACCCGATCGAATGGGAAGGTCTCCGCGAAGGCCAGCTGCCGGAATGGCGGGTGACCGGCCACTCCGCCCACGAGAAGAGCCTCTTCGCCCTGTGGGGCGCCGTGTTGATCAGCGCCGGTCTCCGCCCGGAAGAGAGCGGATGGTGGCGCTCCGACGACCTGTGGGAGTACGCGTTCGCGGCCGTGGTGATCTACGTGCGGGTGGCCGCGGCGCGACGCGGCGTCGGCCAGGATGTGATCTGCGCGGAGATCGCGCAGCGCCGCACGATCGCTCGCTCCTGACGCGGCCGCGTCAATCGTCGGCGCGCACCGAGCGGTGGTGTTCGAGGTGCGCCTGGCCGATCTCGGCGAGCTCGGCGTCGTCGGCGGCCTCGACCTGCACGAGATGATCGTCGGCCCCGGGCAGCGCCCGGATCAGCTCGTCGAGCTTGAGCTGCGTGGCCGCCTGCTCTCGCTTCTGGGTGTGTTGGATGACGAACACCATGATCGTCGTGACCGCCGCACACGCGGCCGCGAACGATGTCTCCCACGTGGTCGGGAACTGGGCGATCGCCAATGCGATGCCGAACCCGATCACGAGCGCGGTCACGACGACGGCGCTCGCCGGCCGCGAGGTGCCCCGATCCACTCGGTGCACGGCGCGACTGAACGTGTTCAGACCCGGTTCCTGGCTCGCAGTCGTCCGATCATCGGGGTTTGCTCCGGAGGCAAGGCTCATACCGCGTCGGGTCTACCCACTTGACGCTCGCCGGCCGATGGGGTCGCTCCTCGGCCTCGAGCGCGGCTGAGCCCCGGCGGCCGCTCGAAGGCCGACGCGGACTCTCGGCCCGGCGCGGTGACCGGCGTGGTCGTGCGCGGCGAGCCCGATCGGGCAGTGCGGCGGCGCTCGGCGGGCCGTTCGGCCCTCCACGCGGAGGCGGGTGCGTCGCACGATCGTCGTATGTGTGGCACGCTGCGCCATTGCGGTGATGGACCTTTGGCAGCGTGCTTGCTCTGGTGGGCGCGGGATGGCTGGTGAAGCGCCGAGCGGCGCGAGCGCGCGGGGCTTCGAGCACCGTCCAGGTCTCGACGGTCTGCGAGCTGTCGCGGTCATCGTGGTCGTGGCGTATCACTACGTCCCGCACAGCGCACCGGGAGGCTTCCTCGGCGTCGACATCTTCTTCGTCCTGTCGGGCTATCTGATCGGCGGCCTCCTGCTCGCGGAGGCGGCGACGCGCGGGCGGATCTCACTCCAACAGTTCTGGATCCGGCGCGCGAAGCGGCTGTTGCCGGCGTTGGGCCTGCTGCTGCTCGGCGTGTGTGCGTACGCGGCATGGCTGGCGCCGCGCGACACGCTCTCGCGGCTTCGTGGCGACCTCGTGTGGACGCTCGGGTACGTCGCGAACTGGCGCTTCATCTTCTCGAAGCTGAGCTACTTCGAGCTCTTTGCCATACCGTCGCCACTGCGCCACATGTGGTCGCTCGCGATCGAAGAACAGTTCTACTTGTTGTTCCCGCTCCTCGCGGTCGGTTGTCTGGCGCTCGGCCGACGCCGCGACCGGTTCGCCCTGCGCCTCGGCAGCGTGTGCGCGGCGCTCGCGGCCTTGTCGATCGTGGAGATGTGGCTGCTCACAGGGTCGGGTGACCCTTCGCGCGCGTACTACGGCACCGACACGCGTGCCCACGCGCTGCTGATCGGTGTCATCACCGCGTGCGTGTTGCACGGTCGGCGCCCGACCGTGCGGGCCGGTGCGCGAGCGGCACGGCAGGTCGTCGGTGTGCTCGCCGCGGTCGCGGTCGCGGTCACGGTCATCCGTGTGCACGACTCGGATCTGTCGATGTATCGCGGTGGCTTTGCGCTGTTCGCAGTGGCCGTCGCGCTGGTGATCGTCGCGACCATCGAGGCGGGTCCGTTGCGGGCGTTGCTCTCGCTGCCACCGCTGCGCGCCATCGGAAGGGTCAGCTACGGCGTGTATCTGTGGCACTGGCCCGTCCAGGTGGTCCTCGATCCTGTCCGCACCGGTGTGTCGGGGTGGCGTCTGCAGCTGCTGTGGGTGGCGGTCACGCTGGTCTGCACGGACGTGTCGTACGGGCTGATCGAGATGCCGGCCCGCCGGATGACCGTCCCAGCGATCCGCATCAGCGCCACTGCGTTCACGGGTGCCACGGCATTGCTGCTCGCCGTGTTCGTGTCGACCGCCGGTGCGGTCGCGCCGCTCGCGGCCCTCAACCCGACGAGCAGCAAGCCACCGTCGGTCTCGGTCGTCGTGCCGACGGTTCCGACGGTCCCAACGAGCGTTCCGTCGCCATCGACCGGTCCGGTGACGCACCCCGACATCACGCCCCATCTCCTGGCCGTCGTCGGTGATTCGGTCGCGTTCACGCTCACGAACGGCTTCGCCGCCAAAGCGCGTGCCGACAAGATCGGGCTCATCACGTTCGCGCAGCCCGGCTGCGGTGTCGCCACCGGCGCGGTCGCCGCCGACGGCAAGCCGGTCCCGTGGAGCTACGGCTGCGCCAAGGTGATTCCACCGTCGATCTCGGCGATGATCGACAAGAACCGGCCCGATGTGGTGGTGGTGATCTCGACCTGGGAGACCTCGGACCGCATCGTCAACGGCCACATCCTCGCCAATGGCACGGCTGCGTGGCGTGCCGAAGTGCTCGCCCGACTCGACGACCTGTACGCGCGTCTGCACAAGTTCGGCGCCCGCATCGTGTTCGTCGATGTGGTCCCCAGCGCGCTGTCTGCGCTCCGTGGCGCCACCATGGACAACACCGCAGCGAACTACAACGCGGTGCTCGTGACCTTCGCGCAGTCGCATCGCGATGTGGGCGTCGCGCACTTCGGAGCGGTGCTCTGCCCCAACGGCCAGCCGTGCCCCCGCACGATCGACGGCGTCGTGCCCCGCCCCAACGACGGCGGCCACTTCACCGACACGACCAGCGTCTGGGCCGTCCAACGGCTCTGGCCGTTGCTCGTCGCGGCATGGTCGGGACGGTGACCTGCGGAGCTATGCCGCGCCCGTCCGCTCCGGCCGCCAGCCGCTCCGGGTCGCGTTCGGGACGCTCGTCGGCTCGTGCGTGACCCTTGGCCCTAGTGCCAAAGCGGGACAACGACGCATCGTTGTAACGAGATGCCGGCGGCCATGGGAGCCCCGGACTCGCTGCAAGGAGGCCCGCTGTGACGATGTCCACTGCGTATCCCGCTCGACTCGAGTTCGACGCCGACCGCCGCATCAGCCGTTGGCGTCCGCTGGTCCAATGGCTCTTGGCCATCCCGCAGCTCCTGATCGCGCAAGCCCTCAGCTCGCTGCGCAGCGTGCTGACCCTCATCAGCTTCTTCACAGTGTTGTTCACCGAGCAGATCCCGCGACCGCTGTTCGACATGATCGCGATGACCTACCGCTACGAGTGGCGAGCACTGAGCTATGCGCTCTTCCTCCACGAGGACTACCCACCGTTCGACTTCGAACCCGCGGCCGACGATGACGGCGTTGAGCCGCACACGCGTCTCAGCATCGCCTACCCGGAGCGCTTGAACAGGTGGAAGCCGTTGTACAAGTGGTTCCTCGCGATCCCGCACTACGTCGTGCTCATCGCGCTCACCATTGCTGCGTTCTTCGTGGTCATCGGCGGGTTCTTCGCCGTCGCCTTCACAGGCGAATACCCGCTCGGCGCCCGCGACTTCCTCGTCAATGTGTACCGCTACAGCCTTCGCGTGAGCGCGTACGCCGGATTGCTCACCGACGAGTATCCGCCGTTCGCTCTGGCCGCGTGAGTTTCGCGTTCGACGGCGACGTCGAGCGGTACCGATCAGAGGCTGCGCGCGATCACGAACGCCTGCGGTGTTGTCTCGTGGTCGAGCTCAGCCTCACGGAGCGCAGTGGCGTGCACCTCGAACCCGGCGATCTCGAGGCGACGCGTCACATCGCTCAGGCTGTGCCGGAAGCTGGTCAGTGAGAGGCCGGTGCCGTGCGCGTTGTCCCGGTGCACCGGCTCACCGCTACCAGCCTGGAAGGCCAACAGCAGGTATCCGCCTGCGCTGAGCACCCGCTTGAGCTCGGTGAAGGCGGCTCCGAGACGCTCGGGCGGTGTGTGGATGGCCGAGTACCAGCTGACGACACCCCCGAGCGATCCATCGTCGATGGGAAGGTCGTCGAGTCGTCCGGTTGCAAAGCTGAGCTCCGGATGAGCGAGCCGCGCGGCGCTGAGCATCGCAACCGAGACGTCGAGCCCGACGACGTCGAGACCATGTGCGGCGAGGAACGCGGCGGCACGACCCGGTCCGCAGCCGACGTCGGCGACGCGGGTTGAGGGAGCGGTTCTGACGAGGTCGACGAACGCCGTGAGCATCGACCGGTCGACGGTGGCCTCGGTCGCCGCGCTGATCTCCGTACCCACGAACTCGACGTACCGCTCAGCCGAAGCGTCGTAGACGGCTCGGGCCGCAGCAACGTGGTCTTCCTCACGCACGGCTCGAAACTACGCGTCAGGCTTCCGGGCCGAGGTAGGTGGCGCCGAGTTCTCCGGCCGCCGCGGTAGCTCGGTGCGGACGCGCTTTGGACCTCGACGTGTGCGTCGGGCGATGTCGTCGCCCGCGACGGTGAACGGGACGACTGCCGGCAGGAGCGCCATTCCGGCCGCCACGATCGCCCCGACCCGGACGAGCCCCCGCTTGTGCACGCTTGAACGATCGGCGAGCGAAGCGCCGCGCTTGACGCAGGTCGTTCAGGCGCGGAGCGAGGCCGCGGCCCGAAGCCTGAGCTGGACTCAACCGCGCGCCCGGCAGGATTCGAACCTGCTGCGCGATCCAGATGGCGTTGGGTGTTAGGCAAGCACTGCCTGCGGAGGCGAATGGAGAAGGCGGCGGTTCACGAGGTCGAGGTGCGACGCGGTGGCGGCCCGTAATGATGCGAGTTGGCGCGGCGTGATGCGGTCGCAGACCCATTCCCAGTGCAACGCGACCGCGTCACCGCGTCGCAGCGGGCCGGCCAATCCATAGCCGTCGCGGGCGACGAACGCGCTCTCCATTGCCGACGGGCCGAGAGACAGCGTGCGGCCGTCCCAGACCAGCGGTCGCACGCGGACCATTGCCCGGTCGCCCGATACGTCTTCGACGCACCCCCAACGGATGCGGCAGCCGTCGAGGACCCGCAATGGTTCGCCACCGGTGCCGCCGCGCAAGAGTCCGACCCACGGATACACGGCGAACACGTGGAAGCCGTGTTGCAGCAGCGGTGACGCGGTGATGGCCTCGGCCAGCCGCGGCCAGCCTCGACCCGCGGGCGCTCGGAAGCGCGTTTCGAGCGACGCGGCGAGCATCGCAGGCGGAACGTGGTTCAGGAGCCCGTTGCCGATCCAGTACGCCTCGACAACACGTTGATCGAGCGGGTCGCCGATGCCGTTCGCCGCGGCGATCAGCTGGAGGTATGGCCACGCACCGTCGAATCCGCGCGCGAGGCCGCGCAGGTCACCGTCGACCACACCCGACGATGCGTACTCGAGCATCGTGCGGTGCTCGTCCGGGCCGCAGTAGCCCAACGCGTTCGGCGGATAGGCGAAGCGAGCGAACAGCGTCGGGCCCGGGGCAAGGCTCACAGCGGCGACGCCAAGACGACAGGCGGGCGGGCGCGCACGCTCGCGAGACAAGCGACGACCACGCCGACGCCGATGAGGACCAAGCCGCCTGCCTGCGGGCGCAGCGCCACCCCTTGCGCGGCGGCGTTCAATGCCGCGGTCACGATCGCGCCACCGACGAGCACGGCCGTCACATCGACGGCTTGGGCACGGGCGAGCGCGGCGAACCAACATGCCACATACGCGCACAGCAATCCGCCGGTGAGGAGCGCCCAGCCCCACGCGCCGGCGCCGAGGCTGGCGAGCGAGTGCAGCCGGCCGGTGACCGCGACCCATCCCAGCAGCGCGACCACGCCAACGCCCATCCGGACGGCACCGAGCGTCAGGGCGGAGCGGCGCGGGAGGAGCTGCTTGGCGATCACGACTTCGATTGCCCAACACAGCGTCGCGGCCAGAATGAGCGTCGACGCGGCGTCGGCGCGGAGTGTCGGCCACCCGCTGGCGAGGCGGGCCTGGCCGACGATCAGCAACACGATCGCGGCGAGATGCCCCCAGTTGAGCCGCTCGCGCAGCAAGGGCACCGCGAGAACGGCAACCCAGATGACGAGCGTCTTTTGGAGGAACGCGGCGTCGGTCGAGCTCGCGCGCTTCAGACCCTCGAAGAACAGCACGAATGGCACGGCTCCGCCCACGATGCCGACCGCGAGGAAGCCCCATCGGTCGCGAATGGTCAGCGGCACGTGTCGATCGGGCGAGGGGTGCACTCGCCGTGCGCCGAAGGCGAGCACCGCAAGCGCGACCGCGGCCACGAGGTTCTTGCTCGTCGTGTACACGGTCGCGTCGGCGAAGTGCTTGGTGCCGTAGCCGTTCACGAAGATCGACACGCCGCTGATCGCGGCGGTGATCAGTGCGAGCACGATGCCCGCCGTGCGGGTACGCGGAATCATGGAATGTCCTCCTGTGCGGCATGCAACGAGCGGTGGAGCGCTACGAGCTCGGCGGCCTCACTGGGCTCGAGCGTCTCGACGGCGAGGCCGGTGTGCACGAGGAGCCATGTACCTGGTTCGACGGACCGCCCGTCGAGAGTGAGCACGGCGAGTGACACGCGGCGTTCGCCGCCGTCGATGTCGACGAGGGCTTCTCTGCCGGCTTCGTCGACGGCCAGCACCCGCGCCGGCATCGACAGGCACATCAGCCGGTGCCGCCGATCTCGTCGCGGATGCTGGCAGATACGTCGGCGACGGCGCGCCGAACGGGTTCCGAGAGCGCCTCGCCATGGCCGAAGGTGGCGCCCTCGACCGCGAACACGACGAGGCGCGCGGGCATGCGGCCGACAGCGTGGCCCAACGCCGCGGCCGCGCCGATGCCGAGCGCGTGGCTTCCGCCCGCCCCGCTCGGCGACGCGCCGAGCACTCCGTCATCGACGCCGACCTCGAGCCGGCAGACCGTGCCGGCAGGAACACGATCAGATCGTTGCGCGTCGACCACGATGGCAAGCTCGGCGCCCGTCCAGGCATCGACGACCCGCGCGGGCTCGCCGTCGAGCTCGACGAGGCGCGCGGAGCTCGAGACCATTGCCGCGGACAGTGCATCGAGCACGGCCGGCCCGACACCGTCGTCCTCGCGATAGCGGTTCCCGACGCCGATGACCACGACCGCGTTCACGTGCGCTCCACCCGCATGTCGAGGAAGTGCGTCGCGCACGAGATGCACGGGTCGTAGTTGCGAATCACTTGTTCGCAACGGTGACGCAACGCGTCGTCGTCGAGCGTCGCGTTGGCCTCCACGAAGTGGAACAGGTCGTGCTCGATCGCTGGTTGATTCTGCGACGTGGGCGGCACGATGCGTGCGTCGAGGATGGTGCCGTCGGCCGCCAGCTCGTAGCGGTGCCACAACGTGCCGCGCGGCGCTTCGGTCCAGCCGCAGCCCACACCGGCCCTCGGCTCGACGGCCTCCGCGGGATGTTCTGGTGGAGCGTACGCGTCGATGATGCGCAGGGCCTCGGCACAAGCATGCACGATCTCGACCGCGCGCACCACGATGCTGCGAAACGGGTTGCGCTCGTCGGCCGTGAGGCCGGCCGCTGATGCCGAGTCGCGCGCGTCGGGCGCCAGCTGTTCGGCATTCAGCGCGAACCTTGCGAGGGGACCAACGAGATACTCACCGCGTTCGAGCAAGTGCGCATGGAGCGCCGTCGAGTGGGCTACGTGCTCTTCGGCGATGTGCGCGTCGAATTCCTCGGCGGCGATGTCGAGGCCGCGCGTCGACACGAGACGTCCACCGAGTACGGCGTAGCCGTCGGCGTCGTGCAGTGCGACCAGCTCGAGCGCATGTGTGAAGTCGGGGAAGTCGAATCCTGCCACCCAGCTCACCGTCTGGCGCGCCGCGTCGAGGGCCCACAGGAGTCGTTCGCGCAGCGGTGCGAGCTCGCGGCGGGTGGGCACTCGATAGAAGCCACCGACCCGCACGTTCACCGGGTGGATCGCGCGTCCGCCGACCAGCTCGAGGATCTCGTTGCCGACCTTCTTCAGCTGGAGGCCTCGTTCGACGATCGCCGCGTGATCGGCTGCGAGGTCGATGGCGTTGTCGTAGCCGAGGAAATCGGGCGCGTGGAGCAGGTAGATGTGCAGCGCATGGCTCTCGATCCACTCACCGCAATACAGGAGCCGCCGCAGTTCGAGCAGCTGGCCGTCGATGGTGACGCCGCACGCCGCCTCGATCGCGTTGCAGGCGCTCATCTGATACGCGACCGGGCAGATCCCGCAGATGCGCGCGGTGATGTCGGGCGGTTCCGTGAAGCGCCGCCCACGCAGGAATGCTTCGAAGAACCGCGGCGGCTCGTAGATGCGGAGCTGCACGTCGTGCACCTCGCCGTCGCGGATCTCGACGAACATCGCGCCTTCGCCCTCGACCCGGGCGATCGCGTCGACCTTGAGCGTGCGGCTCGCTGGGCTGCGATGGGTCATGCTTCGCTCCCCCTTGCTTCGGCCTCGATCGCTTCGCTCGCGTCACGGAACGGCGGCGCGCCGGCATTGAAGGTGCGCAGCATGCGGATGACGCCGCCGTCGTCGACGCCTTGATAGCGCAGCGTCTGCACCATCGACGGCAGGTTCGGGTTCTCCATCGGGCCGAAGCAGCCGTAGCAGCCCCGGTTGTACGAAGGGCAGAGCGCGCCGCAGCCGGCCTGCGTGACGGGCCCGAGGCATGGTGTGCCGTGCGCCACGGTGACACAGACGTTGCCCGCACGCTTGCACTCGACGCAGACGCTGTGGGGGGAGACGTTGGGCCGCCGGCCGTGCAGGAACGCGCCGATCACCTCGAGCAGCTGGGTCTTCGTGATCGGACAGCCGCGCAGCTCGAAGTCGACCGGTACGTGAGCAGCTATAGGCGTCGAGTCGGTCAGCGTGGAGATGAACTGCGGTTGCGCGTAGACGATCGCAAGGAACTCCTTCACATCGCCGAAGTTGCGCAAGGCCTGGATGCCGCCGGCGGTGGCGCACGCCCCGATCGTCACCAGCCGCTTCGACATGGCGCGCACCTCGCGGATACGCGCGGCGTCGCCCGCTGTCGTGATCGAGCCTTCGACGATCGACAGGTCGTATGGGCCACCGACCGAGGCGCGTCCCGCCTCGAGGAAGTACGCCAGCTCAACCTCGCCGGCAACCGCGAGCAAGTCATCCTCGCAGTCGAGCAACGTGAGCTGGCAGCCGTCACACGACGCGAACTTCCAGACGGCGATCGACGGCTTGCGCGGCACCTCCGGGGTGTTCATCGACCCCGGACCGCCAGGAGGGGGAGGAGCCGCGCGGCGGCGAGGACCGGGCCGTCACGACACACGAACACGTCGCCGAGCTGGCAGTGGCCGCACTGCGCGATGGCACACTGCATGTTGCGCTCGGCCGACAGCCTGATCCGCTCGAGGGGTACGGCCAGCTCCTGCAGCGCACGCGTCGCGAAGCGCATCATCGCCTCAGGTCCGCACACGAACGCGATCGTGCGCGCCGGCTCGAAGTGCGCGCTCGCGATGAGATCGGTGACGACACCCACGTGGCCGGGCCACTCTGCGCCTGCGACGTCGACGGTCACCTGCACGTCAACACCAAGATCGGAGTGTTGCCACTGGTCGATGTCCTCGCCGAACACGATGTCCTTGGGCGTGCGCGCACCGACGAGCACGCTGACCCGGCCGTAGTCACCTCGGTTCGCGAGGACGTGCTCCACCACAGGGCGCAGGGGCGCCAACCCGATGCCGCCACCGACGACGACGAGGTCACGGCCGGCCGCGGAGTCGACGTCCCAGCCGGTCCCGAACGGTCCGCGCACACCCACAACGCCGCCCGCGTCGAGACCGGCCAGTGCGCTCGTGACCACGCCGACCGCGCGGATCGTGTGTACCAGCGCACCGTCGCGTCGAATTCTGCTCACCGAGATCGGCACCTCACCAATGCCGAACATCCACAGCATGTTGAACTGTCCGGCCCGGGCAACGAGCGGAGGCTCGGCGTCGATCGGAGCGACGACAATTGTCGTCACGTCGGCAGTCTCGATCTTCACCTCGAGCACTTGATGCGGTCGTGGTCGCATCGGGTCCTCGCCAGGGTCTTCAGCGCGCATCGGCTTTGCCGTACAGGTCGGCGAGCTGCACGCGGGTTGCTTCGAGACGCTGCACGAGGATCCGAGCGAAGCGCTGCACCACCTCGTAGCCGAGTGCGGGGTCCGCGTCGCACTTGGCGCGCAGACAGAGACCGTCGAGGCCGATCGCGTGCGTCTCGTGTGTCGCTACCGCATCGAATCGCCATGCATGCGGCGCGAAGAGCCACGACCATCCGAGCACGTCACCCGGGCCGAGAGTCGCGATGACGAGTGGCTCGTGCTGCGGGACATGGATGCCGACAGCAACGCGGCCGCTACGCACAACATAGAAGCGCTCGGCCGGATCGCCTTCTCGCCCGATCAGGGCGCCCGCTCGGAACACCTCGTTACGGGCGCAACCGGCGAGCAGCTCGAGGTACTCGGACGGCATGCCCGCGAAGAAGGGATGCTCGCCGAGCAGATCATGCATCCCGCGCTCACTCATGGTTGCGGCTCCTGTCAATCGGCCGGCGCGAGCAGCGCGGCGACCTCGGCCGTGAGATCGATTCCAACCGGACACCACGTGATGCACCGACCGCAACCAACGCACCCCGAGGTGCCGAACTGGTCGACCCAGGTCGAGAGCTTGTGCGTGAGCCATTGTCGGTACTGGTCTCGCGTCGACGCGCGGACGCTGCCGCCGTGGATGTACGAGTGATCGAGCGTGAAGCACGAATCCCATCTACGTGTGCGAATCGCCTCGGTGCCCGTGAGATCGGTTGTGTCCTCGACGCTGCTGCAGAAGCACGTGGGGCACACGAGCGTGCAGTTCGTGCATGAAAGACAACGCGACGCGACGTCGTCCCACTGCGGGTGCTCGAGCAGCTCGGCGAGCCGCTGCGGCAGCCCGTCGGACTCCATCGTCCGGCCCATACGGCTGGCGGCCCTGTCGCTCACTGCTCGCGCGGCACCGAGATCGCGGGACTGTGCGGGCCGCGAGGGAACCGAGGCCATGATCGCTCCGCCCCGCGCTGAACCGACCTCGACGACGAACTCATGGAGCTGCGCATCCACCAGCTCGGTGAGCGCGAGGTCGAACCCGGACTCGGCGCGAGGCCCCGTGTGCATCGACACGCAGAAGCAAGTTCCGCCCGGCTCCCCGCACTGCACCGCGATCACGAACGCTCCATCACGGCGCGACTCATAGTCGCGCTCGCGGTGCGAGCCCTCGAGGAACACGCGGTCCTGGACCTCGATCGCCGCGACCTCACATGCTCGCACTCCCACGAACGCGTACCGCGTGGCGGCGGGCTCGCCTGCTTCCGATGGCACGAAGCCGCGCTCGGCGTCGAGCCGTGCCCGGAACACGACGGCTTCTGAGCGGAACAGGTACTTCTTCCAGGAGTGGGGCCCGACCGCATAGCCGAACAGCGCGCCATCGTCGCGCGTCGACAGCCGGTACGAACCTGGCTGCTGGATGTCAGTGACACCCGCGGGGAGCTCTTCGATGCCGTCGACCTCGTCGTAGACGATCGCGCCATCGCGTACCGTCGGCGCAATCACCGTGTAGCCCTGCGATCCAAGCGCCTGGAACAGCGTCTCCAAGCCGCGCCGATCGATCAGCAGGGCGCCGTCGCTCAGTGTCACATCTCTGTGTATGCCCCAGGCCACATCACAACAAGGCCCGAACGTCACATTGCCGCCTGCGAGGTACCCGGCGCACCGTGGCCGGCCCGCTCGAGCCTTCAGCTGCGCGTCAGCACGGGACGGCCGAGCCGCGGAGCTCTGCGAGGCGGTCTCACCGTATGCTCCACGGATGCGGCTGCTCGACCAGCGCGGCCAGCTCCGTCAGCGAGCGCGGATGGCGGCGCTCACGGGTTGGCCCGGGTATCAGCGGCGATGGGGGCGGACTGATCAGCCCGAGCCGAGCTTCGACGAGCCGATCTCGCAGGCTTGCACTGCGTGGCAGTTCGAGTCGCCGGCCTTTGCCGCCTGGGCCAGTGCGATCCATCACGACGTGTGGCCGCATCGCAAGCTGTGGGAGTACTGCTACATCTTGCAGTGCCTCGAGGTCTACGGAGCGCTCCGCGCCGGGGCGGTCGGCCTCGGCTTCGGCGTCGGCGTCGAACCGATCCCGTCGCTGTTGGCGACTCGGGGCTGTCGTGTGCTCGCGACCGACCTCGCGATGCAGGCCGGCTCGTCGGTCGAATGGTTGAACTCAGGGCAACACGTGCGCGAGTCGCGGGATCTCAACCGATGGGGCATCTGCGATGCCGCGACGTTCGCCGAACGAGTTGAGTACCGCGACGTCGACATGCGATCCATCCCGGCGGAGCTTCGTAACTTCGACTTCACGTGGTCGTCATGCGCCATGGAGCACCTCGGTTCGATCGACGCGGCCATCGACTTCTTCCTCGCACAGTTCGAGTGTCTGCGGCCGGGCGGCGTCGCCGTGCACACGACCGAGTACAACGTCTCGTCGAACGCGCGCACCGTCACTGGCGGCAGCGATGTGCTCCTTCGCCGCGGTGACCTCGAGGCCTTGGTTGCGCGCACCTCGGCGGCCGGACACGACATCAGGATCGTGTTCGCTACGGGGACCGCACCGCACGACCGGCGCATCGACTACCTGCCGTACGACGAGAAGGTGCATCTGAAGGTGTACTACGAAGGCTTCGTGACCACCAGCTTCGGGCTGCTTGCTGTCAAGGATCCGCGCCCTTCGGGCTAGAGAAGCCACGGGTGCTCCTGCGCCGCGATCTACGATTCCGCGCGTGGGTGGCGCGGTCTTGCCGTATCGGTCTGCGCGCGTACTGGCGTGGGGAGCGGCGGGCGTCGCGCTCGCGGCAGGCGCGATCTCCGTGCGGCACGGCTTGACCGCGACGGGCCTCGACTTTCGGTCGGCCGTCTGGGCGCCGGGACGAGCCTTGCTCCACGGACACGATCCGTACCGCCCTGGGGTCGTCGACGCACAGGGCTCCGGCAACAGCCCGTTCCCGCCCTACGGCCCTCCGCACCTCGTGCTTGCCGCGCTCCTGGCACTGGCTCCGGTTCGAACCGCGGGAGCGCTGTGGGAAGTCACATGCGTCGTGCTCCTCGCGATGTACTGCGCGTGGGCCGCGAAGCTGGTCACGCGCAGCGTCACGCTTCCGATGGCCGGGATCATCCTCGGTGTGCTGCTCGTGTCGCGATCCGGCTACAGCGCCGTCGTCTTGGGTCAACCGACACTGTGGTACGTGCCGCTGTGCTGGATCGCGTGGAGCGGGCCCGAAGACAGCTGGGCCACTGCATTCGCGCTCGCGTTTGTGTACGGCAAACCGCCTTTCGCAATCCCAATAGTTGTCGCACTCGTGGCGCGACGATCGTGGCGGCTGCTGGCGCGCGGCACTGCCGTTGCAGCCGTCGTATCGGTTCCGGTGGGAATTGCCCTCCTCCGGGCAGAGGGGAGCGCGGGGGCGCTCTGGAAGTCGGTCACGTCGAATGTGCGCTTGTTCAACACGATCGCACCGCGCGTGCCCACCAGAGTCGATCTCGCCAGCGTGGTGTCGCGATCGACTGGAAGCGCGAACGGAGCGGTGACGGTGGCGGCCGCGCTCGTGATCCTGATGGCGATGGCGGTCGCCGTCGTGTCGGGACTGCGCGCACCCGGCTCCCCGCCGGGCGCGTCGGTGACGTTGACGGTCATGGTCGCCGCGCTGCTGTGCGTTGCACACCAGGACTACGACCTCGTGCTGTTGGTGGTCCCGCTCGCCGCGACGTGGGCGCAGTCGCGACGGGCGTTCCTGGTCGCGGTACCGATCATCGCCACCGTCGTGCTGCACACGCCGATCGGCGGACCGGGCATGAGCTACGGGGCCTTCACGGCCGCAACGTCGGTCGCGTTGCTGCTGGCGCTGGCCGTGCTCGTGGTGAAGCGCCCGGAGTTCGTGACCGTTCCCACGGAACGTGGGGCTGAGGCGTTGCCGCGCGGCCGACCGCGGGTCGCACCCGAGCACTGGACTCCACCGCGCGCCCGGCAGGATTCGAACCTGCGACCTGAGGATTAGAAGAGACCGCATAGCAACTTGATGCGTATCGCTACGTTCGCACGGTTCGTCTGACCTGGACGTTCGTGCCGCGGCGTCCGCACCGACCGCACCGTATTTCCCCTTAGATGGGATGACGGATGGGATGGAATTGGCGTGCGTTGCGGCGCGATCACGACCGCTGATAACAGCGTACTTCGTGACCACTTTCGAGAACGTGAACGAAAGCAGCGTCGATCGCGACGAGGTCGTTCGCGCACGGCACATCGTCGTCGCGTCGGCGCGCTCGCGTTCGCAACCGTCGAGGAGCTGTGCCTCGCCGCCGAATACGACAGCGATGATCGAACCGGTCCACCTGAGCGCGACGTCAACGTTCCCCCCAAACCCATCTCGCAGTGACCTGAGGCTCGCGGACGCTCGGACCTTCAGGGTCCGGGGAACACGGGGCGGAGTTGTGCGGCGACTTGTGGAGACGCGTCTCGACGGGCACCATCACGACGATCTCGAAGAGCCGGGCTGGCGTGTGCTGCCCGCGGGCCACGTCGCGACGTGCGCGAGTGGATGCATCCATGCCCTGTCGAACTTCGACGACACGCTCGCGCTGTCGATCCACGTGTACTCGCCGTTGCTCAACACGCTGGGCTTCTACCGCCACGACGAAGGCCATGTCGTCGCCTCGTGGACGCAAGAGGTCACCGACGACCGCGTGTCGCTGTGGTGAGCGGATCCGGGCTCGACATCACGGCGCCGGGGGCAAGGTGTTCTTGACCGCCCCTGCTGCGAAGGGATGCCGCTGACCGCGACTGGTGGGTTCGCGGTGGGCCACGACGCGAGCGCACTGACTCGAACCTTCCGCGACGGGACCACGTCGTCAGAGGCGGCGCGGTCAGGAACCTTCGGGATCGGCACACCGGTGGACTTCGACGCCGCGCACACCATGATCACATCAGCGTGTCCGGGCGTGTGAGGGCCCGCTGAGACCGACAAGGCGCGGCAACTCGTCACGTTCTTCGTCCGTCAAGCTTTCGTCTGGCCGGGTCTCGCCGCACACAACACAGCGGCGATGAGCTGCGTGATCCGGCCACGACGAGCAAAGTCATGTCCATCACCAGCACTCCAACTGCGACGGATCACACCGGGCGGCGAACTTGTTCAAGGTCAGGCACTTCGTGTCGATATCGGGTGCGGCGAGATCTACGGATGACGAGCAACAGCCTCCATGGCTGGTGGCCCGGCACCGTGGGCCGCATTCACCCACTCGAACGAAGGACCGCACATGATTGCAGCAAAGATTGCGGCCCGCCGTCGGGACAGTGAGGAAGGCTTCACGCTCATCGAGCTGATGGTTGTCGTGCTCATCATTGCCATTCTGATCGCGATTGCCATCCCGACCTTCCTTGGTGCCCGTCAGCGAGCCCAGGACCGCGCGAGCCAGTCGAGCCTGCGCAACGGCCTGACATCCGCGAAGACCATCTTCACGGACCAGTCCGACTACACCCAGGCCACCGTCGCTGCGCTCGCCGCGAACGAGCCCAGCTTGTCGTTCGTTGCTGCGGCGACGGCGTCGACCGGCCCGAACAACCTCAGCGTGGCGACCACCACGAACACGGTGATCCTCGCCGGGTTGTCGAAGTCGGGCACGTGCTTCTGGATCCAGGACAACGCAGCAACCACCGGCACGCAATACGGCAAGGGCACCGGCACCTGCAGCGCAGGCACCGCTCCCCCGAGCGGCTGGCTCGCCAGCTGGTAACCCCACACGGATCTCCGTGACAAGTGCAAAGCAGGCCCGGCACAGCGCAGTGCCGGGCCCGCCTTGCGCGATCGCACCAACGACGGCCCTGCGCGCCCGGCAGGATTCGAACCTGCGACCTGAGGATTAGAAGTCCACTGCTCTATCCAACTGAGCTACGAGCGCCTGCGCTCCACCGTACCGGCGGCGCCTGCAGCTCCCGGGGCAGATCGCTAGCCGGTGGCGCCGGCATCGTCGTCTTCGAAGAGCTCGTCGCCCCGGCGCAGGCGGGTGGCGATGCGGATCACGTTCGGGAGCTCGCGGCGGGTGGGTGTGTGCGCAGCGAGGAAACGCGCGAATCCAGCCAGGATGAGCGCCGATTCGGCCGAACCTTCGGGCCACGCGGCGCTCTGGCGCACTGCCGCTTCGAACACCTGGTACCAGTGGAACTCCGCATCTTCGTAGAGGAGCGCATGGCCCAGCGTGGTCACGAGCTCGGCGCGCGTGCCGCCACCCTGCAGAAAGCCATAGGCGAGGTTGCCGGCCGCGTCGACCTCGCCCTGCACCTCGAAGCATCGGGTGAGCGCGTCGAGGTCGCCCGTGGTCGCGACGGGCAGCCGCGCGGCCGGGATGTTGAGGAAGCGGTCGAGGTACACGCGCAGCGCGGCGTGCACGAGCCCGCGGCGCGACATCGGGCCTGGCGCGCGTTGGAGCGAGTGGTGCAGTGCGTTCGCACTCGTGAACGAATGGTGCACGGTGTTCCAGTCGGCGTGATCGTTCTGCGTGTGAAAGCGCGTGATGCGCAGCCCGGCTGCGTACGCGACGGCGCGCCCGAGGTCTTCATCGGTGGCCCCGGCATGGAACGCGTCGAGCAGCGCGTCGATGCTCGCCTCCGGATCGTCGCCGAGCAACGCCCACGCGAGCTCGCCGACCCCCGTGAAGCCGCCGTGCCCGCCCGAAGGGGCGCCGGCGAGCACGGCGTTGGCGCGCGCCACGAGCGCCACCAGGTCGTGCGGGTACTGCCACTCGCTGCCTTCCTCACTGCGGTCGGCGGCCGCGGTCTGCGACACGAGCGAGGTGAGCACCACGCCGGCGTCGTCGCGACCGAGCGCGGCGAGCGCTTCGAACGCCTTGTTCGTGAAGTCGAGCGTGTGACCCTCGTTGATGAAGATGTGGTCAGTGGCGGCCGCGACCATCACGCGTTCCACGGCGTCGAGCGGCGCGCCCGCATCGATGAGCGTGCGCAACGATCGCTCGGCCGAGTCGCCCGATCGCGTGTCGATGAAGCGGCGATACCACTGCTCGACGCGCTCCACCGGGAGATCGGCGCC
Organism: Acidimicrobiia bacterium; assembly: GCA_017882905.1. Taxonomy (GTDB): domain Bacteria; phylum Actinomycetota; class Acidimicrobiia; order IMCC26256; family PALSA-610; genus Chersky-683. The sequence continues at coordinate 20,894 of JADGOO010000214.1, read as the reverse complement.
GGGCAGCGCGGCAACCGGGAACCGGGGCGCATGGTTGGCGGTATCGAGCGCCACGAAGCGCAGCGCATGGATCAAGGCAACGGCGCGGTCGTCGTCGGCCAGCTCCGGTAGCACGTTGGTCATCGCGACCAGCACGGTGAGGCCGGCGCCCCAACCGCTGCTGCGGTAGCGGGTGCCGAAGTCGATCGCGGTGCGCAGGATCGCGTCGGGAGCTTCGCCGTGCTCGATCAAGCCGAGCACCGACTTGGCGATCACGAGCGTGAGGTTGTCCTCGAGCCCTTCGCGCAGGCGGCGGTGCAGGCGCCCGATCTCGTCGTCGATGCGCGCGTGCACGAACACGTCGTCGCCCTCGAACGTCACGTCGAAGGCGCGGGTGTCGTCGGCCCACGGGTCGAGCGTTCCGCCCGAGGCGAGATCGAAGCGCGCGTGGTGCCAGTGGCAGGTCACGAGACCGCACTCGACCGTGCCCCGGTGTAGCGGGAAGCCCATGTGTGGGCAGCGGTCTTCGATGGCGAACACGTCGTCGCCGTCGGCGAAGACCACCACGGGCAGCGAACCGAGCTTCGTGAGGAGACGCCCTTGTTTGACGAGGGTCTCTCGGCTGCCGGCCAGCGCTCGTGTCTCCATCGCGTCCTCGGTTCTCTCGTGCGCTCGATTTCAGCAAGTGAACACTTGCGATAATGCGCTCGTTCTGCGATGCTGTCAACATGCCGGCCGCGCCGATCGCCGACCACCACGACGGCGAGCCCGTGCTGTCCGAAGCGAAGCGCCGGTTGCTCGACCGGCTGAAGCGGGCCGACGGCCTCACCGCCGCCGAGCTCGCGGTCGAGCTCGCCATCACGGAGTCGGCAGTTCGGCTGCACCTCGACGTCCTGGCCGGTCACGGCCTGGTGGCCCGACGCGACCGAGCGGCAGCCGGGCGCGGTCGCCCGCCCGTGGAATGGGTGCTCACCGATCTCGGTACGGAGCTGTTCCCCGACCGTCACGGCGACCTCACGGTGGAGCTGATCGAGGCGCTGCGCGCCGCGATGGGCGACGATGGCCTCGACGCGGTGATCGCGGCCCGCACCGCCGTGCAGATCGACGGCTACCGGCGCGTGATCGACCGCGAGGCGCCGGCCCGCAAGCGCGTCGAAGCGCTCGCGCGCCGGCGCAGTGCGGAGGGCTACATGGCCGAAGCGGTACGCGACGGCGACGACTGGATCCTCGTGGAGCACCACTGCCCAGTGTGCGCGGCCGCGACTGTGTGCCAAGGGCTGTGTCGGGGCGAGCTCGAGCTGTTCCGGAGCGCGCTCGGAGACGATGTGCGCGTGGAGCGCGAGCAGCATCTGCTCAGCGGCGACAGCCGCTGCGCATACCGCATCCGTCTCGACTGACGTTCGGGCCGTCGCGCCTCAGCGCGTGTCGGCGCCGCTGCGCAGCACGCGACCCGGACGCGCGTCGGTGAACGCATCGCCGCGCACGATCTCCTCGCCGCTCACGAACACCCGCTCGATGCCGGCGGCGCCGCCGTACACGCGGCTCGCACCAGTGGGCATGTCGTCGACCGTCTGCACCGGCAACGGCGCCACCGTCGCAGGGTCGAGCACCACGAGGTCGGCATGTGCACCCGCGCGCAGCACGCCCCGGTCGACCATGCCATAGAGGCTCGCCGGTACCTCGGTCATCAGGTGCACGGCCTCTTCGAGCGACAGCACCTCGTGCTCGCGCACTGCCTTGGCCAACACCGTCGTGGTGTAGTTGAACGTGGCCAGCAGGTCGAGGTGCGCGCCGGCATCGCTCGCCCCGATCACCGCACGCTCGTCGCGCCACACGCCCACACGCGCGGCCCAGTCGTCTTTCGTGTTGCCGACGGCCGGAGGCGAGAACGCGGTGCGCAGGCCGTCGGCGACGGCGATGTCGCACAACGCGTCGAACGGCTCCTTGCCCTGCTCGGCGGCGATGTCGCCGACGGTGCGGCCCTCGAAGCGCTTCGTCTCCGGTGTGAACGTCTCGATGATCTCGTGGATCTGCCACAACGCGATGCTGCGGATCAGGCCCGACGTGCCCTCCGCCGACTGCGCGAGCTCACGGCGGCGCTGGGGGTCGGTGAGCAGCTCGAGCTTGTCGGCGGGTGCCAGCGACATCGGCTTCGCCCAACCCGCGAGCGCGTCGAGCACGAAGCCCGACAGGAAGCTGAGGCGTGGGCGCGGCGCTTCGGGCACCGTGAGCGCGACCACGCGACCGTCGTGCGCGCGTGCCCAATCACCCGCCGCGAGTCGCTGCTCGACGGCGGAGCCGTTCTTGGCGTTGACCGTGAGCAGGTTCCAGTTGAGCGGCCGCCCGGCGGCCGCCGACATGCGCGTCATCACGTCGTAGTGGTCTTCGTTGAACTCGCCGACGGTCGGGATGAACTCGAGTGACGTGCCGGGGAACTCACGGCACACGCCGCTCAGCGCGACGAGCTCTTCGAGTGTGGCGAACCGAGAGGGCACCTTCTCGCCATGCGCGTCGTTGTGCGTGTCGGCCCAGCTCGACGAGAACCCGATGCCGCCCGCGGCCAAGCCGTCTCGGAGCAGCTGCTGCATGGCCGCGATCTCGTCGGGTGTCGCAGCGCGCGCCGTGCCGGCGTCGCCCATGACCACTCGGCGCAACGCGCAGTGACCGACCATGAAGCCGGCGTTCACCGACAGGGGAGGGATCGCCGCGAAGTAGTCGGCGGTGCTCTGCCAGCTCCACGGCACACCGGCCGCGAGCGCATCGAGCGGCATGCCCTCCACCCGGGCGAGCATCGTCATGAGGTACTCGGCTTCGCGCGCCACGAGCGGCGCGATCGAAAAGCCGCAGTTGCCGCTGAACACCGAGGTGACGCCGTGGAGCGGCGACGGCCCGAGGGTTGGATCCCAGAACACCTGCGCGTCGTAGTGGGTGTGCACGTCGACGAAACCGGGCGTCACCGCGAGGCCGTCGGCATCGATCTCGCGTGTGCCCTTCTCGTCGACGTCACCGACCGCCACGACCCGCCCCTCGTGCACAGCGACGTCGGCTCGGTGGCGCGGCGCGCCCGTTCCGTCGACGACATCGGCATGGCGGATCACCAGATCGACCATCGGCTCTCCTCGCAGGCGGCGTCCCGTCCGGGACGGCGTGATCCGCCCAACCTATCGGTCCGGGCCACGGCGCCCACCGGGGCGGTGACGCCAGGGTGACCAGCGCGCGTGCGCCCCATTTGACGCAATCCAACTAGGCCATCACAATGGCGTAGTTGGGGGCATCCCGTCGCGCGTTCGACAGCGTCGGACGCGGCCGGGGGCAATCGAGATCGAGGCGATCATGACGAGACGACGGACTGCAAGTTTGGCCGCGGCGCTCGGAGCGATGCTCGGTGTGGCCGGCATCGGCATCCAACCTGGTGGTGCCACGATCACGGGCACGTCGGGTCCGGTCCAGCAGATCGCGCCGCCGCCATCGGTTGCTTACAACAAGCTCGAGTCGCAGACCACGGCGTTCGCGTTCAACGAGGCCAGCGGCGTCGTGTTGGCCAACCCGGTCCAGGTCGACGCCACCGCGCCCGGCAAGTACTCATCGCCCAAGGCGCTGCACACGAGCAACATCGCGTCGGGCACCGTCGTCGACAGCCACATGGTGCACACCGATCCACCGAAGCGCTCGCAGATCACGGTCAACGGCTCGGTCACCTTCGACGGAAGCATCCTCGGTGTGATCGTCACGCCGGACAGACTCGAGTCGACCGACTCGATCCTGGGCGCGCCGGGCACCACGTACGACGGTGATACTGGGTCGCGCGGCCTCGAGCTCGCGGCGAGCCACGACTACTTCACGATCTCCGCCGATCTGCACACGGTGAGCTTCCGGTTCCAGACGCCCACCGCGGTCGACGAGATGCGCGTCATCACCGCGCACCAGTACAACCTGTCGACCACGATCACCGATGCGCCCGATCCGGTCACCGCCGGTAACGACGTGCAGTACACCGTGACCGTCACCAACAACGACGCGTTGCCCACCGCGGGCGTGCAGGTCACCGACACGCTGCCCGTTCCCACGTTCGTGTCGGCGACCGGACCCGCGCCGGGCGACTGCCCCACCGGTCCGGGCAGCGGCCCCGTCACGTGCTCGCTCGGCACGTTGGCATCCGGGCAATCGGCAACGGTGCAGATCGTCGTGACTACGCCGAGCTCGGTTCCCGTGAGCGGCTTCATCACCGACCAGGCCACCGCGACTCCCGGAACGAACAACGTGGCGTCGCAGGACACCGCGATCGTCGCGGCCGCACCGGGCGTCGGTGCCGGATTCGTGCCCCCGGGCGGCTCGATCACCACGGGTGGGAGCAACCCCTCCACGGTCACCTTGCCCGACACCGGAACGGGTGCGCCGATCGTGGTCACGCAAGGGCCGGGAACGTTCTGTCCGGGCGGCTGCACCGGCCCCACGACCACGATCTCGCCGTTCGCGGGCTACTCCGACCCCCAGAACCCGATCCATCTCTCGCTCGAGTACGACTTCCCGAACGACCCGCAGCACCCGAACCAGAGCCTCATCGACGCCGCCAACTCGTACAACGCCACGATCTACAAGTTCGACGGTGTGAACACGGTGGCCGTGCCAGCCTGTACGAACCCCGGCGCGGGTGTGGCTGTCCCGCATCCGTGCGTGGACGATCACCAGATCGTGCAGCCGACGTTCGGCAACTTCGTGGTGACCTTCGAGATCTTGTACATCTCCGGCGACCCCACGTTCGGCAAGCGCTGACACGCGCGCCACGCCGCGCCCGGATTCGCGCCCGGTGCCGGCCGCGCGCTATAGCGAGATCGTTGACGCGCCGAGTGCTTCCGAGGCCACCGGCACCTCGGTCACGTTGAGCCGTTCGAGGATCTCGACGGCTTCGGCGCTCGGCCGCGGCGCGCGTCCGGCCCAGCCGTCGATGCGCTCGCAGGCCACGAGGTCGAGCGCGACCTCGTACTCGATGCCTTGCTGGCGGGCGAGGGTGAGGCTCTCGTCGACCGCGTCGTCGGCTTCGGCGAAGCGCCCGAGCTGCGCGAGCGCGTAGCCGCGTGTGCGGTACAGCGCGGGGCCCAGCACGCCGATCTCGCCTTCGGCGCGGGCGCGTACGAGCGCGGCGTCGGCCACCACGAGCGCCAAGTTGGCGTCGCCGGCGAGCACGAGCGCTTCGGCCAGCATGCTGTCGACCTCGATGGCCTCGAACACGCCCTCGACGCTCGCGTAGAGCCGCTTGGCTTCCTCGAACAACCGGTAGGCCTCGTCGAGACGACCCGTACGCGCGGCGACGCGCCCGAGTCGCGCCGAAGCGCAGGCGATGCCGCTGCGATAGTTGGCGGCCCGGTAGACACGGCGCGCTTCGAGGAGCAGCGCTTCGGCTTCGTCGAAGCGCGACTGCTCGATGAGGATCTCGGCGATGTTCGCACTCGACAGTGCGGCCTCGACCGCGTCGCCCGTTCGGAGTCGGGCATCGCGCGCCTGCTCGTAGAGCGCGAGCGCGTCGTGCCACCGACCGTCGTAGTAGGCGAGCGCGCCGAGGTTGTTGGCCACCACGGCCTGACCGGAGAGGTTGCCGAGCTCCTCGTAGAGCCGCAATGCCTCGGCCGAGTGCGTGGCGAGGTCGAGACGGCCGAGCGCCGCGTAGGCCCAGTCGAGCACGAACAGCGCGTGCGCCAGTGCGTCGCGATCATCGGAGGCGCGGGCGAGCTCGATCGCGGTCTCGCACCAGCGCACGGCTTCGCGGTGATGGCCCGCGGTTTCGCGCACCGCGGCATACCAGACTGCGATCTGGGCTCGTTGACTCAGTGCGGCCCGCGACGCGTTCGCCACATCGTTCTCGGCGTGCGCGTCGAGCAGCTTCATGCCGCGACCGAGCCAACGGATTGCAAGCGAGTAACGACCCAGTCGCTCGGCCATCCATGCCTCTTTGAGGCAGAGCTGCGCACCTTGAACGGGATTGTCGGAGAGAAGCCGGCGCGCGATGCGGTACGCGTCGCGGGCGCCGTCGTACACGCCGATTCGGTCACGCACGTCGCCCAACGCCTCGGCCGCGGCCGCGAAGTCGGCGGGCGCGACACCCTCGACGCGACGCGCCGCGGAGATTGCCCGTTCGTACAGCTCGGCTGCTTCGACGTTGGCGTAACCGCTGCTCGCCCGCTCGGCCGCGAGCCGGCCGTAGCGCCACGCGGCGTCGAACCGTTCGCCGTGGAAGAAGTGCAGCGAGAGCAGCGCCGCTTGATCTTCGGGTCGGGTGAGTGACTGCTCGAGCGCTTCACCGGCCATGCGATGGAGCTGTGCGCGGCTGCGATACGGCAGGCCGCCGTACGCCACATCGCGCAGGAGCGCGTGACGGAACCGCAGGCGGCCCGGACCGTCGGCCACGAGATAGCGCCCGAGGTCGAGTTCGGGACGGCGGGGCATGTCGATCTCGTCGACCACCGCGGCGAGCAGGTCGGTGTCGAACGCGTGGCCGAGCACCGACGCGTGGCGCAGGAACCGGCGCGTCGCGCGCGGCAGCCGATCGATCTGCGCCGACACGAGGCTGTCGACCGATTCGGGCAGCCAATCGGTGGTGCCGGTGGCGAGTGCTTCCCGTGCGAGCTCGATGAGGAAGCGCGGGTTGCCACCCGCTCGCTCCACGAGGCGTTCGACCTCGTGTGGGCGAAGCGGCTGCTCTTCGGTGGCGGCGCGCACCAGGTCGGCGGCGTCGTGCGGATCGAGTGCTTCGAGGTGCAGTACCCGAGACTCGCGTCGCGTCGCGTGGAAGCCGGTGTCGTCGTCGTTGCGCGTGACGCACACGAGCCACGGACCCGACTCGACCCCTTGTTCGACGAGGCGCAGCACGTCGGTCGAAGCGTCGTCCATCCAGTGCGCGTCTTCGAGCGTCACGAGCGACACGGTGGGGAGCAGCGCGGCGATCAACGAGACGGTGGTCTCCTCGACGCGCTGCTTGCGGAAACGAGGTGCGAGCGCAGCCGTCTCCGGAGTATCGGCAAGATCGAGCTGCAACGGTGTGGCGAGCAGCGGCAACCACGGCACGAGCTCGGGCGAGCGCTCGGCGACGAACTCGCGCAAGCGAGCCTCGACCGCGTCGCGATCGCCGTCGGTGACGCCCAGCAGCTGCTCGAGCAGCTCGCGCAGCGCCCAGTACGGGTTCGTGGTCTCGTACGGCAGGCACGCCACAGTGGCCATCGTCACGTCGGGCGCGGCGTGGCGCAGCTCGTGCACGAGTCGCGACTTGCCCGTACCCGCCTCGCCGCGCAGCTCGACCATGCGTCCGTGCCCGGCCCGCGCCGCTTCCATCGCGTCGCGCAGCTCGACCGATTCCTCGGCCCGTCCCACCAGCGCGAGTGGCGCGGCGGGCGCGAGCGGCGACGTGCGGATCGGTGCGCCGACCGCCAGGGCCTGCACCGGACGCGACTTGCCCTTCACCATGAACGGCGGCAGAGGCTGCGCGTCGAACGTGCTGCGCGCCTGCTCCACGACGGCCGGTGTCGCAAGCACTTGGCCCGGCTTGGCCGCCGCCATCAACCGGGCCGCCAGGTTCACCGTGTCGCCCATCACCGTGTAGGTGCGCCGGTATGTAGGCCCGACGGTTCCGGCGAACACGTGCCCGCGGTTCGCTCCGATGCGGATCGGCAACCGGTGCGGTGTGCTCGCGACGCGGCGCAGTGCGTGCAGCATGCGCTCTTCGTCCTGGCCGGAGGCAAGCGGGACACCTGCCGTCAAGATGATCTTGCCGCCGTCCTTGTCGATGTCGGTGCCGAGGAACGTGATGCCGTGCTCGTTCGCAGCGGTGGCGACGTCGGAGACCAGCTCGTCGAGCGCGTCGGCGAGCTCGGCCGGCCCGTGGTTCTGCACGATCTCGTCGACATCGTCGAAGTGCACGAACGCGACCGTTGCCACGCGGTGCTCGGCTTCGTCGGCGTCGCCGAGGAGATGAGGCCGCAACGCGAGGGGGACGCCGGTGGCGAGGTCGACGCCGCGCGGCGCCACGGGTACTGCCACCGCGTCGGACGCCGTTCCGGGCGCGCGGCGCAACAGGTGGCCGATGCCTTTGGGCGCGCCGACCACCGCCGGATCCAGCCGCGCGGCAGTCGCGCTGCTCACCACGATCTCGCCGGCGTCGGCGATCGACTCCATGGTGACGGTCTCGGTCGCGGCCGGTCCGGTGATCACGAGCTCGCGGTGCGAGCTGCCCACGAGGAAGAGCAGGAACTCGCCGCGATGCACGCCGACCGACATGCGGAGCCGCACGCCGCCGCCCGGCACATCGATCTGCGCGACGTCGCGCAGGCGAGCGCGCATGCCGACCGCGGCGCGACACGCGCGCTCGGTGTGGTCGTCGCCGCTGAACAAGATGAGCAGGGCGTCGCCGCCGAACTTCAGCAGGCCGCCGCCTTCGGCGTAGGCCACCGTGAGCAGGTGCGAGAAGCAGCCGCTGATGACGTCGGTGAGCACCTCGGCACCGACGCGTCCGCGGCGGGCCAGGCGCTCGGAGAGCCGGGTGAAGCCCGACACGTCGACGAACACGACCGTGGCGTCGAGCGCGCGCCAGCGCACCTCGGGTTCGTCGGCCAGCCAGTCGTGGACCAGCCTCGGGAGGAAGGGGCCGAGCAGATCGGTGGATGCGGGCGCCGGTGTCGGCATCGCTCGCCTTCCAGGTACGCGTAGCGGGGTCGCGCAACCACTCTAGGTGACGATCGAGGGCTGCGGCGATTGTTCCTCCGTAGTCTACGGCGACCTTGACGACGACTCCACGGGGCGGACCGAAGCCGACATGCAGCGCCAGGAGATCCATGAGCTCTTCGACCTCACCGGCCGGGTGGCTGTCGTCACCGGGGGATCGCGGGGGATCGGGCGCTCGATCGCGCTGGCCTATGGCGCTGTCGGAGCCAAGGTCGTGGTGGCGAGCCGCAAGGCCCCGGCGTGCGAGGCCGTGGTGGCCGAGATCGAAACCGCCGGTGGCGAGGCGCTCGCGGTGCCCACGCACCTCGGTGACGAAGACCAGCTGCGCGCCCTCGTCGAGGCCACGGTGGGCCGCTTCGGCGCGCTCGACGTGCTCGTGAACAATGCCGCCAACGCGCTCGCCCAGAGCATGGGGGAGTACACGAAAGAGGCGTGGCAGAAGAGCTACGACGTGAACCTCTTCGGCCCGATGCTGCTCACCCAGGCCGCGCTCCCGTACCTGGAGCAGTCGCCGTACGGCGGATCCGTGATCAACGTGATCTCGGTCGGCGCCCTGCGCGGCGCGGCGCGCCTCGGCATCTACACGTCGAACAAGGCTGCGTTGCAGAACTGGAGCCGATCGATGGCGATCGAGCTCGCCGGCCGCAACGTGCGGGTCAACGCGCTCGCGCCGGGCCCGTTCCTCACCGACATGGTTCGCGCCAACGGCGACGAGGGCATGGCGCGTATGAAAGCGGCAGTACCGCTGAACCGGATCGCCGATGCCGACGAGATCATCGGCGCGGCGCTGCTGCTCGCGAGCCGGGCCGGTTCGTTCATCACCGGGAGCACCCTCGTCGTCGACGGAGGCCTGTCCGCCTGATCGTGCGGATGCGCAACTGAGCGGCCGCGCTCTACGGTGCGCACCGTGACCACCTGTGCAACCTCTGCGACGAAGTCGGTGACACCGTGAAGCTCGGTCTCGGGCTCGACCTCTGGTCGGGCAAGGGACTGCGCGTGCCGGTCGAACAGGTCCAGCGGGCCGAAGCGCTCGGCTACGACAGCGTGTGGACCGCCGAGGCCTACGGCTCCGACGCGATCACACCGCTCGCATTCCTCGCCGCGCACACCAACCGGATCCGGCTCGGCACGGCCGTCATCCAGGTGTCGGCCCGTACTCCGACGGCGACTGCGATGGCCATGGCCACCGTCGACGCGATGGCGGGAGGTGGCCGCACGATCATCGGGCTCGGTCTGTCGGGCCCGCAGGTGGTCGAGGGTTGGTACGGCGCGCCGTGGGCGCGGCCTGGCGCCCGGCTCGCCGACACGATCGAGATCATCCGCAAGGCGTTGCGGCGCGACGGTCCCCTCGAACACGCCGGCACTGCATTGAGCGTGCCCTACGCGGGTGCCGACGCCACGGGCATGGGCAAGCCGCTGAAGTCGATCCTGCACACCGAGGAGCTGCCGATCTGGATCGCCGCCGGCGGCCCGCGCAACGTGGGTCTTGCCGCAGAGCGCTGCGACGGCTGGATCCCGATGGGCTTCCGCCCGGCGATGATGCGCGAGACGTACGACGCGCAGCTAGCGGCCGGGTTCGCCCGCCGAGCCGGCGGGAGGCCCGATGGGTTCGAGATCGCGCCGAGCGTCACCGTGCACGTGACCGACGACGTGCAGAAGGTGATCGACGCGGCGAAGCCGCGCATCGCTATGTACGTGGGCGGCATGGGCCATCCGAGCATGAACTTCCACAACCAGTCGATGGCGCGCGTCGGGTTTCCCGAAGCGGCGGCGCGCATCCAGGAGCTGTTCCTCGCCGGCCGGCGCGACGAGGCGACGGCGGCGGTGCCCGACGAGTTCGTCGACCAAGGCGGCCTGATCGGCTCACCTCAGCGCATCGAGCAACGTTTCGCGGAATGGGATGGCTGTGGCGCGACCACGCTCGTCGTGCGCACGCATCAGCCCGAGGCGCTCGAGCTCATGGCCGACCTCGCCGGCACGAAGGAGCAGACCCGCGCATGACGCCTTCCGACGCCGATCACGATCCGGGCCTCGAGCGCATCGCCGTCGACCGTCCGGTCGAGCATGTGGCGCGCATCACGCTCAACCGGCCCGAGAAGCGCAACGCCATCGACGGTCGCACCCGCATCGAGCTCTTCGACGCGCTGCACGTCCACGACGACGATCCCGACGTGCGGGTGACGGTGATCCGCGGCGCCGGGCCCTGCTTCTCGTCGGGCTACGACCTCGGCTCGTCGCTCTGGGGTGACAAGCCGAGCTGGAGCGCCGACGGCGACGGCAAGTGGTCGCGGCATGTGAGCGACGGCTGGTTCGGCATGTGGGATCTCGCGAAGCCGGTGATCGCTCAGGTGCACGGTTACGCGCTCGCGGGCGGCACCGAGCTGATGGCGGCGTGCGACCTCGCCTACGCGGCGAGCGACGCGCAGATCGGCTATCCGGTGACGCGGGTGCTGTCACCGCCCGACATGCAGTTCCACCCGTACTTCGTGGGGATCCGTCACGCGATGGAGCTGCTGCTCACGGGCGACTCGATCACGGGCGACGAAGCCGCGCGCATGGGGCTCGTGAACCGGGCGTATCCCGCCGCCGCGCTCGAGGCGGCCGTGCTCGACATCGCGGCACGGGTGGCGCGCGTCCCGAGCGATCTGCAGCAGATCAACAAGCGCTCCGTGCACCGGGCGATGGACATCATGGGCGTGCGGGCCGCCATCCGTGCCGGCAGCGACCTCCAGGCACTCGCCGGCCATCAGGCGTCGGTGCGCGAGCAGATGCGCCGTGCGCTCGACGCCGTCAAAGGCGCGCAGAAGTCCGACCGTGTGGAAGGCTGACGGGTGATGGACGTCTACGAAGCCCTTTACACGACGCGCGCCATGCGGCGCGTGAAGGCCGATCCGATCCCGGTCGAGGTGCAACGCAAGATCCTCGATGCCGCCGTGCGTGCGCCGAGCGGGGGCAACACGCAGAACTGGCGGTTCCTGCTGGTCGACGACCCCGACGTGAAGGCGAAGCTCGGCCCGATCTACCGCGAGTGCCTCGGCCAGCTGTGGGTCACGATCTACAAGGAGCGGGCCGAAGCCGCGGAGGCCGATCCCGAGTCGCCCGACGCCCGCGAGTTCGTGAGCATTCGGAGCAGCGCGCAGCACCTCGCCGACCACTTCGAGGCCTACCCGCTGCTCCTGTTCAGCTTCGTGCAGTACGACCCGAGCGGCGGTTCGATCTGCCCGGCCACGTGGTCGGCGATGCTCGCAGCCCGCGCCGAAGGCGTGGGCAGCGCGTGGACGAGCGTCTTCCTGTTCCAGCTCGACGCGGTGCTCGACGTGCTCGGTGTGCCGAAGCAAGACGGCTGGCTCTTCTCGTCGTGCGTCACGTTCGGCTACCCGACGGGGCGGTGGGGCATTGCGCCGCGCCGGCCGGTGCACGAGGTGTCGTATCGCAATCAGTGGGGAGCGCCCGTCGGCTTCGAGATCGCGGAACCGCTCTGGTCGCCGTCATGACGAACGACGCGGTCATCATCGAAGCGGCCATCAACGGGGCCACACCCAAGGCGCGCAATCCGCACGTTCCCGTGTTGCCCGACGAGATCGCGGCCGACGCTCTGGCGTGCTTCGAAGCCGGCGCGTCGATCGTGCACAACCACATCGACCGGTTCGGCGTGTCGGGCGATGATGCCGCGGCTCGCTATCTCGAAGGCTGGCAGCCCGTGTTCGCGGCGCGTCCCGACGCCTTGCTGTACCCCACGGTGAATGGTGCCGGCTCCGTTGCCGCGATGTACTCGCACCTCGAACCACTCGTTCAGCAGTGCACGATGCGCGTCGGATTGTGTGATCCCGGCTCGGTGAACTTCGGTTCGCTCGATGATCACGGTGTGCCGCGGGGCGGCTTCGTGTACGCGAACAGTCACGACGACGTGCGCTACCAGATGGAGCTCAACCGGCGCCTGGGGCTCGGCCCGCAGCTGGCCATCTTCGAACCCGGGTTCCTGCGCGCTGCACGGGTGTGGTGGGAATCCAGCGCGATGCCGCCCGGCGCGATGGTGAAGCTGTACTTCGGTGGCGAGGCCGGTTACCTCGGCGGCACGCACCGCGGTGTGCCGTTCGGCCTGCCGCCCACGGCGCGCGCGCTCGACGCCTACCTCGAGATCCTCGACGGCTGCCCGCTGCCGTGGTCGGCCGCGGTGATCGGCGGCGACCTCACGGCCGATCCGGATTTCGTGCGCGCTGTGCTCGACGCGGGCGGCCATCTCCACGTGGGCCTCGAAGACCTCGTGGCGGAGCGCACACCCACCAACGCCGGCCTCGTGCGCGAAGCGCTGGCGATCATCGAAACGGCCGGCCGCACCGCCGCGTCGCCGGCCCAAGCCGCGACGTTGCTTGACCTGCCACACCGGGCGCGTCACACGGGCTAGAGCGCGCGTACGCCGACGAGCTCGACGGCAAGCTCGCGACGCGGACCCTGGTAGGTGACGCGAGCCGGCGGCTTCTTGCCGAGGAGTGCCACACCGAGTGGCGACGACGTGGAGAGCACCTCGAACGTGTCGTGACGCTCTTCGATCGACCCGTAGAGGTACGTGGTGGTGTCGTCGTCGCCGTCGTAGCGAAGCTCGACGAGGCACCCGGGGGTGACGCCGTCGGATGCGGCGGCCTCCACGACGACGGCGCGCTTGATCATGTCCTCGAGCTGGCGGACACGACCTTCGTTCTGGCCCTGTTCGTTCTTCGCCGCGTCGTACTCGGCGTTCTCCGACAGGTCTCCGTGCGCGCGCGCCTCCTCGATGCGCAAGGTGATCTCCTTGCGTCGAGACGTGGTGCGCTCCTTGAGCTCGGCGGTCAGCCGATCGAGGGCCTGCTGGGAGAGGTACAACGGTTCCATGTCGGTCGCTGACGCTAGTCGGCCGTTGCGGTCGCCACCTCGGGTGCTACTTGGCGAACTCGAGCTCGAACTCGAGCGTGCCGCTTGAATCCACCGTCACGAACGGCACGGAAGGCTGACTGATGCTGTAGTCGGCCAGCTTGACGGGGAGCGACCCTGAGACGTCGATCACGGCGCCGTTCCAAATGGCGGTCAAGGGGACTGTGACGGTCTTGCTCACGCCGTGCAGCACCAGGATGCCCGTGGCGGGCACGGTGATCTTCGCGCCCACCTTCGGTGCCGAGCCGAGGCTGATCGGATGGGTGAGCTTGAACGTGGTCTTGGGGAACGTCGAGGTCTCGAGAGACGAGTGTTGCAGGTAGCGCAGCCGGTTCACGACGTCGGGAACGCCCGGCGGCTGGCCGTCCTTGCTCTCGAGCGCGGTGAGGTCGACCACCACGTTCGCGCTGGTGACCGTGGTCGCCGACAGCGACATCGCGCCGGCCACCTTCGGTGTGCGCACGACCGCGGCGCGACTCAGCGGGCCGAAGTGCTCGGCCATGCGGAACCCGGCGAAGGTGGTGGCTCCGAGGGTCACGTGGTACGTGCCCGCGACGCCGCTCGTGGGTGCGACGGTGGGCCGCTCGGGGATGGTCGCGCTCGGTGGCGCGTCGTCTCGGATGAAATACCAGTAGACGCCGTAGGTGGCGAGCCCGAGGCCGACGATGACGACGAGCAGCAAGAGACGGATCAGGCCGAGCTCGGAACGCGGTCGCACGCTGGGACTCCTCTGGGTTCGCCCCGCCGGTGCAAGGGCCGATCGTTCGAGGTACGAGTCTGGTCCGCCGGGGGTTCACCGCGGCGCATCCGCTCTCGGGCGAGGGCGTCCTGGGCTACGATGGGTGACGATGCGACCGCTCTGCTGCGCCCGCGCCATCATCGTCATTCCTTAGCGAACGCCGATTTCCCGGCGTTCGCTCGCTGCCGCCCCGCACCGGGCGGCATTTTCATGCCCCGAGGCAGGCCGATGAGGACACCAGGTCGATGAAGCGACAAGGCCGAACGAGGAGAGCGTCATGACGGCCCACCGCATTGCAGTGGTCGGCGGAGACGGGATCGGCCCCGAGGTCGTGGCGGTCGCGCTCGACGTGGTGCGCGCCACCGGCGTGGCGATCGAGACCGTCGAGTTCGACCTGGGTGGTGCCCGCTACCTGCGCACCGGCGAGGTGCTGCCCGACGACGAGCTCGAGGAGCTGCGGGGCTTCGACGCGATCCTCGGCGGCGCGGTCGGCACCCCCGACGTACCGCCCGGCGTGCTCGAGCGCGGCTTGCTGCTGAAGATGCGCTTCGCGCTCGATCTCTACATCAACCTGCGACCCTTCCTCGCCGGACCGAACCGCCACAACGACGGTGTCGACTTCTTGGTCGTGCGCGAGAACACCGAGGGAACCTACGCGGGTGAGGGCGGATTCCTGCGCAAGGACACCGCCCACGAGATCGCGACGCAGGGTTCGGTGAACACCCGCATGGGTGTGGAGCGCTGCATCCGCTATGCGTTCGAGCTGGCGCAGTCACGGGATCGCCGGCACCTCACCTTGGTGCACAAGACCAACGTGCTCACGTTCGCGGGCGATCTCTGGCAGCGTGCGTTCGATGCCGTGGCCCTCGAGTTCCCCGACGTCGGCACTGCGTACCACCATGTCGACGCGGCATGCATCTACCTCGTGGAAGATCCATCGCGCTACGACGTGATCGTCACCGACAACCTGTTCGGCGACATCATCACCGATCTCGGCGGCGCGGTCTCGGGCGGGATCGGCCGTGCCGCGTCGGCGAACCTGAACCCCGCGCGCACGGGCGCCTCGTTCTTCGAGCCGGTCCACGGCTCGGCGCCCGACATCGCCGGCAAGGGCATCGCCGACCCGCGCGCGGCCATCATCTCGGCCGCGATGATGCTCGAGTTCCTGGGCGAGTCCGACGCCGCCGCCCGTGTTCGCAAAGCTGTCAACGCAACCACCGACACCACTGGCTCGACGTCGCAGATCGGCGACGCGATCCGCAGCGTGCTCTAGCGCGCCGTCACCCGAAAGGCCAACGCGATGCCCATCACGCCCACCCCGAAGATCTGGATGAACGGCGAGCTCGTCGACTGGGACGAGGCGCGCATCCACGTGCTCACGCACTCGCTGCACTACGGGATGGGCGTGTTCGAGGGCATCCGCGCCTACGAGACGCCGCAGGGCCCTGCAGTGTTCCGGCTCACCGAGCACATCGAGCGCCTGCACCGCTCGGCGCGCATCATGCAGATGGACATGCCGTACTCGGTCGACGTGCTGGTGGCGGCGTGCAAGGCGGTGGTGCGCGAGAGCGGCCAGCCGTCGTGTTACGTGCGGCCGATCGCCTACTACGGCTACGGCGAGATGGGCCTCAGCACGATCCCGTGCACGGTCGACGTGGCGATTGCCTGCTGGCCGTGGGGCCGCTACCTCGGTGACCACGGGCTCACGAAGGGTCTGCGCATGAAGATCAGCTCGTGGCGCCGCCACGACCAGAACATCATGCCGCCCGCGTCGAAGACCACCGGCAACTACGTGAACTCGACGCTCGCGCACATCGAGGCGGTCAAGGCGGGCTACGACGAGGCGCTGATGCTCAACACGGCGGGTCTCGTGAGCGAGGGTCCGGGCGAGAACGTGTTCGTGGCGCGTGACGGCGTGCTCGTGACGCCGCCGTCGTCGGCCGGCGCGTTGCAGGGCATCACGCAGCACTCCGTCACCACGATCGCGAGGGATCTCGGCTTCGAGGTGCGGGTGGGCGAGCTGTCGCGCAGCGACCTCTACGTCGCCGACGAGATGTTCGCGTGTGGCACCGCGGCCGAGGTCAGCGCCGTCAACTCCGTCGACGACCGCGAGATCCCGTGCCCGGGTCCGATGACGCTCGCGATCGCCGACGAGTTCGCCAAGGCCGTGCGAGGCCAGGTCGACAAGTACAAAGAGTGGTGCGAGCTGGTGAGCGAGTCGTGACCGCGATGAGGAGTGTCGAGATCTACGACACCACATTGCGCGACGGCGCGCAGTTGGAGGGGATCTCGCTCACGGTCGACGACAAGTTGCGCATCGCCGAGCAGCTCGACTGGCTCGGGGTGCACTACATCGAGGCGGGCTGGCCGGGATCCAACCCGAAGGACGACGAGATGTTCCGCCGGGCCGGCCGCGAGTTGCAGCTGAGCGCGAGCACGCTCGTGGCGTTCGGCATGACGCGCCGCGTCAAGGGCAAGGTCGACAGCGACGACACGTTGCGCCATCTGCTCGAGGCGAACACTTCGGTCGTGTGCCTCGTGGGCAAGACGTGGGATTACCACGTGCTGCAGGCACTCGAGACGACGCTCGACGAAGGCGTCGCGATGGTGACCGATTCCGTGGAGTTCCTGCGGGGTGAGGGTCGCGAAGTGTTCTTCGACGCCGAGCACTTCTTCGACGGCTATCGCGTCAACCCGGAGTTCGCGCTGCGCGTGCTCGAAGGTGCGGCGGCTGCCGGTGCCACGAGGCTGGTTCTGTGCGACACGAACGGTGGCACGTTGCCCTTCGACGTGGAGCGCATCGTCGCGGAGGTCGTCAGCTACTTCGGTGGCGATGTCGGTGTGGGCGTGCACCTCCACGACGACGCGGGTACCGGCGTCGCCAATGCGCTGGCGGGCGTGCGCGGCGGCGCGATGCAGGTGCAGGGCACGATCAACGGCTACGGCGAGCGCACCGGGAACTGCAACCTCACGACGATCATCCCGAACCTCACGCTGAAGATGGGCATCGAGACGATCCCGGCCGATCGACTCGAGCGTCTCGCTCCGGTCGCGCATCATGTGGCCGAGCTGGTGAACATGCCGCTCAACCCGCAGGCCGCATACGTGGGGCACAGCGCGTTTGCGCACAAGGCCGGTCTGCACACGAGCGCGATCGCCAAGCGGTCTGATGCCTACGAGCACGTCGATCCCGAGAGTGTGGGCAACGGCACGCGCTTCGTCGTGAGCGAGCTCGCGGGCAAGAGCACATTGAGCCTGAAGGCGAAGCAGCTCGGCCTCTCACTCGACGGTCCGCAGCTCAACGAGGTGGTCGACACGCTGAAGAAGCTCGAGCACGAGGGCTACCACTTCGAGGTGGCCGACGGTTCGCTCGAGCTGCTGATGCGGCGCGCCACGGGCTGGGAGCCGTCGTGGTTCACGATCGAGACGTGGAAGGTCGAGACGCGTGAGGGCCGGGCGCCGTGGGGGAGTGAACGGCCTGACGATCCGCACGCGATCGAGGTGTTCACCGAAGCCACGATCAAGGTGCACGTGAACGGTGTGCGGCGCATCGCCACCGCCGAGGGCAACGGTCCGGTGAACGCGCTCGACGCGGCGTTGCGCCAGGCGCTCAACGGCTCGTTCCCGGCGCTCGAGCAGGTGCACCTCACCGACTTCAAGGTGCGCATCCTCGACTCGAACAAGGGCACGGGTGCGGTGACGCGTGTGCTCATCGACACGGCCGATCGCACCGGCGCCTGGACCACGATCGGCGTCGACGAGAACATCATCGAGGCGTCGTGGAAGGCGCTGCTCGACTCGGTGCACTACGCACTCTTGCGCAGCGAGCTCACCCCCGGCGGTGCATAGGCCGGCGCTGCGGCGGGGCGTAGGCCGCACCGGCGTGGGCGCCCGGTAGATTCGGGTCATGCCGACCGATCCCTACGTGGCCACCGAGCTCGACGACTCGCCGCGCCACAAGCAGAACATGCCCGCGGGCGTGGCAGTTCCGCCGGCCGTGTCGTGGGTGCGCCACCGGCCGGGCGAGGTGGGCCCGAACGAGCCGACGGGTGCGCTCTTCGGCCGTCCTGGTCCGAACATCGGGTTCGCGCTCACGCTCGTGGAGCGCCAGAAGGCCTCGTGGCAGCTCGGGCCGCACGAGCACCTCGCCGACGCGGCCGCGGTGGTGGCCGAGATCGCGATGAAGCGTGCCGCCGGCTTCGGCCGCGCGCCGGTCAAGCACGACGTCGACATCGCCGTGGCGTTGCTCGGCTACGACGCCGGTGCCGACGACGAATGGCAGCCCGCTCGAGCGCGGCTCGTGCACGACGCCGAGCATCACTACGCGTCGCGGCGGCGCCTCGTCGATGCCGTGCCCGACGCGTTGTTGCGCGGCACGCCGGGCGACGCACGCCTCGCGGCGACGGGCTGGCGGCGGGCGATGCGCGACGTCGCCGGCGAGTGACACCGTTCGAGCTCCCCGACGAGATCGAGGAGCTGCGCACGTCGGTGCGGCGGCTGGCGCAGAGCGAGATCGAGCCGCACGCCGCGCAGGCCGACGACGAGGAGTCGTTCCCTCGGGCCAGCTGGGATGCCTGGCGTGCCGCCGGGTTCGCGGGTCTCGCGTTTCCCGAGGATCTCGGCGGTCAGGGTGCGGGGATCCTCGCTCACGCGGTCGCGGTGGAAGAGGTGGCTCGCGTCTGTGGCAGCTCGTCGCTGTTCACGTTCATCAGCAAGCTCGGTCTCACGGCGCTGCTCGATCACGGCAGCGACGAGCTGCGCGAACGCGTCGTGCCCACCGTCGCGAGCGGCGAGCATCAGGCGAGCTACTGCCTTTCCGAGTCGGGCGCCGGCAGCGATGTCGCCGGCATGCAAGCGCGCGCGGTGCGCGACGGCGACCATTACGTGCTCAACGGCGCCAAGATGTGGATCACGAACGCGGGTGTGTCGCACTACTACACCGTGTTCTGCAAGACCGACCCTGCGGCCGGCCATCGGGGCATCAGCGCGATCGTGGTGGAGGCCGGTACGCCGGGCCTGTCGATCGGCAAGCTCGAGCACAAGATGGGCATGCGCGGTTCGCCCACCGGCGAGGTGCTGCTCCAGGACTGCGCGGTTCCGGCCGCGAACTTGATCGGTGATGAAGGACGCGGCTTCTACTACGCGATGGGTGCGCTCGACCGCAGCCGCCCGCTTGTCGGCGCGCAGGCGCTCGGGATCGCGCAGGGAGCGCTCGACCTCGCCGTCGCCTACGTGCAGGAGCGCAAGCAGTTCGGCCAGCGCATCGGCGACTTCCAGGGTGTGCAGTTCATGCTCGCCGATCTCGCCGCGGCGGTCGACGCCGCGCGCCTCGTCGTGTACCGAGCGTGCGCGCTCCTCGACGCGGGTCGGCCGGGTACCGCCAGGGCGAGCAGTGTCGCCAAGCTGCTCGCGTCGGACGCCGCGATGCGCGTCACCACCGATGTGGTGCAGCTGCTCGGAGGCGTGGGCTACACGCGAGAGCTTCCGGCGGAGCGCATGATGCGCGACGCGAAGGTGACCCAGATCTACGAGGGCACCAACCAGATCCAGCGGGTCGTGATCGCCAAGCAGCTGTTCGCCTGACGCGCAGGCGCAGCGCGGGCGCGCTTGCGCCGCGGCTGTGAGGCGTCAGCCGTGCCGTAACGCGACCGCCGCCTCGGGGGTGTGCACACGGAACGCGACGGTCTCCTCGATGCGCAGCTCGACGTGCTCGCGGTCGTGCGACCGGTAGCCAACGGCGACGTCTTCACCCACGGTGAGCTCGAAGTCGCCGCCGCGCACCGACAGCACGATGGCGCCGTTCACGGCCGGCACCCAGAAGACCCCGCCGTCGGCGATGAGCCGGAGGTGCTTGAGGAGCGGGTAGCCGCCGTTCTCCGTGGTCTCGACGACTGCCGTGTAGGCACGCGGGCCGAGCGCGACGGCGTAGGGACCGCCGACCGCGGCGTCCTGGAGCGTCGCGACCGCGCGGGCCACCAGATCGGGATAGGCGCTGTAGTCGTCACCGAGGGACACGGGGTCGTGCGGGCACGAGCTGACCATGCCGGGGATGCCCGCCGCTTCGTAGCCGTCGAAGACGAGGGTGTCCTCGGCGATCGCGAGCCGCCGCGCGGCGTCGGTGACGGTCTGGAGGTCGGGGTCTGCCGCACCGCGAGCGACCGCGTCGGCTTCCGATCGCGGCAGGTGCAGGTCGGCATGCAGCTCGAGCAACGGCACCGATGT
Organism: Acidimicrobiia bacterium; assembly: GCA_017882905.1. Lineage (GTDB taxonomy): Bacteria > Actinomycetota > Acidimicrobiia > IMCC26256 > PALSA-610 > Chersky-683. Next base: position 337 of record JADGOO010000214.1, on the reverse strand, counting down.
GCGCTGCGATGTGTCGACTCCGGGCGCGAGCGGCGACGAGAGAGGTTCGGCGTGACCGGTTGCGAGCGCGGCGGTCTCGTAGCCCACCGGACCGCTGAAGTCGACCAGCCGTCGGGCCACGAGGAAGTGGCGCAACGTGCGTGCCGCTTCGTCATCGACAGCTCTCCACACCTCGTCGGTGATCGGTGCCAGTGATCGGAACAGGTGATCGGTCATGCGCGCAGGCTCCCGATGCCGAGCGACGGGGCGGCCGCGGTGCTGTCTGCGCCGCCGGCCTCGGCAACCTGTTCGACGACCGTGATCGGCGCGTCGGTGAACAGGTACGTGCGCAGCACTT
>JADGOO010000028.1 GCA_017882905.1 Acidimicrobiia bacterium | reverse complement strand
GCGCCCTCGGTGAACTTCTGGATGTTGCCCTTGTGCACGAGCGTGACGCTCTCGCGGCCGTTCTTCACGGCGTGTTCGATAGCCGCGCGGATCAGTCGCTTGCTCCCGGTGATCGAGATCGGCTTGATGCCGACGCCGCTGTCGGCTCGGATGTCCCAGCCCATCTGCTCCTTCAACGTCGCGATCAGCCGCGCCGCCTCGGGCGTGCCCTCTTCGACCTCGAGGCCGGCGTAGATGTCTTCGGTGTTCTCCCGGAAGATCACCATGTCGACCTTCTCGGGGTGCTTGACCGGCGACGGCACACCCTCGAACCAGCGCACGGGCCTCAGACACACGTAGAGGTCGAGGATCTGGCGCAACGCCACGTTGAGGCTGCGGATGCCGCCGCCGATCGGCGTGGTGAGCGGCCCCTTGATCCCGATCAGGTACTCACGGAACGTCTCGACGGTCTCCTCCGGCAGCCATTCGCCGGTCGCCTTGAAGGCCTTCTCGCCGGCGAGCACTTCGCGCCACTCGATCGTCTTGCCGTGCTTGGCCGCGGCAGCATCGAAGACGAGCTGCGACGCGGGCCAGATGTCGACGCCGGTGCCGTCACCCTCGACGAACGGGATGATCGGGTTGTCGGACACCGTCAGCTGACCGCCGGGCGCCATGGTGATCTTGTCAGGCATGGTGGCGGAGGTTACCGGCCCGGCCCGAAGCACGACCGCTCGTGCCCACCCCCACGAACCAGCGTGACTGGATCGCCCTCTACGCTATCGAGTCACGCAAGTTGGGGAGCGCTCAGCCGCCGCTGGCGAGGCTGCCCACGATCTTGCTGAGGTCGGGGGCGTTGCTCCCCGAGGAACCCGTGGTCTTGTCGCTCAGGTCGTAGCCGCTCAGCAGCTGGTCGATCGCCTTCGACTGCACCACGATCTCCACGCGACGGTTCTTAGCCCGGCCCTCGGGTGTTGCGTTCGTGGCGATCGGCTTCCGATCGGCGAACTCCTCGGGGCGCATGCGGTTGGCGTCGAGGCCCACGATGTCGGTGAAGAAGCGCACCACCGCGCCGGCCCGCGCGCCCGACAGCTCCCAGTTCGACGGGTACTGCGCGGTGTCGATCGGCGTGCTGTCGGTGTGGCCCTCGATCACGAGCGGGTTGTCGATCTTGCCCAGCGCGGTGCCGACGAGGCGCAAGACCCGTTGACCCTCGGGGAGCAACACCGCGCTGCCCGAGTCGAACAGGACCTGATCGCTCACAACGCGAACAACGAGGCCGCGACCCTCCAGCTGGAACGTGATGTCGCTCGAGACGCCGAGCTTCTTGGCGGCGTCCTTGATCGTCTGCTCGACGTTCGCCAGCGCCTTTTGCTCACTGGCCTTCGCCTGCTGCACCGCTTGCGCGTGGGCGAGCGCAGCGTTGATCGCGCTGCTCGCCTCCCCGCCGTTCGCCGTCGGGTTGTTCGCGCCGTTCAGCGTGCCCGCGTTCTGCCCGGGCACGATCGTGTTGCCCTTGGTACCGGCGAAGACGCTGCTGTCGACCTTGCCGCCGATGGCTTCCTTGAAGCCGTTCTGCACGGCGGTGGCCTTGGCCTGATCGACCGTCGACATGGCGAAGAGCGCGATGAACATCGCCATGAGCAACGTGAGCAGGTCGGCGTACGGGATGACCCACGCTTCGTGGTTGCCGTGCTCTTCGTGCTCTTCGGGAAGGCCGTCGCCGTGATCGCCGCTCATCGCGTCACGCGGCCTTCTTCTCCTCGCGTTCGGCCGGCGGGATGTGCGACGACAACATCTCCTCGACCACGCGTGGGCTCGTGCCCGACTGGATCGCCATGATGCCTTCGACGATCAGGAGCTTGTGGGCGACCTCGTCGCCCGAGATCTTCTTGAGCTTGTTCGACCACGGCAAGAAGATGCCGTTGGCGAGGAACACACCCCAGAACGTGGCGACGAACGCGCCGGCGATACCGGCACCGACCTCGCTCGGCTGCGACAGCTTGCTCATCGTGGCGATGAGGCCGAACACGGCGCCGATGATGCCGAACGTCGGCGCGTACACACCGGCCTTCTCGCACCACGCGGCGCCGACCTTGTGACGTTCCTTCATCGCACCGACCTCGGCGAGGAGCGTCTTCTTCAACGCGTCGGGGTCGGTGCCGTCGACGGCAAGCTCGAGTCCCTTGCGGAAGAATGGATCCTCGACGTTCTTGGCTTCGGCTTCGAGCGCGAGCAGACCCTCGGCGCGAGCGCGGTTCGTCATGTGCACGATCTGGTCGATGGTCTCGGTGACCGAGGCCTTCTCCCCGCCCTTCAGGCACTTGCTGATGACCTTGCCCATGTTCTGCGTCGCATCGAAGGGGAACGACGAGATCGTGGCACCGAAGCAGCCGAACACCACGATGATGATCGAGCCGAACTCCATGAAGAGGAAGATCGGGCTGATGCCGTGCAGGATCACACTGGCGAAGACGCCGATGATCGTGACCACCAGGCCGACCATGCTGCCCTTCTCCACGCGTGTTCCCTTCGCGTCCGGTCGCCGACGCCCTCGCCCGCGATGAGATCGGGACCTACATCGACCGGTCCGGTGGCATCCCTGAGGCTTTGGGCGAATCTCGCCCCTGCGCTCAGGCGGCGTCGAGAGCCCGGCGCAACAACGCGACGAAGCTCTGGGCCTCGTCGGGGCCGCCGGATTGGAGCAGACGCCGCACGAGCGCGGAGCCGACGACCACGCCGTCGGCGCACGCCGCGGCCTCGGCGGCCTGGTCGGGCGTGGAGATCCCCACGCCGAGCAGGGCCGGGCGGTCGGTGGCCTGCTTGAGCCGCTCCCCCATGCGCCGGGCGGAATCGGCCAGCGAGGTGCGCTCGCCGGTGACGCCGAGCAAGGAGACGCCGTACACGAACCCGCGTGACGAGGCGCAGATGTCGGCCAGCCGCTCGTCGGTGGTGGTGGGCGCAGCCAGCAGCACGGTCTCGACGTCGTGGTGGCGGGCCGCTTCGTCGTACCCGCCGAGCCGCAGCTCGTCGAGCGGAAGGTCGGGGATGATGGCTCCCGCGATGCCGGCCGCGCGCAACGCCTCGCAGAAGCGCTCGTGGCCCATGTGGGCGACGAGGTTGTAGTAGGTCATCACGGCAAGCGGTACGTCGACGTCGGCGCCGGCAGCCTGCTCGATCACCGACACGGGTGTGGCCCCGATGTCGAGCGCGCGCTGGCTGGCTTCTTGGATCGTGGTGCCGTCCATGATCGGGTCGGAGAACGGGATGCCGATCTCGATGGCGTCGGCGCCGGCCGCCGCGCACGCGCGCACGACATCGACCCAGTCCTTGCCGAGGCCGCCCGTCACGTAGGGCACGAGCAGCTTGCGACCGTCGGCGCGCCGCTCGCGCAGGCGCGTCTCCAGCGGCCCGTACTCCGACGCGGCGCGCGTGTTGGCAGCGGGCGCGTTGGTGGGGTCGGCCACGCCGGTCACAGCTCCCCGAGTCGTTCCATGAGCTGCGCCGCGTCTTTGTCGCCGCGGCCCGACAAGGTGACGAGCACGGTGCTGCCGGTGGGGACTGCCCGGCCGGCCTCGCGTGCGAGCCAGCCGATCGCGTGCGCGGGTTCGAGCGCAGGCACGATGCCTTCGGTCTCGGCGAGCAGCTGGAAGCCGGCGACGGCTTCGTCGTCGGTGGCGGTCTCGTAGCGAGCGCGCCCCCGCGCGCCGAGATCGGCGTGCTCGGGTCCGACGCCCGGGTAGTCGAGGCCGGCGCTGATCGACGTGGCTTCGAGCACCTGGCCGTCTTCGTCTTGGAGGAACAGGCTGCGCATGCCGTGGACCACGCCCGGGACGCCGCGGGTCATGGCGGCGCCGTGATGGCCGGTCTCGAGCCCGAGCCCTCCAGCCTCGACCCCGATGAGCTGCACGTCGGGGCAGTGGTCGACGAACCCGGCGAAGGTGCCCATCGCGTTGGAGCCACCCCCGACGCACGCGATCACGTACTGCGGATCGGCGCCGTCGAGCAGCTCGCGGCACTGGCGACGGGCTTCGTCGCCGACCACCCGCTGGAGCTCGCGCACCATCCACGGGAACGGGTGCGGGCCCATCACCGAACCGAGGCAGTAGTGCGTGGACTGCACCGACGCCACCCATTCGCGCATGGCGTCGTTGACCGCATCTTTCAGCGTGGCGCTCCCGCTCGTGACGGGCACGACTTCGGCACCCAGCAGCTTCATGCGCCACACGTTGAGGGCCTGACGCTCCACGTCGACCGCACCCATGAAGACCGTGCAGTCGAGCCCGAAGAGCGCGGCCGCGGTGGCCGTGGCCACGCCGTGCTGGCCGGCACCGGTCTCGGCGATCACACGATGCTTGCCCATGCGCCGTGTGAGCAACGCTTGTCCGAGCACGTTGTTGATCTTGTGCGAGCCCGTGTGCGTGAGGTCTTCGCGCTTCAGCAGCACCCGCAACCCGAGACGCTCGGAGAGGCGATGGCACTCGGTGACGGGCGTGGGCCGCCCTGCATAGTGCGCGAGCAGACCGGCGTACTCCTGACGGAAGTCGTCGTCGTGCCACGCGACCCGGAACTGCGCCTCGAGCTCCTCGAGTGCCGGGATGAGCGTCTCGGGGACGAACCGCCCGCCGTACTCACCGAAGCGCCCGAGGCCCACCGGCTCGGGGCCGGGCGGATCGAGGATGACCGCGTCGCCGCGGGCCGGAGCCGACATGGGCGCCGAGCGTAGATGAAGCCCCCCAACGGGCTTCGCAGGAAAGCACGCGGCGAGCGGGGCCTTCTCAGGCCCCGCTCGCCGGCCCTCCCTCACTGGGGCAGTGCTTGGCCTGCACTCAGCTCTTGGTGATGTCGACCGGGTTCGAGGTCGGGTGCGTGTTGTGCGCACCGATCACGATGTGGTTCAGCGCAAGAGGGTGGCCGTTCTCAGCCACGCTGACCTTCACGTACGACGAGCACAGCGCCGCGAAGTCGAAGCCGTCGACGGCACCGAAGTTGCTGAACGCGTACACGAAACGGTGGGCACTGCGCCGCAGCGTGAAGTCGCCGCGCTCGAGGTGCGATCCGTGGAACACCAACAGGCCGTCGGTGGTGACCGAACCCGTGAACAGTGCGCCCGCCTTGTTGGGCTGGCTCACGCGCACATCGAACACTTGTGTCTGGGCGTCGGCGCGCCAGATGGCGGCGCCGTTGGCACCGGGTTGCGCGGCGGGCGGACGCCCGACGGTCGTGGCATCCCACTGCCCGGCCGGGCAGGTGGTGGCACCGGCGGGTGTGGCGGTGGCGCCGGCCACGACGCCGAACATGGAGCCGGCGACGAGGGTGGCGCCGGTGAGACTGGTGGCGACAAGGCGCTTGAGCATGATGGTGAACCTCCGGGTGGACGATTGGTACATCCGGAGTGTCGGGGACGCGAGTTCGCCCGCCATCAGGCGATTGTGAGGCCCTCGCGAAGTGTGCAGACGGTCACGCGCGGCGCTGCGCTCACGGCGGCGGGCCGACCACCGGATCAGTCGTCGACGGCCCAGTCGAACGGGCGAACCGGACCCTCGTCGACGTCGAGGGGGTCGAGCTGTGCACCGTCGCCGCGGTGCGTGAGGTCGAGCACGACGGTGCTCGTCACCGGCGGCTCTTCGAGCTCGTCGCCCGCACCCTTGGCTGCGGCGATGAAGCGCCGCAGCTTGGTGGCGTCCTTACGGCCCGGGCTCGCCTCGACACCGGTCGACACGTCGACACCCCACGGCCGCACGCGGGCGATCGCTTCGGCGACATTGTCGGGGTTCAGGCCTCCGGCGAGCAGGAGGCGAACCCCGCCCGGAACGCCTTCGGCGAGCCGCCAGTCGAATACCTTGCCGGAGCCGGGGTCGGGCGAATCGACGAGCACGATGTCGGCCGGCCCGTTCGCGGCGGCCGCCAGGCCCGGGTCGCCGGCCGCGAACGCCTGCACCACGAACTGGACACGCTGGCGGATCCAGCGCACCTCGCGCAACGGCTCGTGGCCGTGCAGCTGGGCGCCGTGCAAGCCGATGCGGTGCACCACGTCGGTGACCCGCTCGGGACGCTCGTTGCGGAACACGCCCACGGTGATCACCTCGGGTGGCAGCCGCTTGACGATGTCGCGAACCGTCTCGACGTCGACCTGACGTCGACTGGGCGCGAACAAAAAGCCGAGCGCGTCGGCACCCATCGCCGTGGCGGTGAGGGCGTCGTCGAGGTTGGTGATCCCGCAGATCTTCACCCACATAGGCGGACCAGAGCCTAGAGCGCCGCGCCACCCCGACCCGATGATTCCCGGCGTATCGCCCTGCTCCCCAACGCGGCGCACAACGCCACGGGGTCGTCGCTGCGCACGAGCGCCTCGCCCACGAGCACGGCATCGAATCCGACGTCGGCCATGCGGGCGGCGTCGTCGGGCGTGCGGATGCCCGATTCCGCCACGGCGATCCGATCGGCCGGGATCGCCGCCCGCAGGCGCTCGGCAACACCGAGGTCTTCGCCGAAGGTCTGCAGGCTGCGACTGTTCACACCCACGATCTGCGCGCCGGCGGCGAGTGCCCGGTCGAGCTCGTCGTCGTCGTGGGCTTCGACGAGCACGGCCAGGCCGAGCGCGACGGCGTACGCGTGCAGGTCGTGGAGCGTCGCATCGTCGAGTGCCGCCACGATCAACAGCACCGCGTCGGCGCCGACGGCGCGCGCCTCGTCGATCTGCACGGCGTCGAGCATGAAGTCTTTGCGCAGCACCGGTAGGGAGCACGCCGCGCGCGCCACCTGGAGGTCGGCGATCGCGCCGCCGAACCATGGGCGGTCGGTGAGCACGCTCAGCGCCGCGGCACCGCCCTGCTCGTAACTTGCCGCCGTGGCGGCCGGGTCGAGGTCGGGTGCGAGGTCGCCTTTGCTCGGCGAACGGCGCTTGATCTCGGCAATCACCGCGATCCGCCCGTCGTCGCGGCGCAACGCCGCGGCGAAATCGCGAGGGGCCGGTGCGCCCAGTGCCTCCCGCCGCAGCAGGTCGCGGGTCTGCGGTCGGCGCAGCACGGTCACCTCGTCACGCTTCGTCGCGAGGATCTCATCGAGCACGCCCATCGCCGGGGAGCGTATCGGCGACTGGGCGGCCGGCCCGGCTGGGCTCACACACCCATCACATCGACATCACGGTTCAATGATCGCAGCAGCGCGACGATGAAGGGCCATGGAGCGCGGCACGATCCTCGTCGTCGACGACGAACACAACATCGCCGACCTCGTCGAGCTGTATCTCGCTCGCGACGGCTACCGGGTGTTCAAGGCCGACACCGGTCTCGGGGCCCTCGATGCCGTGGCGCGGGAACGCCCACGACTCGTCGTGCTCGACGTCGGCCTCCCCGATATCGACGGCCTCGAGGTGTGCCGCCGGCTGCGCGCCACCAGCCAGCTGCCCGTGATCTTCCTCACGGCGCGCGACAGCGAGGTCGACCGCGTGCTCGGACTCGAGCTCGGCGCCGACGACTACCTCACGAAGCCCTTCTCCCCCGCCGAGCTCGTGGCGCGGGTGAAAGCGGTGCTGCGCCGCGCCGACGGCGGCGCGACGTCGGGCAGCGAAGTGCTGCAGGCCCGAGACGTGGCGATCGATCTCGGTCGCCGCGAAGTGCGCGTGCGCGGCGAAGTGGTCGCGTTCACCACCAAGGAGTTCGATCTCCTCAAGTTCCTCGCCGAACGACCTGGGCGCGCCTTGTCTCGCCAACAGCTCCTCGACGGAGTGTGGGGCTTCGATTGGTACGGCGACCCGCGCACCGTCGATGTGCACATCGCACAGGTGCGCAAGAAGGTCGGCGACGCGGTTGAGATCGCGACCGTGCGCGGGCTCGGGTATCGGCTCGAGACGCGCCAGTGAAACACCGCTCGCTGCGGGTCCGCCTCATTGCGAGCTTCGTGCTCGTGGCGACGGGCGCCGTGCTCCTCGCCGGCATCGCGTCGGTGCTGCTCATCCGCCGCGGCGAGCAGCGCGCCGCGCTCACGAGCCTCGGCCACAAGGCCGACAACATCGAGACCACGCTCAGCGACCTGCGCAGCCAGATCGCGACCGGCCGCGCCCTCCAGCTTCGTGACGCGCTCGACCAGCTGCGCAGCTCGGTGCGAGTGAGCGACGCCCGACTCGTGTTCCTCACACCGCAGGGCACCGTGGCCACGCTCGATCAGCTCCGCCCCCGCCTGTCGTCGGCGCTGCAGGCGGGCGACCCCGACGCTGCTTCGCTCATCGCGCTGCCCGACGGCCTGAGCGCCGGCGCACTCGACACCGCGGCCCTGCTCGCCGGCAACCGCGTGACGGCGCGGGTCGGCAATCAGGTCTTCGTGGCCCAACCCTTGAGCACGCAGATCCAGCTCGGTCTGGCGAGCGTGGTTGTGATCGGTCAGGAGATCGATCACGATGCGGCGCGCCGCGCCGGCCTGGCGTTCGTGCTCGCCGGCGTGATCGCGCTCGTCGTGGCGTGCGCGCTGGCCGTGTGGCTGGCCGGGCGCCTCACCCGCCCACTGTCCGACATCGAGCAGACCGCACGGCGTCTCGCGAGCGGTGACCTCACGGCGCGCGTCGCGGTCGATCGGCGCAGCGATGCCGAGCTCGCGTCGGTGGCCGGAACGTTGAACCGCATGGCCGCCGAGCTCGACGCGGCCCACAACTCGGAGCGCGCGTTCCTCCAGGCCGTGAGCCACGACCTGCGCACGCCGCTCACCTCGATCCGCGGGTACGCCGAAGCGCTCGGCGACGGCACGCTCGACGCGGCCGATCCTGCGGCGCGTGCACGGGCGGCCGCGGTGATCAGCACGGAGGCCCGGCGATTGGAGCGGCTCGTGCGCGACCTGCTCGATCTGTCACGCCTCGACGCGCACGAGTTCACGTTGCGACCGCGACCCACCGACGCCGCCGCGGTCGTGCGCGAGAGCGCTGCCGGGTTCGTCCCGCGTGCCGGCGAGCTCGGCATCACGTTGCTCGTCGACGCGCCCGAGCCGATCGCCGCCGATGTCGATCCCGACCGTCTCGGCCAGATCGTCGCGAACTTGCTCGAGAACGCGTTGAAGTACGCGACCGCTCGCGTCAACGTGTCGGTGTCGTCGGCGCCTGGGACTGTGAGCCTCTTCGTCGCCGACGACGGTCCGGGCATCCCCACCGACGAGCAGGTGCGCGTGTTCGATCGGCTCTACGTGGCGCGCAACGCGAGCGCCCGAGCCATCGGCACTGGACTCGGCCTCGCCATCGTGCGCGAGCTCACGCGGGCGATGGGCGGCGACGTGCGCCTCGAACGCTCCGACCCGTCGGTGACCACGTTCGTGGCCACCGTCGCCCGCTGAGCCGCCCCCTCGCCGCCATCACAGCGTGCCGAAACGAGCACCCACCGCCGGGTTGCCGGGCACACCGGCCACGTTCTGATCGAGCACGTGCCCGCCTGCGGTCGCGGGATGCAGCTTCGTGCCGTCGGAGCCGAGGAGCACGACATCGCCCGCGTCGGTGAGCGTGCCCACGTCTTCGTTCGGCACGCCGACGGCCAGCTCGTCGACGCCCGATGCCGCGAAGTCGCCGGCCGTGAGCGCGGTGCCGAAGCGGTCACCAGGCTCGGAGACGCCCGGCACGCCGCCGAAGCCCTGCCAGAGATACTGAGAGTGCGTCACGTCGAGCGTGCCGGCATTGCTCGGCACCACCGCGATCGCGCCGGCGTTGGCGATCGACCCGACGTCTTCGTAGGGCGCGCCGATCGCCAGATCGGCGTCGGCGCCGTTGCCGTCGAAGTGCGCAACCGCGAGCGCCGACCCGAACCGATCTCCCGATTCGGCGAGGTTCGGGATGTTGCCCGTTCCCTCGTAGAAGAACTGCGCGGGCGGGGCGCCGGCGCCGAGCAGTCCCGTTGCGCTCCCGCCGAGCACCGTGACCGCGCCGGCGTCGACGACCGATCCGATGTCCTCCCACGGAGCGCCGATCGCCAGGTCGGTCGGATCGTCGCCGCCGAGGAACGAGCCCGCCGCGAGCACGCCACCGAAGCGATCGCTCGTCTCGCTCGAGTCGGGAACACCCGCCGTGTTTTGCGTGATCTGCGTCGCGCCCGTGCCCGTGACTCCCGATCCGTCGGCAGCCAACACGTCGACCGCACCACTGTCGGTCACGCCGTCGGCGTCTTCACCCGGGACGCCGATCGCGAGCTCCTGCGAGAAGTCGGAGAGGTCGTGGAACGCGAAGTTGCCGAACGCGACCGCGGCGCCGAATCGCGCCGCGGTCGACGGTGTGCCGGGTACGCCGCCGACGCCTTCCGACCATGTGCTGCCGGTGGCGGTGTTGCCCACGCCCGGATCCTGCAGCACGGTCACCGACCCCGCGTCGACGACGCCGTTGACGTCGTCGAGGGGCGCACCGATGGCGAGATCGTCCGTGAAGTCGCCGTTCGCGTCACCGGCCGACAGGCTCCAGCCCCACTGCGCGCCGCGCTGGCTCGTGCCCGGTACCCCGCCCGCGCCGCGCACGAAGCGCCGCGTGCGGGTGGTGTCGAAACCGGGCGCGCCGTTCTTGCCGAAGTACATGTAGACCACGCCGGCGTCGGTCTGCGCGCCCACGTCGACGCCGGGCGCACTCACCGCGAGGTCGTCGCACTGATCGCCGTCGAAGTTGCCCGAAGCGACCGCAGAGCCGAAGACGTCGCCCGTCATCGCTGTGCCGGCTGCTCCGCCGGCGCCGATGTGGAGCACGCTGGCACGGGGATCGAGGCCGCCGTTGGTACCCCAGAAGACCAGCACGAAGCCCTGGTTCGCGCCACCGTTCACAGTGCCGCCCGGCACGCCCACGGCCAGATCGGCGTAGCCGTCGCAGTTGTAGTCAGGCCCCGCGCTCGTGGTGGCGTGGGCGGCCTGCGCCGACACCGCGACCAGCGACCCGCCGCTGAGCGCGGCGGCGATCATCACGCCCACGACCTTGCGCACCACTTCCCCCTGCCGACGCATGATCCCCCCGCCGAGGGCGCCGACCCAAGGAATCGGTCGATCCGGCGCCAAGACTTGAGCAGGTGCGCGGATCAACCGTGCGCGACCGCCCGCCGAGGGATCGGTCGGGCGCGGTCAGCGGGCCGAGACGACCGCCGTTCGACCGCCGGCCGCCACTGTGGCGCCGGGCTCGATCTCGCGACGCAGCATGGCCAGCGCGAACGGCGCGAGCGGAGCCGCGCTCGTGACGCGTCCGACAGACTTGCCGTCGGCCGTCACGTCGGTGCCCGCGGGCGGAGCACCATCGCCCGCGGCGAACTCGAGCCGACGGAGAAAGCGGTTCACGTGGCCGCGCGTGTCGATGCGGCACACCAGCTCCTGGCCCAAGAAGCAGCCCTTGGTGAAGCTGACCGCGTCGATCTCGAGCTCGGCTTCCTGCGGGATCGTCGCGTCGTCGATGTCGACTCCCTGGAGCGGCACGCCGTGCACGACGCGCGCCGTCTCGTAGGCGTCGGCCGCGAGCCATTCGCCACCGGCCGAAACGAGGAGCGCGGCCAGGTCGTCGACCACGGCGACGGGTCCGACCAGGTCGGCGCCCGGCGTGGCACCCCAATCGGCGCGCACGAGTCGCGCCCCGGCCCACTCGACGTGCGCGTGGGCCGCGTCAGGCCGAGCGGGCGCGCCCGCCCCGGCCAGCACCGCATCGACGCCGTCGCCGCGCAACCTCAGCACGCCGAGATCCGGACGCGCGGAGACTTCGGCCTTCACTCGGATCCGGAAGCGATTGAGCGCCTCGGCGAGCAGGGATCCGATCCCGTTGTCGACATCGCACCAGACGGTCTCGGGATCGATCATGAGCGCCCGAAGGTCGGCCGTGAGCTTGCCCTGAGGTTGCAGGAGCAGCGAATGTGCACCCTCGCCCGGCGACACCGCATCGAGGTCCTGCGACACCAGGCTCTGCAAGAAGGACCGGGCGTCGGGCCCGGTGACCGAGACGACGTCGCGCGTGCCGAGCAGCAGACCGCAGGCGGGAAGCATCGTCGAGTCGCCGGCGCTCACGCGGGCACCATGGGGAACAGGCGCTGCGCGGCGGCCGCCGCGTTGAGGAGCGCCCGCGCCTTGTTGCGACATTCGAGATCTTCGTCGTCGGGATCGGAATCGGCGACGATGCCCGCCCCGGCCGACACCGACGCGCGGGTGCCGTCGAAGACCATCGTGCGGATCGCGATCGCGGTGTCGAGGTTGCCTGTGAAGTCGACGTAACCGACGACGCCCGCATAGGGGCCGCGGCGCGCCGTCTCCAGGTCGTCGATGATCTGCATCGCCCGCACCTTGGGCGCGCCACTCACGGTCCCGGCGGGGAACGTGGCGCGCAGCACGTCGACGGGCGACTTGCCGTCGGCGAGATCGCCCGAGACCTGGCTCGTCATGTGCATCACGTGCGAGTACAGCTCGAGGGTCATCAGCTCATCGACCCGTTCGCTGCCGAAGCGCACGACGCGCCCGACATCGTTGCGCGCCAGGTCGACGAGCATCACGTGCTCGGCGCGCTCCTTCGGGTGCTCGATCAGCTCGGCGGCGAGGCGCCGATCATGTTCCTCGTCGCGACCTCGCTTGCGCGTACCGGCGATCGGGCGCGCGATGACGCGGCCGTCTTGTACGCGCACGAGGGCTTCCGGCGAGCTACCCACGAGACTGAGCGACCCGGCGCGCAGTAGGTACATGTATGGCGACGGGTTCACGAGCCGCAACACGCGATACAGGCCGAACGGGTCGAGCGGCTCGTCGAGATCGAAGCGCTGCGCGAGGACCACCTGGAAGATGTCGCCCGCGAGGATGTGCTCCTTGGCCGCCTCGACCGCCGATCGGTACGCGGCCGCGCTCGTGGCGCGCGTGTAGGCCGCTTCGTCGTCGTCGCGCGCCGGTGGCGTGATCGCAGGCTGCGAGGGAAGCGGCGCGCCCAGCGCGTCGGCGTGGCGCTCGAGTGCTCCGACGGCCGTGTCGTACGCCGTACGCACCGCCGACGCCGGCGTGCCCGGCTCCACGTACACGTTCTCCACGAGGAACAGTCGCTGGCCGAAGTGATCGAACGCGGCGACGCTCGCGGTGAGCCATAACACGGCATCAGGCAGATCACGATCATCGGGAGCGGGCTCGCCGAGCCGCTCGATCTCCCGCACCACGTCGTAGCCGAGGTAGCCGACCACTCCACCGTGGAAGAGGGGCAACCCGTCGATCTGCGGCGCTCGGTACTTCGAGGTCATCGCTTCGAGCGCGGCCAACGCACCTCGGTCGCGCGGCACACCCACGAGGGGCTCCGCGCTGTCGACCTGCACTGTTGAACCCCGCACCGTGAGCGTGGCGATCGGATCCCAGCCCAAGAAGGAGTACCGGCCCCATCGGTCGGCGTGCTCCACCGACTCCAGCAGGAAGCCGTCGCGCTCGCCGACGAGCTTCGAGAACGCCGACAGCGGCGTCTCGAGATCGGCGAGCACCTCTCGCCAGACCGGTACGACGGTGTGGTCGGCGGCCAGCGCGACGAACTCGTCGCGGCTGGGCCGCACGCCCCCGGTCATCAGACCCTGCCGGGAACGGCGCCGCTGCCGAAGTCGCGGAAGAAACACGACCGCTCACCCGTGTGGCACGCGCCGCGGCCCTCCTGGTCGACCACGAGGAGCAGCACGTCCATGTCGCAGTCGTAGGCGGCGCGCCGCACGTACTGGCGGTCACCCGAGGTCTCGCCCTTGCACCACATCTCCTTGCGGCTGCGGCTCCAGAACCAGGTGCGGCCGGTCTGGAGCGTGAGCTCGAGCGCCTCACGATTGAGCCACGCCATCATCAGGACCTCGCCGCTCGTGGCGTCCTGCACGATGCCCGGCACCAGGCCGTCGGCATCGAACATCACGTTGTCGAGCTCCTCGGGGGTGTGCGCGAGCGGCGTCGCGACGAAGGTGTCGGGCACGCCGCCAAGTGTACGGCCGCCCCTCGACTCGCCTCGGGCCGGAATCCATGCACCTGCGAGAATGCGGGCATGGTCGAATCAGTGGCACCGCCACGCGCGCCCCGGCGCCCCGTGGAGCTCGTCGCGCACGGCGACGTCCGCGTCGACGACTTCTTCTGGCTCCGTGAGCGCGACGACCCCGCCGTCGTCGAGTACCTCACCGCCGAGAACGCGCACACCACGGCCGCCACGGCCGGCGCCGCCGCTACCCGTGAGGCACTGTTCGAAGAGCTGCGCAGCCACGTGCTCGAGACCGACATGTCGGCGCCCACGCCGTGGGGTCCGTGGGCGTACTACGCGCGCACGGTCGAGGGGCAGCAGTACGCCATCCACTGCCGCCGGCCACGCGACGCGGCCGGTCCCGCTTCCGACTTCACCGACGGCAACGAGACCGTGCTGCTCGATGGGAACGAGCTCGCGGGCGACGCCGAGTACTTCAACATCGGCGACGTCGCCGTGAGCCCCGACCAGAACCTCATTGCGTACACGGTCGACTTCGCAGGCAGCGAGCGCTACGAGCTGCGCGTGCGCGACGTCGCCTCCGGCGCCGACATCGACTCGGTCACCGACGTGTACTACGGCCTCGCCTGGTCGGCCGACAACCGCACCCTGTTCTACGTGCGGCCCGACGAGGCCATGCGCCCCTTCCAGGTGTGGCGCCACGCTCTCGGCGCGCCCGCCTCCGACGACGTGCTCGTGTGGCAAGAAGACGACGAGCGCTTCGACGTGTGGCTGCACTCCACTCGCAGCACCGAGTACATCGTGTTCGGTGCCGACTCGCGCACGACGAGCGAGGCGTACCTCGTCCCCACGGGCGATCCCGCTTCGGCCCCGCGCGTCGTCGTGCCGCGCCGCGACGGCGTCGAGTACCACGTCGACCATCGCGGCGACGATCTGCTCATCTGGTCGAACGAAGACGCGGCGACGAACTTCGCCCTGTTCAGCGCCCCGGTCACCGATCCGAGTCGGTCGACCTGGCGGACGCTGTTGGCGCACGACCCCGACGTACGCATCGCGCAGGCCCTCGCCTTCGCCGAGTTCATCGTGGTGTACGAGCGGGCCGACGGGCTCGAACGGTTGCGTGTGCTGCCATCGGGCGCGGTGATCGCGCTCCCCGACCCTGTGTACTCGGTGTGGCCGAGCGCCAACCGCGAGTACAACGCCACGACGTTCCGCTACGAGTACTCGTCGCCGGTGCAACCGCGCTCCGTCTACGACTTCGATGTGGCGACCGGCACCAGCACCCTGGTCCGCCGCCAACCCGTGCCGGCCTACGACCCCGGGGAGTACATCGCCGAACGCGAATGGGCCACGGCGCGCGACGGCGTGCGCGTGCCCATCTCGATCGTGCGCAAGCGAACCACGGCCGTCGACGGCCGCGCGCCGCTGCTGCTGTACGGCTATGGCGCCTACGAGGCGTCGATGGACCCGATCTTCGACGCCGATGTGCTGCCGTTGCTCGACCGTGGTTGGGTGTACGCGATCGCACATCCGCGCGGCGGTGGCGAGCTCGGTCGCGGCTGGTGGGACGACGGTCACCTCGCCGCGAAGATGAACACGTTCACCGACTTCATCAGCTGCGCCGACCATCTCGCGGCACGTGGCTACGCCGACGGCGCGCGCATCGCCGCACGCGGCGGCAGCGCGGGCGGTCTGCTCATGGGCGCGGTCACGATGCTCGCGCCGCAGCGGTGGTGGCGGGTCGTGGCCGAAGTCCCGTTCGTCGACGTGCTCTCCACGATGTCCGATCCGACCATCCCGCTCACCATCATCGAATGGGAGGAGTGGGGCAATCCGGCCGACCCCGACGACTACGCGGCGATGCGCGCGTACTCGCCCTACGACAACGTGCAGCAGGGGGTGCGGTATCCCGATCTGCTCGTTACAGGCGGTCTGAACGATCCCCGCGTGCAGTACTGGGAGCCGGCCAAGCTCGTCGCCAAGCTGCGCGTGCTGTCGCCCGACACGCGCGTGCTGCTGAAGATGGAGATGGGTGCGGGCCATCACGGCGCGTCGGGTCGATACGACGCCTGGCGCGACGAGGCGTTCGTGCTCGCCTTCCTGATCGAGCCATGACCGAGCTCGTGGAGCTGCACACGTCCGACGGCCTCAGGCTCGAAGCGGAGCGGGCCGAACCGCCGGCGGGCCGGCCCACGCGTGCGGCCGCAGTCCTGTGCCATCCGCACCCGCAGTTCGGCGGGTCGATGCGCGCCGTCGTGGTCTCGCCACTGTTCGCCGCCCTCCCCGACTTCGGGGTCGATTGCTTGCGCTTCAACTTCCGAGGCGTCGAGGGTTCGCAAGGCACCTACGGCGAAGGCAAGGGCGAGCATCTCGACGCCGTGGCCGCGGTGTCCGCACAGCGCGCTGCCGTGCCGTCCGTGCCGCTCATCTGCTGCGGCTTCTCGTTCGGCGCCGACGTGGCGCTCTCGGTGGTCGACCCCGCGGTCGATGCGTGGATCGCGATCGCGCCGCCGCTGCACTTCGCGGTCGACACTGCGGTGTTGGCTGCCGACGCGCGGCCGAAGCTCGTGGTGCTCGCACAACACGACGACTTTCGCGACGCGGCCGAAGCGGGCGCGATCGCGCACGCGTGGCCGAGCACACGCGTCGAGATCGTCGGTGGCGCATCCCACTTTTTCGTGGGCCGCACCGACCGGGTGGTGGAGCTGGTCGGCGAGTTCGTCGACGAGCTCGTCGCGCACGGCGCGACGGAACGACCGACGCCCTGATCGTCGACCTGGCGTCGCGCGGCGCTAGATGGCCGCGAGGACGATGTCGGGCGAGAACCCTCGGCGTTCCAAGTACGAGAGCCGGCGGCGAACCGCTTCGGTCCACGCACTGAAGTCGCAATCGAAGTGCGCTCGATCGCCATCTTCGTAAGCGTGTTCCAGCTCATCGAAGGCGGAATCTTCAGCATCGAGCAGCTGCCGGTACTTCGACAGGAAGTGCTCGTCGACGACGTGCGCACGACCGTGGGTTTCGGCCATGGACACCCCCTCGTTCAGGGAGCAGCAAGGCTCCGCGTGTGGTTGGGTCACGGTACCGCGGGTGTGTTGCCGCGTCGAGGGAATGCTCGGCAGTCACACGGGCGCCGCTTGAATGCCCAGGCCAGGAGGGTCGCGCGAACGGGCCTGGCCGAAGAAGGAGGCAAAGGTCCTGTCAGCGGTCGGGTTCGCTCGGGCGCACCTCGACCCCGCGGCTCGCGAGGTAGTCCTTGGCCTGCGCGATCGAGAAGGTCCCGAAGTGGAAGATCGACGCAGCCAGCACGGCCTGCGCGCCTCCTTGGGTGACCCCCTCGTAGAGGTGCTCGAGCGTGCCCACACCGCCCGACGCGATCACCGGCACCCGGACCGTCGCTTCGAGTGCAGCGAGCAGCTCGAGGTCGTAGCCGGCCTGTGTGCCGTCACGGTCCATGCTCGTGAGGAGGATCTCGCCCGCGCCGAGGCCGCACACCTCGGCGGCCCACTCGAGTGCGTCGAGACCCGTCGGCGTGCGCCCCCCGTGGGTGACCACTTCCCAACCGCGTGACGCATCGTCGTGATCACGGCGGCGGGCGTCGATCGCGACGACGATGCACTGCGCGCCGAACTCGTCGGCGCCGCGCGCCACGAGCTCGGGGTCGGCGACGGCGGCCGTGTTGAGGCTCACCTTGTCGGCACCGGCGCGCAACATGCGGCGCACGTCGTCGACCTGGCGGATGCCGCCTCCGACCGTGAAGGGGATGAACACCTGCTCGGCGACGCGTTCCACCACGTGCACCATGGTGTCGCGGTCATCTGACGACGCCGTGATGTCGAGGAACACGAGCTCGTCCGCGCCCTCGGCGTCGTAGCGCGCCGCGAGCTCGACGGGATCACCGGCGTCGCGCAGCTCCGTGAAGCGCACACCCTTCACCACGCGTCCGGCGTCGACATCGAGGCACGGGATCACTCTCACGGCGTGCATGCAGCCACTCCTTCGGCGACGGTAAAGCGGCCTTCGTAGATCGCCTTGCCCGCGATCGCGCCCGACAGCGTTCGGCTCCCGTCGCGGCTGCGCAGCGCGCCGAGCTCATGCATGTGCACGAGCTCGCCGATCCCACCGCTCGCGATGACGGGGATGGCCGTTGCGTCGAGCAATGCTTCGTAGAGCGAGAGGTCGGGACCACTCAGCATCCCGTCGACCGCGATCTGGGTGACGACCGCGGCCGCCGCCCCCGCGTCGGCCAGCTCGCCCAACACGGCGAACAGATCGAGGCCGGTGCCGCGCGTCCAGCCGTGCGTGGCGACCTCGCGCCCGCGCACGTCAAGACCTACTGCAACGGCACTCGGATGCGCCGTCGCGACCTCGGCGACCACTTCGGGGTGCTCGACCGCGGCGCTGCCGATCACCACGCGCGCCACGCCGGCATCGAGACGAGCCTGCGCGGCCGCCGCATCGCGCACACCGCCGCCTGTCTGCACCGAACATTCCGGAACGGCGGCGCAGATGGCTGCGACCACAGGCAGGTTCGCCGCGCCACCGTCGCGCGCCGCGTCGAGATCCACTACGTGGATCCAGTGCGCTCCGGCCGCGGCAAAGCTCTCCGCGACCGCGACCGGATCGTCGCCGTAAACGGTTTCGCGGGCATAGTCGCCTTGCTGGAGGCGTACCGCGCGCCCACCGCGCAGGTCGATCGCCGGGTAGAGCTCCATCGCCGGTCGGCTCACGCTGCGCAGGCGGTGACGAAGTTCTCGATGAGCCGCAAGCCGTTCGCGCCGCTCTTCTCGGGGTGGAACTGCACGGCCCAGAGGTTGTCGTGCTCGATGGCGCACGCGAACCGTCGGCCGTAGTCGCACCAGCCGCTGACGATCGCGTCGTCGGCGGGGGCGGGCGCATACGAGTGCACGAAGTACATCCACGGCTCGTCGCCGAGCCCGGCGAACATGCGCGAGCCGGGCGTGACCTCGACGGTGTTCCAACCGATCTGCGGGAGGCGCTCCGATTCGGGCAGCCGCACCACGGCACCGGCGGCCACACCGAGGCCGGCCGCGGGATCCTCGTCGCTGCGCTCGAAGAGCATCTGCATGCCCACGCAGATGCCGAGCACCGGACGGCCTGCGGCGATCGCGTCGCGCACGGGTCCCTCGAGACCGCTCGCCCGCAGTGCCCGCAAGCACGCACCGAAGTTGCCCACGCCGGGCACCACGACACCGTGCGCGGCGGCGACCACCGCAGGGTCTTCGGTGAGCACCGCGTCGGCGCCCAGGTGCACGAGTGCCTTGTGGGCCGAAGCCAGGTTCCCGATCCCGTAGTCGGTGACCGCGATCGTCACAGCACGCCCTTGGTCGACGGCACACCGCCGCCCTCCACGCGCACGGCGTCGCGCAGCGCCCGCGCGAAGCCCTTGCAGCTCGCTTCGATCACGTGGTGCCCGTTGCGGCCGCTCACCGAACGCAGGTGCAGTGTGATGCGGGCGCCGTCGACGAGCCCCTTCCAGAACTCCTCCATGAGCTGCGGGTCGAACGTGCCGATCCACTCGGCCACGGGATCGATGTCGTAGGTGAGGAACGGTCGCCCCGACAGGTCGAGGGCCACTTGCACGAGCGCTTCGTCGAGCGGCACGAGCGCGTCGGCGAAGCGACGCACGCCAAACTTGTCGCCGAGCGCTTCGCGCAGTGCCGTTCCGAGCGTGATCCCCACATCTTCAACGGTGTGGTGGAGGTCGACGTCGAGGTCACCCTTCGCCCTCACGTCGAGGTCGAGGCCGCCGTGCTTGCCGATCTGCTCGAGCATGTGGTCGAAGAAGGCGATGCCGGTCTGCGCGTGCACATCGGAGCCGTCGCCGTCGAGGCCGACGCGCACCTCGATGTCGGTCTCCTTCGTCGTGCGGTGCTGCTCGGCCGTACGCGGCGCGCTCATGCACTGACTCCTGTCTCGGTGAGCGCCTCACGCAGCGCGGCAAGGAATGCGTCGTTCTCTTCGGGCGTGCCAACGGTGACGCGCAAGCACTCCTCGACGCGCGGCCAGCGCGAGAAGTCGCGGACGAGCACGCCTCGATCCACGAGTGCCTTCCAGACGGCGCGGGCGTCGCCGTGCACGCGTAGGAGCACGAAGTTCGCACCGGTCGGGAATGTGGTGACGCCGGGGATCTCGGCGAGCGCGGTCGTCAGCCGGCCGCGCTCTTCCACGAGCCGCGCGACGCGGGCCGCCATGTCGGCCTGGTGACCGAGCGCCAGCACACCCGCGAGCTGCGTGGGTACCGACAGGTGGTACGGCAACACCACCTTCTCGAGCTCGGCGACCACCGGACCCGGCGCGACGGCGAAGCCGAGCCGTACGCCGGCCAGCGACCACACCTTGGAGTACGTGCGCGTCACCGCCAGGGGGCGGTCGTCGGTGACCAGATCGACGGCACTGAAGTCGGCGAACTCGCCGTAGGCCTCGTCGACCACGAGCAGCGCACCTACATCGGCGGCCGCGTTCGCAAGGCGCGTCACGGTCTCGGCCGGCTCAACGGTGCCCGTCGGGTTGTTCGGACTGCACACGAACACAACGTGCGGGCGCACCGACGCGATCGTGGCTTCCGCCGCGGCCGGATCGATCAGGAAGTCGTCGCCGCGCTCCGACTCCACGACCTCGGTGGCCGTCACGCGACAGATGTGCGAGTGCAACGCGTAGGTGGGCTCGAACACGAGCGCGCGCCGGCCCGGACCGCCGTAGGTGAGCAACAACGTCTGCAGCACTTCGTTGCTGCCATTGGCGCAGAAGATCCGCGCGGCAGGTTGGTGCAGCCGCTCACCGAGCGCAGCGCGCAGCGCCGAGGCCGCCCGATCGGGATAGCGGTGATAGCCCTCGGCGCGCAGCGCCGCCGTCCACTCGTCGAGGAAGGCGTCGGGCGGCGGGTAGGGCGATTCGTTGGTGTTGAGTCGCACACGGACGTCGAGCTGGGGTGAGTGATACCCATCGAGCGCGCGCAGGTCGTCGCGCGGAGCCGGCAGACCGGCGCCGTCGGCGCTCATTTCGACGCCTCCCGCATACGGACGCTCTGCGCGTGCGCGGCGAGCCCTTCGGCATCGGCGAGCGTCGCGGCATACGGACCCACGCGATCGAGTGCGGCTCGATCGAGCATGACCACATGGGTGCGCTTCTGGAAGTCGGCCACCCGCAACGCGCTCGCGAACCGGGCGCTGCGACCGGTGGGCAGCACATGGTTCACGCCGGCCACGTAGTCGCCGATGGCCGCGGGTGCCCATTGGCCCACGAAGACGGCGCCCGCGTGGCGCACGAACGGCACGAGCTGGCTCGCGTCGGCGCACATCAGCTCGAGGTGCTCCGGCGCGATCTCGTTGCTCACTTCCATCGCACGGTCGGGCGAGTCGACAAGAACGCAACGCCCACCGCCCTCGAACGTGGCCGTGGCGTCGGCGACGCGCGGCGAGGCAGCCGTCATCGCTACGAGCTCACTGATGATCTCGTCGGCCGTCTCGTCCTCCCACGTGATGAGCGTGACGGCGCCGCCCGGACCATGCTCGGCCTGCGCGAGGAGGTCGGCGGCCACGAACCGTGCGGGCACGGTGGAGTCCGCGATCACCACGATCTCCGACGGTCCGGCCAGACCGTCGATCCCGACCACGCCGTACACCTGGCGCTTCGCCTCGGCCACGTACGCGTTGCCGGGGCCCACGATCACGTCGACGGCTTCGATGGACTGCGTGCCGTAGGCCATGGCGGCGATCGCCTGCGCGCCGCCTACGCAGTAGACCTCGTCGACACCGGCGATCTCGGCGGCCGCGAGCGTGGCTGCGGGTGGCCGGCCGGTGGTGCGGTCGGCGGGAACGCACAAAGCCACGGTGCGCACACCGGCGACCTTGGCCGGCACGGCGGTCATGAGCACCGTCGACGGATATGCGGCGCGGCCGCCCGGCACGTAGAGCCCGGCCCGATCGACCGCGAGCACGAGCTCGTGCACGTGCACGCCGCTGCGCTCGTGCGTGGCTCCCACATCGCGTTGCGCTTCGTGGTACGACACGATCTGGTCGCGCGCGAACTCGAGCGAGGCCGCGACATCGGGCTCCAACCCATCGAGCGCCGTGCGCAGCTCGTCGCGGTGCACCCGCAGCTCGCTGACGTCGATCCCGTCGAACTGCTTCGTGAGGGCCCGCAGCGCCGTGTCGCCCCGTTCGCGAACGTCGGCGATGATCTCGCTCACCGCGGCGCGCACCGCGCGCTCGTCGCGATCATCGTCTTCGCCGCCCACGCGCCAGAGCGCGACCTCGAGGTCGCCGGTGTAGCCGCGCAGGTCGAGTCGAGCGAGCATGAGGACGCACGAGCGTACCGGCGGGCGCGCGAACCGTCTGATGGACTTCCTCCCGGGCGCCTGCCGGGGCCGCGAGTTGCGCCGGGCGCGGCGCGGGTAGAGCCTGAGGTCGATGAGTCACGCTTCGGAGCTCGCGCTCCTGTCTTCGATCCGCGCCCAGCTCGATGACCTCGAGCAGCGCCTCGTGGCGCTCGCCGACAGCTTCGCGGGCACGCCCGATTCGCAGGTCGCCGCGGAGCTCTTCAACGCCGAGCGAGCCCTGCGCACCACCGCCCGGTCGGTCGATCGCGCCGCCGACGCACTCGCCCGGACCTGAGGCCCGGCGCCCCGATCGCCGGTCAGAAGTCGTCGTTGAAGACCGCGGGCTGGCCGGCGAAGGCGGCATCGAGGGTGGCCAGCTCGTTGGCCGCACCGCCGACGACGCCACCTGCCGACGACAGCACCGCGGTCGACGCGAAGCCGCTGAACAGCGCGGCCAGCGCATTGGCGGTGAGCACCGGACCACCGCCCGCGCCGCGGGTGACGGCACCACGGCCGTCGCCGACATCGAGGACCCAGTCGCCGCGGTTCGACGCAACCTGGTCGTCGATCACGGTCAGCGGCACCGACGCCGTCAAGCCGAGCGGGAAGCCTCGGGCGCGCACGGCACCGGCAAGGTCGACCACGCGCAGCATCCAGTGCTGCGACCAGACCCATTCGAGTGCCTGCTCGCGCAGGTTGAGTGCGAGCGCCTCGGTCGGCGCATGCACGATCGCGTGCGATGCCTGCGCGCGGTGCGCGCCGACGTGCCGCCACAGCGCACACTCCGACTCCCAGTCGCCGGCCGCGAGGTCTTCGACGATGAGGTGATAGCCGGCCTGGTCGCCGCGCTTGTGCTGCGTGTAGATCACGTAGCCGTCGACGGTGCCGTTGCGCTCCACGACGTACGCGTACCGACCGGGACGCTCGGCGAGACGCGTCGACCACACGAACGCGGGCCGGGCGAGCATGCCGTTGCGAGGGCGCGCGGCGTGCAGGTACACGCGCTTGATGGCGTCGTGATCGTCGGGTGTGGCAGCGCGCTCGCGCAACGAGGTGGGCGCGAGCTGCGCCAGGTCGGCGGTGGGCACGCGCTGCACGCCGTGCTTGCCGGCCATCTCCCACCCGCATGATCGGTAGAGCGCCATGGTGGCCGGACCGAGCACCGAGAGCACCTCACCGCGGCTTCGCATCGCGCGGCACGCGGCGTCCATCAATGCGACCCCGACGCCCTGGCCCCGGCGCTCGGGGAGCACGACCACGCTGCCCACTCCCCCAGTGGGGACGGGCCGGCCCCGCCAGAACTGACCGAACGGCAGCACGACGAGCGCTCCGACGATTGCCGCGCCGTCGACCGCGAGCAGCACGCGATCGGCGAGCCCCGCGCCGCGGATGAGCGCCGCGGATTCGGCTCCGTGCCCGGGCGGAAACCCGTAGCACTGCACTCGCAGCGCGCCGTAGGCGTCGAGGTCGCCATCGCCGGCGACGCGGATCTCCGTCATCGCTTCGTGGCTCGCGTCGGCGTGATCTTGCCCGCCGACGGGCACAGCGGCGCGAGCGCACAATCGTCGCAGCGCGGCGATCGGGCCCCGCAGACTCGCCGCCCGTGCTCGATCAGGCGCAGCGAGAACGCGCCGCGCTCGGCCGGCGGGATGAGCGGGTTCAGGTCGAGCTCGATCTTCACGGGGTCGGTCGCAGCAGTGAGCTTGAGCCGATGCGTCAGGCGCATCACGTGGGTGTCGACCGGCAGGCCGGGGAGGTCGAAGGCCACGGAGCGCACCACATTGGCGGTCTTGCGTCCCACCCCTGGCACGGTCACGAGATCGGCCAGCTCGGTGGGCACCTCGCCGTCGAAGCGCTCCTCGAGTGCCTGCGCCATCCCGATGAGGCTCTTCGTCTTGGCGCGGAAGAACCCCGTCGACTTGATGATGTCTTCGACGGCTTCCGGGTCGGCGTGCGCGAGGTCGCCGGGCGTGGGATAGCTGGCGAAGAGCTTGGGGGTGACCATGTTGACGCGTTCGTCGGTGCATTGCGCCGAGAGGATGGTCGCACTGAGCAGCTCGAAGGCGTTGCGATGATCGAGGGCGCACCGAACGTCGGGATACAGCTCGGCGAGCACGGCCGCCACCGCCGTGGCGCGTGCCTTCGCACCACGCGGTCGGGCCATGGCGGGCACGATACCGTGACCCCGTGACATCCACAGCGAGACCGACGACGGCGCGCGACGCCGATGCGGTGGCCGCGATCGTGGGTGCCGACCCCGAGGTCACACTCGGCGCGACCCTCGCCGCCGACCTCGCGCGCGCCGACGGTGCGGCTTCGGCGGGCTTCCTCGCCGGGAGCTCGTACGCGCGGGTGGCACGGGCTCCCGTGGGCCACAGCTGGTCCGTCGCGCTCGTGGGCGGCGACGCTTCGGCACGCGCCTCCCTGCTCGAAGCCGCCGCCGTGCACGTAGCTGCGAACGGTGGTGGCCGGCTCGTGTGGTGGGCAGCGGGCGCCACCGACCTCGACGACAAGGCGGCAGCCGCCGCGGGCTTCGCGGCGGCGCGCGAACAACACCAGCTCCGCGTCCGCCTCCCGATCGCAGGCGACGCGCACTTCCCCGCCCAGGTCCACGTGCGCACGTTCGAGGCGACGCACGACGTCGACGCGTGGCTCGCGGTGAACAACGCGGCCTTCGAAGGTCACGCCGAACAGGGCGGATGGACACGCGCCACCTTGGCGGGCCGTCTCGCCGAGCCGTGGTTCGACCCGGCGCTGTTCCTCATTGCCGAAGACGCCAACGGCATCGCCGGGTTCAACTGGTTGAAGATCCACGAGCACGAACCGGACCGGCCCGGCGAGATCTACGCGATCGGCGTCGCGCCGGGCCGTCAGGGCCAGGGTCTCGGGCGCGCCCTCGCGATCGAAGGACTGCACCGACTCTCCCGCCGCCAGATCACGGTGGGCATGCTCTACGTGGCGGCCGACAACACGGCCGCGTTGTCGCTGTACCGCTCGCTCGGATTCATCACCCACCGCACCGACCGTGCCTACGAGCGAGAGGTCGCATCGTGACGCTCACCCGCTACGGAGCCAGCCGTGAGGCGGTCGCCGAGCTGCTCGCCGGCGAACCGCGCTACCGAACCGATCAGGTCTTCGACGCGCTCTGGACGCAGCGGATCGATCTCGACGCGGTCACGACGTTGCCCCGCGCCCTGCACCAACGGCTCACCGAGGCGCTTCCGTGCGCACTCACCGAGATCGTCGCCCAGACGGCACGAGACGGTCTGACCACGAAGTGGCTCTGGCGCGCCGCGGGTGGCGCCCAGATCGAGACGGTGCTGATGCGCTACCGCACGCGTGCCACCGTGTGCGTGTCGTCGCAGGCCGGCTGTGCCATGGGGTGCACGTTCTGCGCCACGGGCCAGGCCGGCTTCGAGCGCCATCTCGATGCGGGCGAGATCACCGAGCAGGTGCTCCGCGCCCAGCACGCGTCGGAGCAGCGCGTCTCCAACGTCGTGTTCATGGGCATGGGAGAACCCCTCGCGAACGTCGACGCCGTGTGGGAATCGGTCGAACGGCTGCACGGTGATCTCGGGCTGTCGGCCCGTCACATCACCGTCTCCACGGTCGGCATCGTGCCTGGGATGCGGCGCCTCGCCGACCTGCCGCTCCCCGTCACGCTCGCAGTGTCGTTGCACGCGCCCGACGACGAGCTGCGCAACGAGCTCGTTCCGGTGAACCGTCGCTATCCCATCGCCGACGTCATCGACGCGGCACGCGCCTACGCCGACCGCAAGGGCCGGCGCGTCACGTTCGAGTATGCCGTCATCGATCATGTCAATGATCAGCTGACGCGTGCCGACCAGCTCGCGGCGTTGCTCACCCGGTTCCCGGGTGGTGCACATGTGAACTTGATCCCGCTGAACCGCACGGCCGGCTACGCGGGCCACGGGTCGCAAGCGCTGCGCATCACGACCTTCGCCGACCGGTTGGCCCGGCGCGGCGTGAACGCGACCGTGCGCCGGAATCGCGGCGTCGACATCGATGCCGCGTGTGGTCAGCTCCGAGCTCGCGAAACTGCGAGACTCGACGGGTGAACAACTACCAGTGGCTGAACCACGGCCAGCCCCAGACCCTGCAGAACGCCACGATCCTCTGCTACATCGACGCGGTCCTCGGTGTGCTCAACGGACTCGTGCTGCTGGCCGGGGTGGGCCTGTTCATCGTGATCGGACTCGCGGCAGGCGGCTTCGGAATTGCCAACGAACGCAAGTGGGGTTACGCGCTCGCGGTGGCCGCAGCTGTGCTCCAAGTAGCGCTGTGGTTCATCGCGTTCGGCTTCGACGTGTTCGGCAATGTTGGTGTGCTGCTCAGCTTCCTCTTCGACATGGCGCTCGTGGCCCTGCTCGTGCATCCGCAGAGTCGGGGCTACCAGAAGATCTGGTTCCGCTAGCGATGTGCGACACGTTTGCCACGGTCGGCGGCGGTCGCCTCCTGTTCGCCAAGAACAGCGATCGCCCGATCGGCGAGCCGCAAGTGGTCGAGTGGCTCGCGCCTCGCGCCGCCGACCCCGCGCGCCGGCTGCGCACGCAGTACCGCGATCTGGGTCCCGACCCCGGTGCGTTCGGGATCCTCGGCTCGCGACCCACGTGGCTGTGGGGCCTCGAACACGGGGTGAACGAGCACGGCGTCGCAGTCGGCAACGAGAAGGTGTGGACCATCGACGATCCGCGCGGTCGGCCCGCCGCGCTGCTGGGCATGGACGTCGTGCGTCTCGCCCTCGAACGATCTCGTACCGCGGCACAAGCCGCCACGATCGTGGGAGCGCTCGTCGAGACGTACGGACAAGGCGGCAGCGGCGAAGCCGACCACGACGAGCCGTACCACAGTGCGTTCCTCGTCGCCGATGCCCACGAGGCGTGGGTGATCGAGACGAGCGACCGCACCTGGGCCGCGCGGCGCACCGTCGACGGCGGTGCCGCGATCTCCAACCGGATCAGCTTGCGCACCGACTGGACCGCGGCGTCCCCCGACGTTGCCCCCGGCCGCGACTTCGACGAGTGGCGCCAAGCGAACGTGCCCACCGGCATCGCCGACCACCGTCTCGCCGCCACGTCGGCGTGCGTGCGAGCGAGCGCGCCGGGATCACTCGACGCCCGTACCGCGGCGGCGACGCTGCGCGACCACGGCCAAGGGCCGTGGGGTACGCCGGGCGCGCCATCGTCGACGGTGCAGCACCTGCCCGAAGAAGTGGGCGACGACTTCCGTGGTGTCACGGTCTGCATGCACGTGCGCGACTACCAGGCGACGACCGCGTCGATGATCGTCGAGGTACGCGCCGGCACGCGCGTGCGGGCGTGGTGCGCGCTCGGCAATCCGTGCGTGAGCGTCTTCGTTCCGTGCTTCCCACCGGCCGCGCCGCCCGCGCAGGCCCATGCTGCGCACTGGCAGCGCTTCGCGGCGCTGCGTGATCGCGTCGAGCACGATCCCGACGCGCTCGGCGTGATCCGAGCGAGGCTCGCACCGCTCGAAGCCGCGCTGTGGGCCGAGGCCGACGCACTCGAAGCGTCGGGCGGCAGCGACGACGACCGCGACCACTTCGCCACCACCGCCGACGCAGCCATCGAGGCGGCGCTGGTCGACCTCGGCGTCTGAGCACGGCGCGCAGCCTGGGTGCGCTCGCAACGGCGTGCAGGCACTGCGCCTAGCCTCCGCGCGATGAACCGTCTGGCCGCCGAGACGAGCCCGTATCTGCGCCAACACGCGGAGAATCCCGTCGACTGGTACGCGTGGGGCGACGACGCCTTCGCGGCCGCGGCGAGCCGCGACGTACCCGTGTTCTTGTCGATCGGTTACTCGGCGTGCCACTGGTGCCATGTGATGGCGCACGAGTCGTTCGAAGACCCGGAGACCGCCGCGCTCATGAACAAGCTGTTCGTGAACATCAAGGTCGATCGCGAGGAGCGTCCCGACGTCGACGCGATCTACATGGAAGCCACGCAGGCGATGACCGGCCACGGTGGTTGGCCGATGAGCGTGTGGCTCACGCCCGACGGCCGCCCATTCCACTGCGGTACCTACTTCCCGCGCGACGAACGCTCCGGCATGCCGTCGTTCCGGCGCGTGTGCGAAGCCATCTCGGGCGCCTGGAACGAGCGACGCGTCGAGCTGCTCGACGCGTCGGAACGGCTCACGAACGCGTTGGGCGCGAGCCTCCCCGACGCACAGGGCGAGCTCGACGCCGACACGTTGGCCGCGGCGAGAGCGCGGCTCGTTGCCGACGTCGACACGGAATGGGGCGGGTTCGGGCCCGCGCCGAAGTTCCCGCAGGGCGCGGCGCTCGGCTTCCTGTGCCGTATGCAGGCGCGCGACCCACGCGACGACACGCTCACCGCAGTCACCGTCACGCTCGACGCGATGGCGGCGGGCGGCATGTACGACCAGATCGGTGGCGGCTTCGCGCGCTACTCCGTCGACGGCTACTGGCTCGTGCCGCATTTCGAGAAGATGCTCTACGACAACGCGCAGCTCATCCGCGCGTACACGGCCGGCTGGCTCGTGACCCACGAGCCGCGCTACCGCCGCATCGTCGAGGAGACCGTCGCGTTCGTGCGCCGCGAGCTGCAGCATCCCGACGGCGGTTGCTACAGCGCGCTCGATGCCGACAGCGAGGGCGTCGAAGGCAAGTTCTACGTGTGGTCGCTCGAGGAGCTGCGCGACGTGTGTGGCGACGACGCCGATGCGGCGATCAGCCGCTGGGGGGTCACCGAGTCGGGCAACTTCGTCGACCCACACACCGGGTTTCGCGGCAACGTCTTGCATGCCGTCGATCGGCACGCCGAACCCGACGCCGCCATCGAACGCGCCCGCGCCGCGTTGCTGGCGCGTCGAGACACCCGCATCCGCCCCGGCCTCGACGACAAGGTGCTCCTCGCGTGGAACGCGCTGATGGTGCGCGGTCTCGCCGACGCCGCATGGGCGTTCGACCGCGACGACTGGCTCGATGCCGCCCGCGCCATCGCCCGGTTCTGCTTGAGCCGGCTCCGCCGCGACGACGGCCGTCTGCTGCGATCGTGGCAGGCCGATGCCGACCCGCGCACCGGGTGGGGTGCCGACGGACGCGCCCGCCACCTGGCATACGGCGAGGACTACGGCGCGTTGCTCGAAGCGCTCGTGACGCTCGCCGAGGTCGACGATCTCGCGTGGCTCGGCGAGGCGCGCACCGTGGCCGACGGTCTGCTCGCACTGTTCAGCGACCCCGCAGGCGGGTTCTTCACCACGGGTTCCGACGCCGAAGCGCTCGTGGTGCGGCCCAAAGACCACATGGACCAGGCCACCCCGTCGGAGAACTCTCTCGCGGCCAACGGCTTGTTGCGCCTCGCTGCGCTCACCGACGACGACACGTACCGCAACGCCGCCACGGCCGGCGTGGCGCGCGTGGCGCCGTTCCTCGGCCGCCATCCACTCGCGTTCGCCTACGCGCTCGAAGCCGCCGAGCGCGTCGTGGGCCCAGCCCGCGAGATCGCCGTGATCGGGCCTCCCGAGCATCCGACCACGCGTGCGCTGCGCCGTACGGTCGCCGCGCACCTGCTCAGTGCGACGGTCGTGGCGAGCGCGGCGCCCGCCACCGACGGCTCACCGCTGGTGGCGGGCCGGGGCCTGGTCGGCGGCGAGCCGGCCGCCTACGTGTGCGAGCACTACGTGTGCGCCGCCCCCGTGAGCACCCCCGAGTCCCTCGATGCGCTCCTCACCGGCACGACACGCGGGTGAGCGGCGCATGGGGCGCGAGCGGGCGCGCCGAGGACGCGGCGGTCCTGGATCGGCGCTCGAGTGCGGCTGGATTCAGCCGGCGGCGTAGACGCCGGCTTCGAGGTGCTCGGCGATGGCCCAACCGAAGGCGATCATCGCTTCGCCCTTCGTCGGGTCGTGCGTGCCGACCAGCTCGACCACCTTCGCACCGCCCGTCGCCTTGATCGGCGACGCGTCGAGCACGGGCACCACAGGCACCTTGCGGCCCGCCACACGGATCCGGAAGGCCCGGTCGTCGTAGTGGGCCTCGGAACCGAAGCGCTTCGCCAGGCGCCGTCCCCACGCCCGCTCCTCGCCGTTCGGCGTGTAGCCGGGCCGAGGCACGCAGTTCGCGTACAACTGCAGCATGGCGTAGACGGCAGGCTGAGCCAGACGAGCACCGACCAGCACATCTTCGTCGGGGAACGAGATCGCGGCCCGGCGGGCCAGCTCGCCGGTGAGCGCCTTCAGCGTGGCCGGTGCGATCTTCGACCGGCGTGAGGCGCCCAGGCCCCACAGGATCGCCGGCGTGCCGCCGATGCGCTCCAGCGAGCCGAACATGAAGCCGAGCAGGTCGGCTTCTTCTTGGGCCAGCACCACCAGCGGGAAGTGCTCGATCTGATGATCGAGCTGCTCGTCCGTGATGGGCAGTCCGACGGACGCCAGCAACTGCCCGAACTCGTCGAGCTCGGCTGGCTTCAGAGATACCGAGTCGCGGGATTCGACCTTCATCGCCTCCCTATTGTGGCCGACGCGAGCACCTCCTACAAAGTCGCGTGTGAAACTCCTGCCAATCTTCGGCCAACGGGCCCGGTCAGCGGCGCTTCCGCTTGCGCACGCCGGCCCGGTCGAGCGCACAGGTCACGCACACGACGCGCCCTTCGCGGCCGAGCTGCACGAGGCACACGTCGCAGTACGGCAAGCCACACGAAGCGCAGGTCAGACGGGTCACAGCACCCCGGTGCGCCGAGCAGACGAGCAGGTCGCCCGTGGCTTCCACGCCGAACCGGCGCGCGCCCTGGTCGGCTTCGAAGCGGGCGTCCCAGGCCGAGATGGGCGGGGGCGCCGAGGCGCCCCGCAGGCGGAGGCTGTCGCCGGCCGTCCACACGGCACCGCCCGGCACGGTCATCACCCAGCGCTCGATCGCCGGGTCATCGATCACCACGACGACCTGGCGGTGGGCGGAGACGTCGATGAGGTGGTCGAGCAGGTCGTGGAAGACGTCGGTGGTCACGGCGTCGAAGAGGAGCCCGTCGACGACCACCGGTGCAGCCGATGCACCGATCGCCTCGGCCGGTGACGGCGCACGCGTTGGCTCGAGCAGCGTGCCGCGCTCGTCGGCGAGCGCATTGCCGCGTGCGTCGATCTCGGCAAGCTCCGCTTCGATCTGCGCTTTGCTCAGCGCGCGGCCGTCGAACGATGCCGCGAAGCTGCGCAGCTCCTCGGCCGGGCGGTTGCCGGGCAGGTGCCCGAGCAATGTGCCGGCTCGCGCCCGGAGCTCGATCTCGATCGATTCGGCGTCTCGCTC
>JADGOO010000213.1 GCA_017882905.1 Acidimicrobiia bacterium | reverse complement strand
GACCGAAATAGCCCGCTCGTCATCTACCGAACCGCCGATGTGCGCCTCGCCGCCGTCGCGTTCCCGGTGGATGAAACAATGCTCGCATGATGTCGATCCAGGTCTTCACGAGCGCGGAGCTCGCGGCGGCGGGGCTGCGGCAAGCCGTCATCGACCTGTGCCTTGCTGCACATGAAGACAACGCGTTCCGGTACATGTTCACCAAGTACTTCTCGTCGGGCGCGCGCCACTTCCTCGCGTACGACGGCGAAACGCTCGTGAGTCACGCGGTTGTCTCGACGCGGGGTGTCCAGCCCCAAGGGCTCCCGATCCTGCGCACCGCGTTCGTCGACGCGGTCTCGACTCTGCCGTCGCGCCAGAACCAGGGCTACGGCAGCGCGACTATGCAACGCCTCGCTGCGACGATCGGTGACTACGAGATCGGATGCCTGCAGACGGACCGAACGTCGTTCTACGCGCACCTCGGATGGGAAGAGTGGCGCGGGCCGCTCGCCGGGCGGAGCGACGACGGACCGAACCCGACGCCAGACCAACGCGGCGTCATGGTGCTCCGGCTTCCGACCACGCCTCCGTTCGACCTCGATGCCGCGTTGACCATCGAGTGTCAACCTGAGCGCATCTGGGAGTGACCACGCGCGCCCGAGCTGCCTGATTGAGGATGGCGGGGACGCGACGGGGCTTCGTAGCGTCTCGGATAGCTCGGCGGGTTGGCTCGCGAGCTGCCTGCCGCCTGCGGGTTGGCTATCGATCGATCAGTCACTCGCCGAGTGATCCGGCCGTGGTGTGACTCGAAAGAGGCGCGCAGGATCATCTCGAATCAGGAGTGCCCGCCACGGTTCTCACTCGTCTGTGAAGGAGAAGCGTTATGGCTGTCATCATCGGGATCGATCCGCACAAGCTGCTGCACGCGGCGTACGCGATCGACGAACACGAAACGGAGCTTGCCCAGCTCGAGGTGCTGCTCACGGCATCTGACGCGCCAGTGGCGAACTTGAAGAGCCCCGGATCGTTCCTCGCTGTCGATCCCGGCCTTCATGACGTCTCGTTGGGGCCCGGTAGATCGGCCTACTTCTCTGTGCAGTGGACGATCTGGAATGCACAGGCCGGCAACGAGATCGGTGCGTACGCGTGACGCACGCTCGCATTGCTCTGCCAGTCGGCGCCTCAACGGTTGTCGATGCACCTCTAGCCGAGTTGGTCTTTCCGGGGTCTGTCGCAACCACAGCAATCGGTCCCGCGAGTGCATGGACCAGCGCGAACCTTCCTGCGTAGCAGCAATCGCGCGCCCCATCTGCTGCCGATAGGGCGCGTGTGCTCTGCGAGACTGCCGTAGTGGACGACGCGAGCGGCGCCAGCCTGTGAACCGTCAAGTCGCTACGAGGCTCGCCATCGCGTGTGCGTTCGTCGGCGCGGTTGCGCCTTCAGCGTTGATCGCACTGACCACCCGGTCGTCGTCCGCGGACGTGTCGGGCGGCGGAGCCGGGTTCATGGTCGCCGCGTGCACGCTCGTGGCAGCCCTCGCAGCGATGCTGATCAAGTCGCCGAATGTCATGGCGGTCGCGGCGATCCTCGCCGGTCTTGGAGCGGGCGCGTCGACATGGAGCGTGCTTCACGACACACACTCCACCGCTGCGCTCGGCGTCATCGCCCCGCCAGTGATCGGCGTGCTCGTGTTCGGGATCGCTCTTGCGCTCGAGACCGGGTGTCGGCCGCCCCCTGGTGCCGGATGGCGCGCGTAACGCCCGGTCTGCCGATCGGCATCACCAAGAGATCCTTGATCGGCTCAGACGACGAACACCTCGACGCGCTGCGGCGGACGCACGCTTGGCCTAGGGACGTCGAGGTCGTCACGGCGGCGGTCGTCGTGGATGCGGCGAGCTGATCGCGTCGACATGCGAAATGCGCGTGCCGCCCGACGCTCGACGCGACAATCTGGGCCGGTGGCGCACTCGAGATCCGTCCCCGGCTCCGGCGGCGTGCTGACCGAGCGATTGCTGGTTCGCCCACCGCAAGAAGACGATCGGGCGCGCTTCATCGAGCTGTTCTGCAACGCGTCGTTCATGGAGTTCTCGGACGGTGTCCACGATCCCGATTCTGCGCACGCCCGCTTCGACACGATGCTGCGCACCGCGGCCGAGCTGCCGTTCGCGAAGCAACCGATCATCGAGCGGGCGACACAGACGATCGTCGGATACTCCGGTGCTGCCTGGTTCGATCTGGATGGAGCACGCCGGTTGGAGTACGGCTACCGCCTTGTGCCTGAGGCACGCGGGCGCGGGCTGGCAACCGAGGCCGGGCACGCCGTGCTCACCCTCGCCACAGCCGCGTTTCGCGGCGAGCTGTTCGCCATGATCGACCCGGCCAACACCGCATCGCAGGGCGTGATCGGCAAGCTCGGCTTCACGTTCTGGAAGCAAGCCGAGATCGACGACTACTTGGTCAACCTCTATCGCCGGGCCGTCCCGTGATCATGACCACCGAATCGCGCTCGCCCCACCCGCGCTGACCGGGCATCATCTTCGGGTGCCGAGCAGCGAAGACGAGCCGCGGAGGACCTTGGTCGTAGTGGGCCACGGCATCGCGAAAGCGGTGCCGGATCAGTGCACCATCAGCATGTCGCTGCGGGTGATGCGCGACAGCGTCGCCGACGCGATCGGCGACGTCGGATTGCTCGCTGACGTCGCGATCACCGCCATGCATGAAGCCGGAGTCGCCGACACCGATGTGACCACGCAAACCGTGCACGTGCAGGACTGGATCGATCATCAGCAACAGCGCGTGACCGCGCGCGTCGCCACATACGGGTTGGCCGTCACGGCACGGAACCTCGCCGAGGTGTCATCGCTCGTGAGCCGGTTGGTCGACGCCGCGGGAGACGCGTTGCAGATCCACGCCATCGGCTTCTCACACTCCGATGAAACCGCGCTGCTGGCCGCGGCGCGGCGCGCCGCCGTGGACGATGCCAGGATGCGAGCCGACGAGCTCGCGCACGCCGCAGGAGCGCGACTCGGTGAGATCTTGGCGATCGACGAAGGCTCCGGCGTCGCGACCGGGTGGACCGCACGCGCGCTCTCCGGCGGAGCTCGCGACCCGATGGCCATGCCGATGCAGCCCGGGAGCGAGAACGTGACCGCGCGCGTGACCGTGACCTACGCCTTGGCCTGACGACGCAACGTCGGCGATCAGTGCGGGCGGCCGCCCGCGAGGAGATCGAGGGCGTGGCCGACGACGGGCGCGATCACGCCGAATGCTTCGAGCGCGCCGCTGCTGCTGCCCGGCGTGTTCACGATGAGCGCGGCGCCGCGCACGCCCGCTGCGGCGCGTGACAGCATCCCGAACCCGCGGCCGCCTTCGTTCGACACGGCTCGGATCGCTTCGACGAAGCCGGGTGCTTCGCGCTCGATCGCGGCGCGGGTGCCTTCGGGCGTGAGATCCCGTGGGCCGAAGCCCGTACCACCCGTAGTCATGATCAAACCGGCGAAGCCTTCAGCCATCTCGATGAGCGCGTCGCGCACCGATTCGATGCCGTCGGCCACGACACGATGCTCCACGACGGCGAAGCCGGCTTCGGCGAGCGCGGCGCCGAGCGCGCGCCCCGAGCTGTCGTCGCGCGTGCCGGCGATCACACCATCGGAGACGGTGAGCACCTTCGCGTCGGTCATCCGGCCGCGTCTCGGATCGCGCGCGCCGCGGCGCGCGGGTCGTCGTGACCGAACACCGCGGTGCCGGCAACGAGGATGTTCACGCCCGCATCCGCACACACGCGGGCGTTGTCGGCCTTGATGCCGCCGTCGATCTCGATCTCCACGCCCAGGCCACGCTCGTCGATCTCGCGGCGTGCCGCGCGCACCTTGTCGAGCACTTCGGGGATGAACGCCTGGCCGCCGAACCCGGTCTTCACGCTCATCACGAGCAACGTGTCGATGCGATCGAGGTACGGCTCGACGAGGTCGACCGGTGTCGACGGCTCCAGTGTGAGCCCCACCCGACACCCGCCGTCACGGATCCGGCCGAGCAGCGCATCGGTACCGCCCACCTC
Organism: Acidimicrobiia bacterium; assembly: GCA_017882905.1. GTDB lineage: Bacteria > Actinomycetota > Acidimicrobiia > IMCC26256 > PALSA-610 > Chersky-683. The sequence goes on along the minus strand of JADGOO010000213.1, from coordinate 4,251 downwards.
CACGTGCACCGTGATGCCGTTGGCGCCTGCGTCGACGAACGCGTCGAGGAGGTCGCCGGGGTTCGCGATCATCAGGTGGCAGTCGAGGTACAGGTCGGTGGCTTTGCGCAGCGACGCGACGACCGGCGGACCGATCGACAGGTTCGGCACGTAGTGGCCGTCCATGCAGTCGACGTGCAACAGGTCGGCCTCGTCGCCGACACGTGCGATGTGGTCGGCAAGGTGGGCGAAGTCGGCGGCGAGGATCGACGGCGCGATCTTGATGCGGGTCATGGGGGACGTCACGCTACCGAACACGTTCGAGCACGAGCACGAACATGCCGTCGGTGCCCGCGTCGTGTGGGAGCAGCACCGCGCCCCGCCCATGGGCGCGCCACGGTGCCGCGGGCGGCGCCAGGGCGACGAAATCCGGGAGGTGCGCGCCAGCCCACGAGTCGACACCGAGCGTCTCGGCGCCGGTGAGCGTGCACACCGAATAGACGAGCCGCCCACCGACGCGGACCGCCTGCGCCGATGCCGCCATCAGGCGCACTTGGAGACCCGCCAGCCCCGCGACCCGATCGGGCGCGGTACGCCACCGCGCCTCGGCCCTCCGGCGCAACACGCCGAGCCCGCTGCACGGCGCGTCGAGCAGCACTCGGTCGAACGCGGCGGGCCGCCACGGCGGTCGGGTGCCATCGGCGACGACCGCGTGCACGGTGCGCAGCTGCAACCGACCAGCGGCTTCGCGCACCCGTCCGAGCCGCCCGTCGTGCAGGTCGGCGGCCACCACCATGCCGTCGGCGCCGACGCGTGTGGCGATCGCCGTCGTCTTGCCGCCCGGTGCGGATGCCACGTCGAGGACACGCTCGCCGGCGTGGGCATCGACGAGCGCGGCCACGGCCTGACTCGCTTCGTCTTGGGGCGTGGCCCGACCGTCGCGCACAGCCCGCACCTTGGCGAGATCGCCGAGGCCAGTCACGCGCAACGCGTCGGCGACGAGACGACCGGGTTCGATCCGACCGCCCGCCTGGTGCAGCTCGGCGCTCAGCGCATCCGCGCTCACCCGACCGGTCTGCACGCGCAGCGTGACCGACGGCGGATCGTTCATCGCGGCCAGCGCGGCTTCGGCGTCGTCGCGGCCGAACTGCTCCACGAGCTCGGTCACGATCCAGTCGGGATACGAGAGGCGGGTGCCGGCATCGTCGGGCTCCGGGAAGGGCGGGCCCGAACGTGACAGCGCGCGCAGCACCGCGTTCACGTAGCGGCGCGCCGACGGCGGCGTGGCCGACACCGTCTCCCCCACCGCCGCGTGCGGCGCGACTCCGTCGACGAGCTGGTACGCACCCAACCGCAACGCGGCTCGCACCGGCGGGTCGAGCTCGTCGAGTGGCCGTGTGGAGTGCAGCGCGACGAGCGCGTCGAGACGCCGCTGCTGGCGCAACGTGGTGTACACGGCGTCGGTCACCCACGCACGGTCACGCGCATCGAGCTTGGAGCGGCGCAACCGGACCGGCAGATCGAGGTTGCTGTACGCGCCTTCCTCGACCCGCACGAGGGCATCGAGCGCGACCTTGCGGGGCGAGTCGCTCACGAATCGGACGACGCGACGGGCGCCCACGCGTCGATGCGCACCGCAGCACCGCGCCGCCCGGCCAGCCACTCCGATGCGGCCATCGCACGCTTGCCTTCGGGCTGCACCTCGTCGAGGGCCAAGCGACCCGGCGTGCACGCGAGCACACCAGCCCGGTCGATCAGGCCCGGCTCTGCCACTTCTTGGTCGACCGGCGCATCGCCGGCCACGTGGGCGCGCAGCACCTTGATGCGTTGACCATCGATGGTGCACCACGCACCCGGCTTCGGGTTCGCCGCGCGCACCACTCGGGCCAGCTCCACGGCGGGACGGGCCGCATCGATGCGGAACTCCTCCACCGTGAGCTTGTGCGCGTAGGTGGGTTCACCGGCTTGCGGTCGCGGTTCGCGACCTGGGATCGATTCGAGCTCGCGCACGAGCAGGTCGGTGCCGGCCGCGACGAGCGCGTTGCGCAGCTCGCCCGCGCTCAGGTCGTCGATCGCCACACGCACCTCGGCGAAGATGCCGCCCGTATCGAGACCTTCCTCCATGGCCATGATCGCCACGCCGGTCTCGGCGTCGCCGGCGAGCATCGACCGCTCGACCGGAGCCGCACCACGCCAGCGCGGCAGCAACGAAAAATGCATGTTCACGAAGCCGTGCCGTGAGGCCGCGAGCAGCGCCGGCGGGAGCAGCTGGCCGAACGCCACCACCACGCCGAGCTCCACGTCGAGCGCGGTGAGCTCGTCGACGATCTCACGCGCTTTGGCCGGCGTGACCACCGGCAGGCCGAGCTCGAGCGCCGCCGCCTTCACCGCGCTCGGAGCGAGACCACCGCCCCGGCCGCTGCGCCGCCGGTCGGGTTGGGTGACGACGAGCGCCACGTCGTGGCCCGCGGCGACGAGCGCACGCAACGGCGGCACGGCGTCGAACGGTGTTCCGAAGTAAGCGAGGCGCACGTCTACAACGCGTGCGACGCGTTGGGGCGCTCGCCCGACTCGACGTGCTCGCGCCACTGCTTGAGCGCCAGCTTGCGCTCGGCCTTCTCGAGCCGGTCGAACATCAACACGCCGTCGAGATGATCGATCTCGTGCTGCATCACGCGCCCGAGCAGCTCGTCGCCTTGCACGATGACCTCGTTGCCCTCGACGTCGTGGGCCTGCACCGTGACCAGCTTCGGGCGCACGATCTCGAAGGCCAGGCCCGGGATCGACAAGCAGCCCTCTTCGTAGCTCCACTCGCCCTCGGACTCCACGATGTGCGGGTTGATCAGCACCTCGGGGCCGTCGCCGACGTCGTACACGAAGAAGCGCTGCGGCACACCCACCTGGGGTGCCGCCAGCCCTACGCCGGGAGCGTCGTACATGGTGGTGAACATGGCGTCGACGAGCTTCACGAAGCGACCGTCGAGGTCGGTCACTTCGGCCGCGGGCGACTTCAGCACCGGGTCACCGAACACACGAATGGGGTACGACGCCATGACCGAACCAAGGTACCCGCGGCGGCCCAGCAACTCGGAGGTGGAGCGGCTCACACCCGCGGGGGGTCCACCGCGACCCGCACCGCACCCACGGCGCGGGCGGCCGGGAGCGACAGCGACAGCGCGGCGGAAAGGGCGACGATGTCGGGCGCGCTCACGAGCAGCGTCGCCGACGAGCCCGCCTCCTGGTCGCCGTGCAACACGACAGCACCCGTCGAAGCGACGTCGAAGCGCGCCAGCTCGCGCGCGAGCACGTCGAGGGCATCGGCCCCGCCCCGGGCTTCGGCCAACGCGCCGAACGGCGGCAGGCTGTACCGGCGCCGGCGCTCCTGTTCGGCGTCGGCGGCGAGGTCGGGTGTGCCGAGGCGGGCCGCGCGCACCACCTCGTGGTCGACGATCGACGTCTGCAACACGAGTCGGGTCTCCCGACGGGGCCGGGCCGCAAGCACGTGCGCGGCTCGCACGATGAGCCACATCGCCTGCTCCGCGGCGCGATATCGCGCCGCCAGGAGCTCCTGGTCGAGCTCGGCGAACGCGATCAACGACGGCCGCCGCCGCCGCACCTCGGAGCGGTGCAACACCGCTTCGGTCCCCACGAGCACCGGCGCGTCGGGCGCGACATCGGTGGCCGCGTCGACCACCCCCACCTCGGCCCGCCCGCCGAGACGCGCCGCCAGGTCACGCGCGAGGCGCTGCACGCCCACGCTCAACGCCCGCAACCGGGTGCTCGCACACGACGGGCAGAACTCGGGGCGCAGGTACGCGATGTCGCCACTCGGCGGCGACCACGCCGGACGGTCCTCGGCATCCCAACGCGTGATCGTGTTGCAGTCGCGGCACACCAGGAGCCGCACGCGGCCCCGCCGGTTCAACACCACGAGCGCGAGCTCGTCGGCGTCGACGGCGCCGCGCACACGATCCACCAGCGTGTTGGTCAACAAGCCGAGACCAGGCGCTTCCGCCGCGAGATCGACCACCTCGACGCGCGGCCAGCCGTCGGCCTCGATCGCGGGCGGCGGCGCTTCCACCGATTCGGCGCGCACGAGCGCCGTCACCGTGGGTGCGCTCGACACGATCGCCACCGGCGCCGCGGCCGCCTCCGCGCGCTCGATCAACACGTCGCGTGCGTGCCACGTGGGCGCGCGCTCTTCCTGGAGGGCCTCGTCGCCGTCGTCGAGCACGACGACCGCTGCCAGATCGGGCACCGGCGCGAACGCGG
>JADGOO010000212.1 GCA_017882905.1 Acidimicrobiia bacterium | reverse complement strand
TGCTCGAACCGGGCGACCACGCGGTGATCGTGCGCACGAACTACGCGACCAACCTCGAGACGCCGCGTGCGATCGGCGCGGCGATCGACATCGTGGATCTCAGCTTCGACGAGTCGTGGCGCCTCGATGTCGCGCGTGTTGCTGCGCTCCTGAAGCCGGGCGTCACCAAACTGATCTCGGTCACGTGCCCGCACAATCCCACGGGGACGATGCTCGACCTCGCATCGCTGCACGAGCTCGTCGATCTGGCCGAACGTTCCGGCGCGGTGTTACTCGTCGACGAGACCTACCGCGATCTCACCCACGGGCCGCAGCTGCCGATGGCGGCCACGCTCTCCGAGCGTGCGATCAGCGTGTCATCGATGTCGAAGGCGTACGGGCTGCCGGGATTGCGCGTCGGGTGGGCCGTGTGCAGGGATCCGGCGTTGTCGGAGACGTTGCTCGCGGCGAAGGAACAGATGTTCATTTGTGGCGCGACGCTCGACGAGGCGATCGCCGCGCGCGTGCTGGCCGACCGCGAGCGGATCTTGATGCCGATCCTCGACGACGTGCGTGCTCGCCGCGCGGTCGTGGTCGAGTGGATGGGAGGGCAGCACACGTTCGAGTGGGTTTCCCCGCAGGGCGGAGTGGTGGGTCTCGTGCGCTTCCGGCCGGGCCTCGACGTCGACGCCCCACGCTTCTACGACGACCTGCTTGCGGAGCACGGCACCTATGTGGGCCCCGGTCACTGGTTCGAAGTCGACGACACGCACTTTCGCCTCGGGTTCGGCTGGCCGACCGACGCGGAGCTCGATGCCGGTTTGGCGGCGCTGACGGCTGCTGCCGGTGACGCGATTCGCTGAACCTTGAACCGCCCGGAGGATTGCGCCGTACTCGGAGTGGGCCGGAGTTACCGGGGGCGAGAGGTGGGACCGATGCGACGTCGGATGCTCGGATTCGTGGTCGTGATGGGAATGGCCGCCTTCACGTTGAGTGCGGTGCCGCCCGCCGGTGCAGCCGTGTCCAAGCCCGGCGCCCCGGGCCGGCCGACGGCGGTATCGGGCGACAAGTCGGCCCGGGTCTCGTGGCCGGCGCCGTCCAACGGCGGGTCGAAGATCACGGTGTACCTCGTGACGCCGTATCTCGGCGCGAAGGCCCAGACCACGGTGTCGTTCCACTCCAACAAGACCAGCGAGGTGGTCGGCGGCCTCAAGAACGGCAAGAGCTACACGTTCAAAGTCGCCGCGCACAACGCGGTTGGTACCGGTAAGCAGTCGGCCGCGTCGAAGCCGGTGACGATCGGCCTGCCCTCCGCGCCGTCGCGGCTCACCGTCGCACCGGGAAACGCACAGGCGACGGTCACGTGGAAGGCGCCGAACAGTCCGGGCTCGGCGATCTCGAGCTACATCGTCACGCCCTACCTCGGTTCGGTCGCGCAGGCTCCGCGCACCTTCGGCTCGGCCACCACCGCAGTGGTGACCGGTCTGACGAACTCGAAGTCGTACGCGTTCCGGGTCGCGGCGCGTAACGCCGCCGGCATCGGTTCGCAGTCCACCCTCGAGGGCCCGGTGACGGTGACGGCGGCCGCGGCGCTCACGGTCATGCCGGTGACGAACTCGATGAACATGAGCCAGAGTGTGATCGTCGACGCCTACGGACACCCCTTGTATCTCTTCACTCCCGACGGCTCGGGCACGGTGAGCAAGGCGGGCGCCGAGCTGGGTTCGTGGCCGGCGGTCACCTGGTCGGGTACGCCGAGCGTGGGCGGGGGCCTCGACCAGAGCAAGGCTGCGGTGTACGCACAGGCCGACGGAACCCAGCAGCTGTCGTACAACGGGCACCTGCTCTACACCTTCCTCTACGACGGTGCGGGTCGCGCGACCGGCGACGGAGTGAGCAGCTTCTATCTCCTGTCTGCCGCGGGCGACGCGAGCTGACGGTCTGCGCGCTTGGCTAGGTTCGGGGGCGTGTGGGGTCTCGAGGAACCAGGTCAGCTCGATCGCCTGCTCGTGATATCGCCGCATCTCGACGACGCCGTCGTGTCGTGCGGCGCGCTGATGCTCGCGCATCCCGGCGCGACCGTCGCGACCTTGTTCGCCGCTTCGCCGGCCGCCTACACCGACCCGCTCAACGAGCACGACACGGATTGCGGATTCGCGCCGGGTGACGACACCATGGCAGTGCGCCGCGACGAAGACGTGCGGGCGCTCGCCGCCGTCGGCGCGACGCCCCGCTGGCTACCGCTGTGCCAGAGCTCCCACGAGGAACGAGCCGACCCGATCGCCGAGCCGCCGGGTGCCGCCGACGCGCTGGTCGCGACCATTGGCGACGTCGGGCCGACGTGTGTCGTCGCGCCGCTCGGTTTGTCGCACGTCGATCACCAGGCGTGTCACGTATCCGCGCTCGCGGCTCGCGTGCGCACGGAGGGCGTGCCGTGGCTCTGGTACAGCGATCTTCCCTACGTGTTCATCCCTCGCGTGCTCGCGGCGCGGTTCCGCGCGTTGCACAAGCTGGGGATCACTGCATCACCGGCCTGCCCGTCGGTGTCGCACGACTTCGACGCGAAGTGGCGCGTGTTCGAGCAATACGTCACGCAGGTGCCCGTGCTCGAGCGACTCTGGCAGTTGCGCGATCGACTCGAACGCGCCGCCGAGCAGTACTGGACGCTCGACTAGCGCCTATCGCGAACGCGCATCGAGGCTTGGAGCGCGCTGCTGCTGCGATCCTGCGGGCCCTGCATCAGCACGAGTGTGAGCAGGCCGACCACGACCGCGAACCCGACGACCAGCAGCGCGAAATCGCGGCGCCCGTAGACCTTGTCGGGGCACACGTCGCTGGGCGTTCCGGTGGCCGCGTCGTTGCTGGTCCGTTCGTTGCTCGCCGTCGCGCTGTCGATCTTCCATTTGTGGCCACTGTGCACGAACCCGCTCCCGCACGAGTACGACGGCGCACCGAACACGGCGGCGTGCACGGGCCAGAAGCCGATGGCGATCGCGATCGCGAAGAATGCGGCCATCACGTAGACCACGTTCTGCTGAGCGCGAGACAATCGCACGGCGCTCCACCTTCCTGGTGTCTGCGACGCGGCGAGGCCGGATCGCCCCACCAGTTCTTCCCAGTGTACGACGCCGTTTAACCGTCAGCCAGGGCCGGCGGCGACGGCAGAACGGTGGTCTGCTCGAACCGGGCCAGGCTCAGCACACCCCAGAGCATCGCGATCAACGCCGCGATCAGCAGGATGGCCGCAACGGAGCCCGAGATCCCGAGCCG
>JADGOO010000211.1 GCA_017882905.1 Acidimicrobiia bacterium | reverse complement strand
TTGGTGACGAGCGGGCACACCGCGTTGACCACCGTGCCGCCGTGTCCCTTGGCCGCGGCGACCACCTCGGGAGCGCTGCCGTGCGCGGAGAGCATCAGCGGCGCTCCGGCCGGAACCTCGTCGATCGAATCGACGAACACCACACCGAGGCGGGCGAACCGCTCGACCACGAGCCGGTTGTGCACGATCTCGTGGTAGCAGTACACGGGCGGCTCGAAGGCGCGCACCATCCATGCCAATGCCTTGATGGCCATCTCCACGCCTGCACAGAAACCGCGGGGTTCGGCGAGGAGGACCTTGTCGACCGACATGGCGTCCAGGGTAAGGGCCCAAGGGGGCTACCCGTACACTGTACCCATGGTCGCTGCTCGAGTTGTTGCTGTCGCGCCCGGATCGCCGGCCGACGCAGCCGGGTTGCGACCGGGCGACGAGCTCCTCACGTTGAACGGTGAGCACGTCCGCGACGTGATCCGCTACCAGTTGCAGGCCGACGAGGCCGCCGTGGATCTCGATGTGCGCCGCGGTGGACTCGAACAGACCGTGGCGATCCGCAAGCGTTCGGGGGAGAGCCTCGGCCTCGAGCTCGAGAGCGCCGTGTTCGACCGCGTGCGCACCTGCGACAACCACTGCCCGTTCTGCTTCATCCACCAGCTGCCCGCCGGCATGCGCAAGAGCCTGTATGTGAAGGACGACGACTACCGGCTGTCGTTCCTCTACGGGAACTTCACCACGCTCACGCGCTTCACCGAAGCCGATTTCGAACGGGTGATCAGCGAAGGCCTGAGTCCCCTGCACGTGAGCATCCACGCGACCGACCCCGACGTGCGCACGCGGTTGTTGCGCAACCGTCGGGGCGCGACGAGCCTGCGCTGGCTCGCGCTGCTGCTCGAAGCCGGCGTGCAGGTCCACGGTCAGGTCGTGTGCTGCCCGGGGATCAACGACGGTGCGGTGCTGCACGACACGTTGCTCGGTGTGCTCGATCGCTTTCCGCGGCTCGCCACGCTCGGCGTGGTGCCGCTCGGTGTGAGCGCGCACAACCGCGAAGCCGACATGCGACCGCACACGCGCGCCGAGGCCGAGGCCGTGGTCGATTGCGTCGACGAGTGGCAGGCGCGGTATCTCGAGATCGTCGGGCGCCGGCTCGTGTACGCGTCCGACGAGTACTACCTGCTCGCCGGCCGCCCGTTCCCCGGGATCGAGCGTTACGACGGCTGCCCGCAACACGAGAACGGCATCGGCATGGCCGTCACGCTCCACGCCGAGATCGCCGCGGCACTCGATGAGTCGTGCGGTGCCCATGGTCTCGTTGACGCCCCACGCGACGATGCGCGCGGCGGCTTCTTCGCGTGGGTCGACGGCGCGCCGGCCGACGGCTATCGAGCACCCCGCAGTTCCGCAGCGTCGAGCGCCGCATCAGCCGCGGCGAGCAGCGCAGTGCGCCCGACGTGGCTCGTCACGGGCGCGCTCGGCGCGCCGGTGCTTGAACCATGGCTCGACTCCTTGAGTGCCGTCGCCGGTGCACCGGTGCGCCTGCTCGTGATCGCCAATGAGTTCTTCGGCGGCAACATCGGTGTGACCGGACTCCTCACCAGCGCCGACATCTCGCCGGCGCTCGATCGGGTGCCGGCCGGCGATCGCGTGCTGCTCCCCGACGTGACGTTGTCGCGGGGCCGTTTCCTCGACGGCGAGTCGGCTGCCGCGCTGTCGCGCCCGGTGGAGATCGTCGCGGCCGATGGGGGAGCGCTCGTGGCTGCACTGCGCTCAGCGGCATGAACCAGCTCCCGCTCGTCGCCATCGTCGGTCGTCCCAACGTGGGCAAGAGCACGCTCGCCAACCGCATCGTCGGTCGGCGAGACGCGATCGTCGAGGAGAAACCCGGCGTCACTCGCGATCGCAAGGAGCTCGAGGCCGAGTGGCAGGGCCGCAACTTCCGGGTGGTCGACACGGGCGGTTGGCTCGCCCCCGGCGACACCGGCCTCACCGTCGACGAGTCGGCGCTCAACGCCAAGGTGAGCGACCAGGCCGAGCGAGCGATGCGCGCCGCCGACGTGATCGTGTTCGTGGTCGACGTGACCACGGGCATCACCGAGGAAGACGCCCGAGTGGCCGACGTGCTGCGCCGGGCGGGCCGTCCGGTCCTCGTGGTCGCGAACAAGGTCGACACCGAGCTGCGGGAGCCGGAGATCTGGGCGTTCAGCCGGCTCGGACTCGGCGACCCGTATCCGGTGAGCGCGCTCCACGGCCGCGAGAGCGGCGACCTGCTCGACGCCGTGGTCGCCGCGCTCCCGCCGCTGCCCACCCACGACGAGCTCGGTCGTGCGCTCGTGGATGGCGTCGCCGTCGAGGAGCCCTCCACGCGCGGCGACGACGGGATCTTCTCGGTAGCGATCGTCGGTCGGCCCAACGTGGGCAAGAGCACGTTGTTCAACCGACTCGTGGGCGACGAGCGCGCGGTCGTGCACGACATGCCCGGCACCACCCGCGACGCGATCGACACGATCGTCGAGACCGACGCCGGGCCGCTGCGCTTCGTCGACACCGCCGGCATGCGCCGCAAGAGCCGCGTCGATGAACCCACCGAGTACTACGCGCTCGTGCGCGCGCTGCAGGCCATCGACCGGGTCGACGCCGCGTTACTCGTGATCGACGCGGCCGATGGTGTGACGCATCAGGACCAGCGCCTGGCGGAGCGGATCGACGCGTCGGGTTGCGCGATCGTGGTCGTGCTCAACAAGTGGGATCTCCTCGACACGGAGGCCCGCGAGATCGTCCGCACGCAGGTCGGGCGGATGCTGGGTTTCCTCTCGTACGCGCCGGTGCTCTCGATCTCGGCCCTCAGCGGCCGTCGCGTGCACCAGCTGCTTCCCGCGTTGCGCGAAGCCGAAGCGGCGTATCACCACCGCATCCCGACCGCGGCGCTGAACCGGGTATTGCGCGATGCGCAGGCCGGCCATCCGCCGCCGGTGCACCGCGGCCGGCGGCCCCGCATCTCGTATGCCACCCAGGGTGCCACTGATCCGCCCACGATCACGCTCTTCACCACGGGTGAGCTGCCGGCCACCTACATGCGCTACCTCGAGCGCAAGGTGCGCGAAGCCTTCCGGCTCGGCCCCGCGCCGCTCAAGCTCCGGGTGCGGCGCAAGCACGCCTGACCCGCTCGCCGGCCGTCTCCATGGGCTCGGCGGGCCCACTCAGATCAAGGCGTCCGGCGCCGATCGGTGAGTGTGTGCAGAGGCGGAGCAGGGTCGACGGCCGCCACTGCGGGCGAAAAGGTCCTTCCGACCTATACGCCCAAACCGGACGAACCGCCACGATGGCCGACATGACCGGGCACCCCAATGGGCCGCGCCGGCACCGTCGTCGCCTCGACCAGCGCGGGGCGGCGCTGGTCGAGGCGGCCATCGTCATGCCACTGCTCCTGATGCTCATCTTCGGGATGATCGAGTTCGGGTTCCTGTTCAAGGATTCGCTGACCGTCGCCAACGCGGCACGCGCCGGCGCCCGTGTCGGGTCGTCGGCCGGCAACGATCCGCTCGCCGACTACAACATCTTGAAGTCGGTACAGGGCGCGAGTGGCCTCACGAACGTCAAGAAGATCGTCGTGTTCAAGGCGAGCGGCCCGACCGGCACGATCCCGGCGCAATGCATGACCGGTCCCGTCGCAGGAGTCTGCAACTACTACGTGGGCGCCGACCTCTCGATCGATCAGGTCACGTTTCTCTCGGCCGGGTACACGAAGGATGATTCGTGGCCCGCGGCATCGCGCGTCACGAGCCTTGCCGCACCTGGCGGTCCCGACTACATCGGGGTCTGGCTCGAGGTGCATCACACGAGCATGACCAAGCTGTGGGGCGACAAGGACATCCACGACACCGCGGTGATGCGGTTGGAGCCGAGCCGGTGATCCGCCGCGCCCGCCGCGACGGGCGCGACGAGCACGGCTTCGTGCTCGTGTTCGTCGCGCTGTGCATGACGTTCCTGTTGCTCTGCGCGGGTTTCGCCGTGGATCTCGGCAGCTTCTACCGCGAGGGGACACAGCTGCAGCGCGCGGTCGACGCCGCCGCGCTCGCCGGCGTGATCTACATGCCCAACGATCTCGGCACCGCGACGGCTACCGCGACGACCACGTTGGCGAAGAACAACGTGGTCGACGGTGTGGGCGGCATGTCGGTCTCGGTGACCACGGTGCCGGGTAACAACCACCGACTGAAGGTGTGCGCGACCGACCGGCAGGTGCCCACGTATTTCACGTCGGTGATGCACCTGCACCCGGTGATCAGCAAGTGCGCCACCGCCGAGTACCAGCTTCCTGTGCCGATGGGCAGCCCGTTCAACGAGATGGACGCCAACGCACTCGGTGGCGTGGACCTCGCTATCAACGGCTACTGCGCCGCCAGCGAAGACGGCGACCAGATCAACTCGCGGTACCGGGCGATGTTCACGAACGGCACCACGTACACGGGTTGTCCGCCCGGGAGCCCGAACAACGCGCTCTACTACGACTCGAGCGGCTACGTGTACGCCGTCGACGTCACGGACACGAGCCAGACGGTCACCGTCGAGATCAACGACGCCGCGTTCAACCCCACATCGTCGGGTCTCGACCGTGCGCTGGGCGATGGCACCACGGGGAGCACCGACACGATCTACAAGATCACCGACGGCACGCTCACGCCGCTCGACCCCACCGACGACCCGCCCTTCGGTCCGGGCACTGTGACGGCGCGCTCGGGCGATGCCGCGTGGACCGGCTGGCACACGCTCTTCACGATCCCGGCCGGGAGCCGCCCGGGTCGCTACCGCATTCACATCACCACGTCGACGAACTCCACGTCGTTCGGTGAGAACGGCTTCGATCTGCGCGCCCGTGTCGGCAGCACGTTCACATCGTGTTCCAGCGACCCGAACGACGCGGCCATCTACCGTGCGAGCTGCCCGCAGGTGTTCGCCGAGCAGCATCTCGGCGTGTACGCACGTGCCGCCGGCAGCACGGCCGTGTTCCCGCTGGCGAGCATCGACCCGAGCTACGCGGGCCATCATCTCAGCGTCGATCTGTGGGACCCGGGCGAAGGGGGCCAGACGATCGAGCTCCTCGGCCCCGACGGCAATCCGGTGAGCTTCACCTACACCACGCCCGACACGAAGCTCGATGCTTCGCTCACGCCGTACTCCGGCTCCGGCAGCGCGCTCGACGTGAGCGGCACCACGACGCCGCTCCCCGGGCGCAAGAGTGGCAGCAAGTTCAACGAGCGGCTCGTGGAGCTCACCGTGAACCTGCCGTCGGACTACGCGACGCGCTACGCCGGCAAGACGTGGTGGAAGCTGCGCTACCACTTCGCATCGGGTGGTGTCACCGACCGCACCACGTGGAGCATCGCGGTCAGCGGCGATCCGGTCCGGCTCGTCGACGGCAGGTGAGAAGTTAGGCTGACCTCGTGACGAGGTGGCCCGAACGCGTCGACGTTCGTGACGTCGGTCCCCGTGACGGACTCCAGAACGAGGCACCGGTACCCATCGCGGCGCGCGTCGGTTTGATCGACGCGCTGGCGCGTACGGGGCTTGCGCGCATCGAGGCCGTGTCGTTCGTACGTGCCGACGCGATCCCGGCGATGGCGGGCGCGGCCGAGGTGATGGCGGCCATCGAGCGGCTGCCGGGCGTGCAGTACAGCGCGCTCGTGCCGAACCCGCGCGGCGCGCAGCTGGCGCTCGAAGCCGATGTCGACGCAATCGAAGTGGTGGTGAGCGCGAGCGAGACGCACAACCGCAAGAACGTGCGGCGCTCCGTAGCCGATTCGATCGGCGGCATCGCCGAGATCACCACGCTCGCGCGCAGCGCCGACGACGCGGTGCCGGTGGAAGGGATCATCTCCACGGCGTTCGGCTGCCCGTACGAGGGCGACGTGGCGCCGGAACGGGTGGCGCAGCTCGCCGGTCATCTCATCGATGTGGGTTGCACCTCGGTGAGCTTCGGCGACACCACCGGGATGGCGACGCCACGGCGAGTGCACGATCTGCTCGACGCGCTCGAAGCCGCCCGCGTCGACATCACCACGATCGGACTGCACTTCCACGACACCCGCGGCACCGCGCTCGCCAACGTGCTCACGGGCCTCGAGCGGCGCGTGGTGCGCTTCGACGCGTCGATCGGTGGTCTCGGTGGCTGTCCCTACGCGCCCGGCGCGTCGGGGAACGCCGTGACCGAAGATCTGGTGCACATGCTCCACGACATGGGCATCGACACCGGCGTGGATCTCGACGCCTTGATCGACTGCGCGCGCCTCGCGCAGAAGATCGTTGGTCGCGAGCTCCCGAGCGCGATCTTGCGCGCCGGAGCTCGCACCCGTACGCATCCCAGCTGAGCGCCGAGGTTGGCGACGTCAGCGGCAGATCTGGCCGCCGTCGACCACGAGGCTCACACCCGACACGAGCCGCGCCGCGTCGGAGCACAACCACACCGCCGTCGTCGCCACGTCGTCGGCCACCGCGAGCTTGCCGGTCGGCGTGGTCTTCGGCACGATCTGCGCGAGGAAGGGGCTGGCCTCCATCGACGCGCGCATCATCGGTGTGTCGGTGGGGCCGGGCAGGATCGCGTTCACTCGGATCGCTTGCCGCGCGTACTCCTGCGCGGCCACCTTCGTGAGACCGAGCACGCCGTGCTTCGACGCGGTGTACGCCGCCATCATCGGCGACGCAACCACACCGGCACCCGACGACGTGTTCACGATCGCGCCGCCGCGCTCCTGACGAACGAGCTGCGCGAGCTCCTCGCGCATGCACAGGTAGACACCGCTGAGGTTCACGGCGAGCACCCGATGCCATTCGTCGACGTCGGATTCATGGAACGCGGCGAGCGCGTGCGACACGCCCGCGTTGTTGAACGCGGCGTCGAGACCGCCGAAGCGATCAACGGTCTGCGCAACCATGGCGCGCACCGATTCGTGGTCGCGCACGTCGACCGTGAGATCGAGGGCGGTGCCGCCCGCGTCGGTGATGGCGGCAACCGTCTGCGCGCAGCCCTGCACGTCGGCGGCCGCCACTCGGGCGCCGCGCGCGGCGAACTCGGTTGCTGCCGCGGCGCCGATGCCGCCCGCGGCTCCTGTCACGATCACGGTACGGCCGTCGAAGTCGTCTTGGGTCACGGCGAGATTCTGTACGGTGCGGGGTCGTGCGCGCGCATCCGATCGACGTGGGCATCTATGTGCCCCAGCTCCAGCTCGGCTACGACGAGCTGCTCGGCCGGGCTCGCCTCGTGGAGGCGCTCGGGTTCCACTCGTTCTGGGTGTACGACCACCTCTACGGGCCGATGCTGCCCGACGTGGCGGCGTTCGAGGGTTGGACGGTGGCCACGGCCTTGCTGGCGCACACCGAACGGCTGCGTGTGGGCCATCTCGTGCTGTGCAACAACTTCCGCCATCCGGCCCTGCTGGGGAAGATGGCGACCACGCTCGACGTGATCTCGGGCGGGCGACTCGAGCTGGGGATCGGCAGCGGGAGCTACGAGCCGGAGCACCACGAGGCCGGCCTTCCGTGGGGGAGCGTCGCCGAGAGAAGCGATCGCCTGGGCGAGGCGCTCGAGATCATCACGCAGATGTTCGAGCCGGGCCGCACCACCTTCGAGGGCGAGCACTACCGCGTGCACGACCTCCCGAACCTTCCGCCGCCCGTGCAGTCGCCTCACCCGCCGATCCACGTGGGCGGGGCGGGGGAGCGGCGCACCTTGCCGCTCGTGGCGCGCTACGCCGACGTGTGGAACGTGCCCACGTACGCGCTCGGCGATCTCGCCCGCAAGCAGCAGGTGCTCGACGAGTGCTGCGCGGCGATCGGTCGTGACCCGGCCGAGATCCGGCGCAGCGTCGAGGCGGTGTGTGTCATCGCGCCCACCGAAGCCGAGCTCGCGGCGGTCCTGCCCAAGGCCGAGCGGCGCTTCCCGGGCGCCGGGTGGGGGCTGCACGACGGCGGGTTCGTCGGCACGCCGGAACGCATCGTGGAACGGGTGCACGAGCTGGCCGCGCAGGGCTTCAGCCTGTTCGTGTTCTTCTGTCACGACCGGGCGAGCGACGCCACGTTGCACCTGCTCGCCGACGAGGTACTGCCCAACCTCTGAGCCCGGGGAGCCCCCTCCCGCGGCTCTCTCCGCGGCTTGCTCGAGCGAAAGGGTCGCTGAGCGCCCCTTTCGCTCACCAGAGCATGCGAACGTCGCCGTGCTTGAATCGATGGATGGCCTGGTGCCCGGCGTGCACGCGCTACCTCACGCCCACATCGCTGCGCACCGACGGCACCTGCCCGTACTGCGAGCAGGTCGTCGACTACTCGCGCCAGCGCAAGGTGGAGCAGGCCAAGGCGCGCGGCGAAGAGCTCGAAGAGGTCGTGCCCGTGCCGTGGCACTTCAAGCTCCTCATGGTGGCCACGGTCGTGTACCTGGGCTGGCGGGCGGCGCAGGGTGTCGAGTGGCTCGCCCATCACTTCGGCTGACACGCCACACCGACAACTACACTGCCTCGTCCCCCGCAAGGGGCGACGGGCTGTGGCGCAGCTTGGTTAGCGCGCTTGACTGGGGGTCAAGAGGTCCCGGGTTCAAATCCCGGCAGCCCGACTACAGAAGTCCAGGTCAGAGGGTCGCTTGCGGGGCGCGGACCACGGACACGCCAAACGCGCGCGTCGAACTGCCGTTGAGGACGGCCGGAAGCGTCACCGTGCCTTCGACTAAGACGGAACTCGCGATGTGTCGCTCGCTCGGCCTCGCGCTCGACGCCGCTGCTTGTAGACGGCGTCGTCGGCGCGCGCAACGAGCGTCTCCAGGTGGTCCCCGGGCCGGAGCTCCGCGAGTCCGAAGCTCACCGAGACGGGGACAACGGCCGACGCGAGCTCGACGCGGAGCGCGAGCACGCGCTCGTTGACCTCAGCGAGGCCGACTCCGGGCTGGGCGCAGAGGAACTCGTCGCCGCCATAGCGCATGACCACGTCATACGAGCGCATCGCGTTGCGCAACGCCACGCCGACCGCGCGCAGTGCCCGATCACCGGCTTGATGACCGCGCTTGTCATTGATCATCTTGAGGCCGTCGACGTCGAGGAACGCGACGACCAGTGGATCGCCTGATCGCCGGCAGCGGTCGATCTCGCGTTGCATCTCGACCATCCCGACGCCGCGGCGCAGTGTCCCGGTGAGGTCGTCGCGAGCCGCCGAAGACCGTTCCGATGCCGAGTACGAGCGATCTTCGCGCGCCGAGCGCCGGTCGGCGGCCGATCGACGTCGGTCGCCGGCCGCATCACGGCGGGCGGCACCGGCAGCCGTCGGCGCGGAGCCTTCGAGCCGGTCTGACGCAGACGCATTCTGGCGGCGATCGCGATCGGCGGAGCGTTCGCGTGCGTCGGCTTGGCCGTCTCGCAGGTCGGCCTCGTCGTCGCGCCCGTCGGCCTCGGCGTCGCGGCGTGCCGCAGCAAGATCTCGCTCTGCTCCGGATCGGCTAGTGGCGGGCATGGCGCACCTCGGACCGTGCGGAGCTAATGCGCATGCACCAGTGTCGCGCCGATATGGAGCGAAACGGACTATGGGACCAAGAAGGCGGGCGACGGCGCGGTCGCGACGTAACGACAAGTACTTCGGCCCGGGGTTCACCGGAATGGACTCGGCCGAACGCCACGACGATCAACGCAGGTCGTGACGTCGTGATCGCGCAGCTCACGCGCGGCTGACGCGCTTCCTCACCGCGGCGAGCGGAAGCCGTGCAACGCCGGCAGGCGCGTTTGTGCGGGATCGGGTCCCATCACGAGATCGATGTCGTCGACCGTCATCGGTCTCGCGAAGTAGTAGCCCTGGCAGTGGTCGCACCCCAACGCCGCGAGGTGGTCGCGCTGGGCCGGCGTCTCGACGCCTTCGGCGACGACCGTCATCGACAGCGCGTGCGCCAGATCGATGAGCGCCGCGACGATGGCAAGGGACACCGGATCGTGCTCCATGTCGATGACGAACTCTCGATCGATCTTCACCATGTCGATCGGGTACCGCTTCAGGTACGTCAGTGACGAGTAGCCGGTGCCGAAGTCGTCGAGCGCAAGACCGACGCCGATCTCCTTCAGCTCGTTGAGGACGACCGCGGCCCGCTCGCTGTCTTGCACGAACGCCGTCTCGGTCATCTCCAACGTCAGGAGCCTTGGATCGGTGTGGGTCGCGGCAAGGAGGCCGGCGACGAGACCCGGATACTCGAGCGACATGAGCTCGTGGGCCGACACGTTGACGGTCATCATGAGCGGATTGAGGTCGTCGTGCCAGTGTTGCAGGTCGATGCAGCCGCGTTCGATCATCCACTGCCCGATCTCGCCGATCGCGTCGGACCTCTCCGCAAGCGGGATCGCCGTCGAGGGGAGCACGAGTCCCCGCGTCGGATGATCCCAGCGGAGGAGCGCCTCCATGCCGATGACGCGGCCGTCGTGGAGGTCGACGATCGGTTGGTACTCGGCGTGCAGCTCGCCGCGCGCGGCGGCGCCTCTCGCGTCGCGCTCGAGGTGGCCGCGGTTGATCGCAATGGTCTGCTCACGAAGATCGAGCACGCCGTGCTTGCCGCCGCCTTGTCGCTTCACCTGATACATCGCCGCGTCGGCATCCTGCAGCAGTGCCTCGGGGCCTCGATCGTCGCCGCTCGAGTACGCGACGCCGATGCTTGCCCTGATGGTCACCTCACATCGGCTGAGCTGGAACGGTCGTTCGAACGCCTTGGCGACGCGAGCTGCAATGGCCTCGACCGGCGTGCGGCTCTCGAGCTCCTCGCACAGGATCACGAACTCGTCGCCCGACATCCGCGCCAACGTGTCCTCCTCGCGGAGGATGGTCGTCAAGCGCCGGCTGATGGCGACGAGCAGCTCGTCGCCGACGGTATGCCCGTGGAGGTCGTTGACGAGCTTGAATCGATCGAGATCCGCGAACAGCACCGCCACCATGCGTCCCGATCGGTGACTGCGTATCACGGCGTGCTCGAGGCGTTCCAACAGGAGCTCCCGGTTCGCCAAGCCGGTCAGCCCATCGTGCAACGAGGTCTGGAGCGAACGTGCCGACGCGTTCTGCAGGTCGGTTCGCGCCTGAGCGTTCTGTAGATATGCGGCGGCGACGTCGGCCAACGTCTGCGCCGCCGCCATCGCTCGCGCGTCGAGCGGACCGGGTGTGTCGCGGTAGAGGTCGAGCGCGCCGAGCCGCTGGCTGCCGTCGCGCAGGGGGAACGTGAACGCGGCCGCGAGTCCATCTGCCGCGGCGCGACGCGAAAAGGTCGGAAACCGCGGATCGGTCGAGAGGTCGGCGATCGCGACCGCTTCACCGGTGCTGTATGCCTGGAGGCATGGTCCTTCGCCGAGCTCGCTCTGGAGCTGTTCGAAGTGCAGCGCGGCGTCGTTCGATGCGGCGACGTAGCGGGGGTCGGTGCCCGGCGAGATGAGAGTCACGCCTGCGCCGGAGATCGGCATGACGTCGACGATCCGTTTGACGAGATGGTCGAGGATGGCCTGGATCGGAAAATCGGTGACGAGGGTGCGAGCAAACTCGCTCAACACGTCGGACAGCTGCTGCTCGCTCGGCATTGCGACCCCAACGTCGCTTCCCTTGGCGGCCGCAAGGTCCGGACGGGCGCATCTGCTAACGGTGCTGGCCTACCCACGAACTGTCCACTATGAACGGTCAATGTGAGTATTGCGCGCGATTGTCTCATCACGGGCGACGATGCGCGCGCATCCCTTGATCGAAATGCGGGGGATTCGGCGACTTCGTCCCTGTGAGTTCCAGGTTGGCTGACACGGTCACGGCCGATACCGGTGGCCGCCTCGTCATTGCGTAGTCAGTACTGATGACGCGTACCGCGTCGGTTCGTACGATTCGTGGGGTGATGCGAGACGAAGCCATCACCCGCCTGCCATCGTCGTACGCCGTCGCGCTGCGCATGCGTGACGCGGGCGCGGGCCACGACCTCGTGGCGCGGGCGCTGGCGATCGACGAACCGGCCGTCGCTCCGTTACTGGCACTGGCCGAGGCCAAGCTTGCGACCCTGCTCGGCGGCGCCAAACGTCACATTGGCGGCGGCGACGACGAGTTCGCGCGCAAGTTCGGCGGCGGCTGACCGAATGAGAATGTCGAGAGACACGACTGGCCGGGACAATGGAGTCCCGGCCTGTTCGTTTCCCGGCGAGCGGCGCGGCGATACGTCACTGGTCGTGCCGGTTATGCCAAGCGTCACGGCGGCGGACCGCGCTGGATTCGCACGGTCACGGGCGCCGACAGCTACTGGAGGAGGCCCGCCGCGCGTGCTGCCCCCACCGACACGCTCGCGGCGGGCCTCTGCGATCCCGGCGCGCGTGCGCCAGGATGGTGGACGTGGCGCGTCGTTCGCATCCGAACCACCGGGCGCCCCACACGCTCCCCCGAGAGCTGCGGCGCGCGGGGGTGCCGGTGGCCGTCCGCACGTGGATCGAGCAGCGCGTGAGCGCACGCATCGTCTCGGTGCGACGCCTCGCCGGCGCGTCGTCGGCCGCCTTGCACGCGGTGCAGATGGACAACGGTGCACGGCTCGTGGTGCGGCGCTACGTGTGGCCGGGCTTCCTCGACGCCGAGCCCGAGGCCGTGACTCGCGAGCGAGACGCGTTGCGCTTCGCCGCCGCGCACGGGCTCCCGGTGCCGGTACTCGTCGCCGTCGACGAGGACGGCCATGAAGTCGGTGACGGCGTGCCCGTCGTGCTGTCGACGATGCTCGGCGGCCGGGCGGTCGCGCACCCGGATCCGAATGCTCTCGCTCTCGCGGCGGCGACAGTGCACGCAGTCGACCCATCGACCTTTCCGCACGAGTACTTCCGGTGGTACGACGCCACGATGATGGTGCCGCCTCGGGGAACGCGGCGGCCCGAGCTCTGGGAGCGGGCCATCTCGGTGTGGCGCCACGAGATGCCCGACTACCAGCCGGTCTTCATCCACCGCGACTTCCATCCCGGCAACTTGCTGTGGGCGCGCGGGCGACTCACCGGCGTCGTCGACTGGGCGAACGCCTGTCGCGGTCCGCGTGGCTGCGACATCGCGCACTGCAGCGCGAACCTGCGTGCGTGGTGTGACGAGGCTGCGGCCGAGGCGTTCCGGGCCGCCTACGAGGCCCTCACCGGCGAGGTGCAGCACCCCTATTGGGATGTTGCGTCGATGCTCGAACACGGACCGTCGTATTGGACGGCCGCGCGGCTGCACGACAACGAACCCCGCCTCGAGCGCGCGCTCGCCGCACTCGGCCGCATGTCCTGACCTCGTGAGCGACCACGCAGATGGTCAGAGCGGCCGAGCGCGACGGCGCACCCAGGGGGGCTCAGGCGAGGGCGTTCACGGCACCGCCGACACCACCCGGCGTGCCGGTGGTCGGCGCAGGCTGGGTCGCCGCGGCCGACGTGCCGTCGACGCTCTTGTGGTGGTGGTGATGACGGTGCCCTTCCGGTCGTTTGCCGGCGGCGATCTCCGCGGCGATCTTCTTGAGCTCGGCCGCGCTCACCGAGCCGGAGCTCGATGACTGACCCGATTGCATGCCCTTGACGATCGCGTTCACGAGGTCGTCCTGTGAGACGCCTTGCTTCTTGGCGATGTCGTCGAGCTTCTCGCCCGTGCGCAATGCAGCGCGCAGGTCGTCGACCGACATGTGCAACGCGTCGGCGACGGGCTGCAGGTCCTTCAAACGCGGACCCCGCAGAGCGTCGTTGTTGTTGGTCGCCCACGCCGCGGTCGTCGACGTCGTGTTGAGCGCTGAAACGTCCATCGGAACCTCCCGGTCACCTGGTCGAGTGCATGCATCGACGCGCGCTCGGCGTGCCCTGAGCGATGGCCATGAAGTCTCACTGAACTCACATGGCTCGCCCGCGCAAAGGGGCCGTTGCGGTGCGCGCGATTCGCATCTGATTCCCACGGAGTCCTTAGGCATTGATTAGGCGCGCCTGTTTCGATGTGACGAGACCGAGCGAAGGAGCGCCTCATGTCGTGGAATCGCCGCATAGCGCCCGAACGGAACCCACAAGACAGTCCGATTGGCCGGCCGGTTGCGCCGAGCCTTCCGGTGTTCCTCGACGAGCGGGCCAGCGCGCTCATCGGACGCTTGGAACAGCCGTTCACGCGGACCGCCGGTGTCGCCGACGCAGAGCTCGCCGTCCTGGTGCCGCATGCGGCAGTGGTCGCACGGCTCGTGGAGCGCCACCCGAACCTGTCGATCCTGGCGATCGTGCCGCTCCCCGCACAGCACGGCGGCTCCGAACACGCCGTCGAGCTGCTCACATCGGGCGCGCAAGCGTGCCTGATCCAGCCGACGCCGCTCGAGCTGCGGGCCCAGCTGAAGGCGCTCGCCCGCCGGCACACGCCATCGGCACCCCACGCGCTCACGGCTTGACCGCCGACCGCGGCGCCGGTGAATTGACATTCCTCCCTCAGGAAGTCCACAGGGTTCTCACAGAATCCACAGCCACGATGTGTTCGTGACGAGACCACAATCGTGACCGTCATGTCCGCGATGCGGCCGCGCCGGATCCTCGTTGTCGACGACGAGGACAACATCGTCTTCCTGCTCACCGCGGCCCTGCGCCACTTCGGCTTCCACGTGCGGTCGGCGCCGACCGGGCGACGGGCCCTCGACGAGGTGCACGACTTCGCGCCCGACCTCGTGCTGCTCGACGTGATGCTGCCCGACCTCGACGGCTTCGAGATCCTGCGCCGGCTGCGGTCCGAAGGCGTCGAGACGCCGATCGTGTTCCTCACCGCACGCGACCAGCTCGAGGACAAGGTGCGCGGCCTCACGCTGGGCGGCGACGACTACGTGACGAAGCCCTTCAGCCTCGAAGAGGTCGTGGCGCGCATTCACGCCGCGTTGCGCCGCAACGGCACACCGCTGCGGGCGTCGGGCCTGAGCTTCGCCGACCTCGAGATGGATGACGACGGCCATGTGGTGCGCCGCGCCGGAACCGTGGTGCCGCTCTCGCCCACCGAATACAAGCTGTTGCGCTTCCTCTTGCTCAATGCCGGACGCGTGCTGTCACGCGAACAGATCCTCGATCACGTGTGGGAGTACGACTTCGAGGGCCGCAGCACCGTCGTGGAGACGTACATCAGCTATCTGCGCAAGAAGATCGATGCCGACAAGGCCCCGCTGATCCACACCATCCGGGGCGTGGGATACACCCTGCGCCAGCCTAAGAGCTGAACGGGGTGGTAC
>JADGOO010000210.1 GCA_017882905.1 Acidimicrobiia bacterium | reverse complement strand
TCGCGAGCGGCCGATATCCCGTAGCGGGCAGGGAGTGGGCATGTATCCAGACGCGGTGACATCCAGCGAGGCGGTCGTCGCGGCGCCGCGCGTCTGGCTGCGTGCGCTGGTCGACGGGCTCGGTCGCGAGGCCGAGGCTTACGTGGTCGACGCCAACGCCGTCGTGCTCGAAGCCGTGGGCGAGGAATGCCTCGCCGTGGCCGCTCGACTCGACGAACTGGCCGCGACCATCACCGCGGCGCTCGAGAGCGGTCGCACGATCGCGGCCACCTGGTCGCGTGACGGTGAGCCGCTGAGCGCGAGCGTCACACCGCTGAACGCCGAGTCGGCCATCGTCGCAGTGCGGCGGGCGCGACGCCGGGAGAGTCGATTCGGAGCGATCATCGAGCGCGCGTCGGAGATCGTGATCGTGACCGACGGCGGCGGCCACGTGATCTACGCGAACGACGGCACCGCCGCGGCGCTCGACTGTGCGACGGAGAGCGTGCTCGGGTGCAGCATCTTCGATCTGCTGCACCCCGACGACGTGCGAGGTGCGCTCGAGTCGTTTGCGGCGCGCGTGGCCGATGCGGCACCGATGGGCGCGCTCGAGCTGCGCTTCCGCCGCGCTGACGGCGGCTTCCGCGTGCTCGAGATCATTGCCACCAACCTCCTGGCTGACGCGGCGGTGGGCGGTGTGGTGTGGCACGCGCGCGACCTGTCGGAACGCCGCGAAGCCCAACAGCGCTTCCGCCAGCTCTTCGAGCGTTCACCCGTGGCTCAAGCGATCGTCCGGCCCAACGTTCCCGGGCTCATTGCCAACGCCACCTTCGCGGACCTCTTCGGCACCACGCGAGCCGCGCTCGCCACACTCGACGCGTCCGAGCTCGCCCATGCCGACGATCGGCATTCGCTGCACGACGATTACGTACGCCTACACGCGGGCGAGGTCTCGCACATCATGACCGACCGGCGGTACGTGCGCGTCGACGGCGAATCCTTCGATGGTCGTGTGTCGGTGAGCGCGCTCCGAGGTGACGACGGCGGCATCGAGTTCTTCTTGATCACCCTCGAAGACGTCACGGCCGAGAAGCGGGCCGCAGAAGCCGTGGCGAGCAGCGAAGCGCGCTTCCGGGCGCTCGTCGACAACTCACCCGACATCGTCGCGATCATGTATCCCGACGGTGAGTGGGAAGCGAGCGATCAGGCGACGCGCCTGCTCGGGTATGCCAACGGCTTCGAGCTGCCGGGGGGCGTGCTCTCACTCGTGCATCCCGAAGATGTGTCGCGAGCGGCCGAGGCACTCCAAGACGTACTGGCCGAAGTCCGAGCGGCCGCCGACCCCCTCGAGCTGCGCCTGCGCGCGGCTGACGGCAGCTATCGCGACTTCGAGTGCGTGGGCCGGAACCTCGGCCACGACGCCGACGTCGGCGGCGTGGTGATCACGGCCCGTGATGTCACGCAGCGCAAGCGGTCCGAACACGCACTGCGCGCCGCAGAGGAGCGATTCCGCATCGCGTTCGAGCACTCGCCCGTGGTCATCTCGCTCGTGAAGCTCGACGGGACGATCATCGACATCAACCCGTCGGGTTGCGCGCTGCTCGGCGCGGAGTACGACGCGGTGGTCGGAACGGCAGCCGAGCTGGCCGTACACCCCGATGACCGCCAGCACGCGATGGACGCCACCGTCCGCCAGCTCGCGGGCGAAGAAGAACGGGTGGAGTTCCGCATGTTGTCGACCAACGGCGAGGTGCGGTGGGTGTTGTCGCACGCGTCGCTCGTGCCGGCCCGCCGCGAGGGCGACGAGCCTTATGTGCTGACCTTGCAGGCCGATATCAGCGCCCGCAAAGAGCTCGAGGCGCAGCTGCAGCGCCAGGCGACCCGCGACGCACTCACCGACCTGCTCAACCGTCACGCCGTCATGGAGCACCTCACGCATTTGTTCGCGCGGCGCGTGCGTGAGCCAGTGGCCGTGATGTTCGCCGATCTCGACCGCTTCAAGGCCGTCAACGACACGTTCGGTCATGCGGCGGGCGACGAGACGTTGCGGGTCGTCGCGGATCGCATCCGTGGCGCGGTCCGCAGTGAGGACAGCTGCGCGCGTCTCGGCGGTGACGAGTTCGTCGTGGTGTGTGAGCACCCCGGCGCCGTCGACGACGTGTTGCGGCTCGCGGGCCGGGTGCGTGACCGGATCGCCCTCCCGATCGCCGTTGGCGACACGACGGTCTCCGTCGATGCCAGCATCGGCGTGGCGGTCGCGTCGCCGGGTGACGACGTGGCGTCGCTGTTGTTGCGCGCCGACGCCGCTGCCTACCGCGCCAAGCACGCAGGCGGCGGCCGCGCCGAGCTCGCCTTCGACTGAGCCGTCAGCCACCCCGCTCATCGCCCGGGTGCCGCCGGGGGTGTCCGAGGCGGTCTACAATGCGCTCGGACGGCGATCCATCGATGTTCGCTCCGTGGCCCGCCCCGCGCCAGTGCGTGGGAGACCTCGGACCGCCAACGTCGACCTGCGGGCCACCGGTTGCGCAGGCCATCGCGCAGCCCGATGGCGGCGATGGGGAGATTGGGCCTCGCCGACCGACTTTCTTCGAGGCCGTAGGGGTGCACACGGGCGCCCTGGGTGTGATCTGAAGTGGAGGCACGTGCACGCCACGATGCCCGACATCACAAGGCGCGAGGTCGCGTGGAGACACGCTTCGTGAGCGCGGTGACCAACAGCGACCAGTTCGACTACTTCGTGCTGTTGCACGCCTATGGCGACGCGAAGCCCGAGCAGGTCGCAGCACTCGAGGCGAACCCGGCGGCGTGGCGCACGACGCTGGCGCGCCTTGTCCACGAGACCGAGGGCAACCTCGCGAGCGCGCGGTCGTTGCGGGGCGCGGAGCGCGAGCAGGTGGTTGCCGACCTCGAAGCCGAACGGCAGCGACTCAATGCGGCCTACGCGCGGTTCGTCCCGCAGCGTGAGCCACGCCCGGCGCGCACCGACGGTGCCCGCAGCGAGAGCGCAGATGCCAATGGCCGCGCTGCGAACGACGAGCGCGCGACGAAGGGTCGCCGTGCGCCGCTCGCACCGGAGGATCTCGGGCCGCCGGGCCGGACGCAGCTGCAAGTGTCGTGGGAGCCAGGCCGCGTCGTGGCGTGGGCTGCCGGCCTGCGAGCGCCGATCGCCGGCTCTGATGAGGTCGTGGCGATGCTCAGCGCCGCGGGCGCGCCGCGTTCGGGGTGGACCCGGCACGGCTCGGTGGGTCTCCCCGATCGTGCGTCTGCCGATGCGATGGCCATCCCGGTCGGTGATGTGCTCGGATGGCTCGTCGCCGCCGGCGCCGGTCAGCTCGACGGCGAGCTGGGCGCGAGCGTTCGGTGGCTCGGCCGGGTGGCCGTGTGGGCAGTAGAGCTGGCTGCCCAAGGCGCCGTGGTCCCGATGCTGCGTCAGCGCGCCCGACGCGGCGGCGCCAAGGACTCGGGCGGGAACGCGGCGAACGGTTCGTTCTCGGTGCGCTGGACCCCGGCGCTGATCGACCCGGCCCGCTTGACGAGCACGGCGGCCGACATGCCGCCGGCGGTGAGCGCGCTCGACCGCAAGGTCGACGCGAAGTCGCTGATCCGCTCCGCGCTCACCGGCATGGTCGACGCGATCTATCGCGACAGTGCTCGGCGCCTCGAGGTGCCCGCACCACCGCCGCGTGTGCGTACGGCGCGCGATGTGGGCGAAGCGTTCCTCGCTCGACTCGACGGCACTGCCTTCGAGGCGCCGGTGCGGCTCGCGAGCGATGTTGCCGGAAAGGTCACGCAGTGGGCCCGTTCGGTCACCATCGAGCGCGCCCGTCTCATCGTGCAGATGGCTCCGCCCGAAGACGATGGTGGCTGGCATCTTGCGGTGTACGCACCGGGTGAGCCGGGCAAACACGGGTCGGGTGCCGCCGGGAAGATGACGCCGATCGAGCAGGCGATCACAATGGCCGGTTCGGAGCGCGACCACCTCGAGGCCGAGATCTCCCGACTCGAGCGGATGCTCCCGGCCCTGCGCCGCCCGGGGAGTCACCGTCGCGGCCAGGTGATCCTCGGTTCCGACGAGGCCTGGGATCTGATGGCCGCCACTGGTCCGCGCCTTGCAGCCGCCGGGTTCGACGTGCGGGTGCCTGCGCTGGCGGCCCGGCGCGCCACGCCGTCGCTGCGGGTCTTCGTGGAGTCGTCGGATACCGCCGTGGGCGCGAGCCAGCTCGCGAACGTGCGGTGGTCGGCGGTCTTCGACGGTGTCGAGCTCACGGCCGAGCAGATCCGTGCGCTCGCGAAGGACGCGCGGCCGCTCATCCACACTGGCGCGAAGTGGGTGGCGATCGACCGCGCCGATCTGCGCGCCGCCGCCGACGCGTTGGCCGAACGAGCCGCCACGACGCAGCTGTCGGGCGCGGAGATGTTGCGGCTCGCGCTCGGACTCGTTGACGCACCGCTCGCCGGCGGTATCTCGGTGGCAGGTGGCGGCTGGGCGGCCGATCTGCTCGCGGCCGCGGGTCGGATCTCCGACGCGCCGGCGCGCGAGCCTGACGGCTTCGTCGGCGAGCTGCGCAGCTATCAGGCCGAGGCGCTGTCGTGGCTCGGCTTCCTCGATTCGGCTGGCCTCGGTGGCTGTCTCGCGCTCGACATGGGCCTCGGCAAGACGCCCACGTTGCTGGCGCACTTGTTGGCCGGCGCGGGCAGTGGGCCCGCACTCGTGATCGCGCCGCCGGCCGTCGTGGGCAACTGGACGGCGGAGGCCGGGCGCTTCACGCCCGGTCTGCGCGTCGTCGTGCACCATGGCGCGAACCGGGCCGCACCGGAGGAGATCGCGGCCGAGGTGGCCGACGCCGACGTGGTGGTCACCACCTACGGCACGGCCGTGCGCGACGTGGAGGCACTGGCCGAGGTGAGCTGGGCGCGGGTGGTGCTCGACGAGGCCCAAGCCATCAAGAACCCGGCGAACGACACGAGCCAACAGTTGCGCCGCATCCCGGCGCGCAGCCGCATCGCGCTCACCGGTACGCCGATCGAGAACGGCCTCGGTGATCTGTGGGCCATCCTCGACTTCGCCAACCCCGGTCTGGTCGGCCCGAGGCCGCAGTTCATCGCGCACCTGTCGAACGACACCGCCTCCACTCGCGTCGATGCCGAAGTCGCGATGCGGGCGCTCAACGGGATCTTGGTGTTCCGCCGCACGAAGTCGGAACCGGAGATCGCCGCCGAGCTCCCCGATCGCATCGATCAGGTCGACCACTGCGCGATGACGCCCGAGCAGATCGGCATGTACCAGGCGCTGCTCGACACGCTCGTGACGGGCGCCGATCTGCCCGAAGGCGAGACGGCCCGCAAGGGCCAGATCCTCGCGGCGATCACGGGGCTGAAGCAGATCTGCAACCACCCGTGGGCTTACCAGAACGACGACCGTTCACTCGAGGGTCGCTCCGGCAAGCTCGCGCGACTCGAGGAGATCGTCGACTCGGTGTTCGCCGCAGGGGAGCGGGTGCTCGTCTTCACGCACTTCGCCGAGTGGGGTGTCCGGCTTGCCGAGCACCTCGCGCAACGCACGGGCACGCCCGTCGCCTGCTATCACGGCGGCTTGTCGCGCGTTGTGCGTGACCGATTGATCGAGGAGTTCCAGGCCGGCGTCGGCGGCGGTGCGCTGGTGCTGTCGTTGAAGGCCGGCGGCACCGGGCTCAACCTCACGGCGGCGAGCCATGTGGTGCTCTACGACCGTTGGTGGAACCCCGCCGTCGAGGACCAGGCTCGTGATCGTGCATGGCGCATCGGCCAGACCCGCACCGTGATCTGCCACCGACTGATCTGTCCGGGCACCGTCGACGAGCGCGTCGAAGAAGTGGTGGCCGGCAAGCGGCGGATCGCCGATCTGGTGTTGCCGAAGTCGAGCTCGTTGGCCGATCTCGACAGCGACCAGCTGCGAATCGCGCTCGGCGTGCGCCCTGATGCGCTGCTCGCCGAGGATCTGCTTGCGGCCGACGAACCGGTGCCCGCATGAGTGCACCGCGTCGAGGTACGCCCGCGCGTAACAAGTCGCGCCGCCCGGCTGTTGCGCCCGATCCGGTGAACGAGACCTGGACGTTCACGGCCGAAGCCGTCGACGACACGCCGTCGCGCACGCTGATCCGACCGGCCGCCGACCCGACGGCGTTGATCCGATCGCTCGGTCCGCCGCCGCTCCCGGGCGGCGAGACCGCCGCGGAGCACTACTTCGCGGTTGTGTACGAGCGAGCGGCGGCGCTCGCGGTGGCGCTGGCTGCCGCGTCCGATCTGCTCGATCCCGACGCGCTCCACGGCGACGACGACATCGTGCTCGATCACTGACCACGCGTTCTGAGCGTTGCGTGGCGTGACGCCGCGACGCGCATGGTGTCGCCGCGCACCGGTGAACAATGACGCGAATCGCGGATCGTGAAGCGTCCTGGTCCGCCGACACTCTCCAGGGAGGTCGCCGATCGCTCGATCGAGTGTGTTCGGGCGGTCCGCGCCTCGCTCTGGTTCCCGGTAGGTGCGGCTTCGCCCTGCCGTCCCTCTCGCTACAGATGGGAATCGAGATGATCCGAGGCACGAAGGGACGAACGGTCACCGCGTTCGTCGTGTGCGCCGTCACAGCCATGGTCGCGCTGGCCGCCACATCGGGGCCGAGCTCCGCTACGAGCGCGACTGCCAACATCACAGGTGGCACCCTGTCGCTGGTAGCGCCGGCGCCGATCTCGTTCAGCGCCACGCTGAGCGGAACGGACCAGATGGTCACCGCCACGCAGTCACTCGACGTGATCGACGCGACCGGCGATGGGGTGGGTTGGAACGTCACGGCGACATCGACGACCTTCATGGCAAGTCAGACGGCGATGTCCGGCGCTGCGGTCACTGAGCAATCTCCGCCGACGCAGAGCTGTGACGCGCTTGCCACGTGCACCTTGGCCAACGACTCCGTCGCGTATCCGTTCACGCTGCCAGTCGGCGCGACGGCTCCCACCGCCACGAAGATCATGTCGGCATCGCAAGCGACCGGAATGGGCGCGCAGACGTCCGTTCACACAATGCGCCTTGCGGTTCCGGCGAACGCGATCGAGGCGCTGTACACATCCACATGGACTTACTCCCTCGTGAGTGGTCCGTGACCAACGCGATTCGGCGGCTCCTGAGCGGCGCAGCACTAAGGACGCTTGGGAGGTCGCTGATCCTCGTGGCCATCTTCGCCGGGGTGGTCACCCTTGGTTCGGTGGCGCCGGTCTCGGCGACCGGCGGCGCAACGCCGAAGGGAACCTTCACGGTGCAACTGGTGCGCCCGAGCTCGGGCACCGCGTCGCAGGCTTCCTATTTCACGCTCACACTCCGAGCGGGTGGCGCGCCCGGTGCGAAGGCCGTGCTGATCGGCAATCCGACTGCCCTTCCGATCACGCTCTACGTCGACGGTGTTGCGGGCCTCACCGGACAGACGTCGGGAGCGGTCTATGCGAACCGTGTCGACCGTCCCCGAGGAGCGGCATCGTGGGTTGCGCCCACAGTGCACGAGCTCACGGTCGAGCCGCATCAGGTCGAGCGCGTGAGCTTCATCATCAAGGTGCCTGCGGGCACCCTGGCCGGCGATCATCTGGCCGGCCTTGCCGTCGAGAATGCCGAACCGAACGTTTCCGGCACGACGGTGCGCATTCGTGAGATCGTGCGCACGGTCGTCGGCGTGCTCGTCCGCGTCCCGGGATCGGCGCGCTTCCATGCGCGATTGCTGTCAGTCGGGTTGGCGACGGTCAGTGGGTCGCGCGTCGCGGACTTGGCGATCGGAATGACCGACGACGGCGGCGCACTCGGCCGTCCGGTTCTCGGCGTTCACCTCGTTGGACCTCACGGGTACACGCGCTCGATGAGTCGCGCGCTCGACACGTTGCTGCCTTCCGACGTGATCGACTACCCCTGCCCTTGGCCCGACGATCTCGTGCCCGGGACCTACACGGCAACCGTCTCGCTTGCGCTCCAGGGGACGCCGACGGCTCGCATGGTCGGCACGTTCGCGGTGGACCGCGCGCTGCAGGCGGTGTCGCGGCCGAAGTCCGGACACGAGAGTCGCCGATCGAGCCCGGTAGCAGCTTCGGTCAGCTCCTCGTACTGGCTGCTCCTGGGTGCAGCGCTCGCGGGCTTGGCCGGCGGCGCGCTGCTGCGCCGGCTGCGTGGCGCGGTCGGGGCCGAAGGTCCCGGCTCGCCATGACCGTCGGCAGGTGACGGAAGACCCGCTCCGTCGCGACGATGCAAGACGTGAGCGCAGCTGTCCTGTGCGAAGGTCTGACGAAGCACTTCGGGGCGGTGCGCGCCGTGGATGACCTCTCGTTCACCGTCGAGCTGGGAGAGGTGGTCGGCTTCCTCGGCCCGAACGGCGCGGGCAAGACCACGACGATCCGAGTGCTGCTCGACTTGATCCGGCCGACGCGGGGGCGCGTCGAGGTGCTGGGATGCGATCCGCGTCGTGGGAGCGCCGAGCTGCGCCGCCGTATCGGCTACGTCGCGGGCGACCTTGCCATGTACAACCGACTCACCGGCCACGAGCTCCTCTCGTTCCTGGGCGCGTTGCGCGGCAACGCGAACCTGCAGCCGGCGCGCGACCTTGCGGCGCGCCTCGATGTGCCACTCGACCGGCCCGTCGGCACGCTCTCGCGCGGCAACCGCCAGAAGATCGGGTTGGTGCAAGCTTTCGCGCACCAGCCCGACCTGCTCGTGCTCGACGAGCCCACGAGTGGTCTCGATCCTGTGTCGCAGCGAACGTTTCGTGTGCTCGTGCGAGAGGCCACAGCTCGTGGTGCCGCGGTGCTGCTGTCGTCACACGTGCTTTCCGAAGTGCAGCGGGTCGCCGACCGCGTCGCGATCGTGCGCGCGGGGCGCCTCGTCACCATCGAGCCGATGCGCGACTTGGAGGCGAAGGCGTTGCGCGTCATCGAGATCCGCTTCGGAGGGCCGGTCGACGTCGCCGCCTTCGCCAACGTGCCCGGTGTGCGCAGCGTCGACATCGAAGGCGACCTGCTGCGCGCGTCCGTGGCCGGGCCGGTCGATGCGCTCGTGAAGGCGGCCGCGCGCTTCACCGTCGACAGCATCTCCGGTCATGAAGCCGATCTCGAGGACGTGTTCCTCGCGTACTACTCCGAGGCAACCGGTGCTGCTGCGTAGCGTCTTCGCCAAGACGATCTACGACCGCCGCCACGGTCTGCTGTGGTGGAGCGTGGGCATCGGCGCGTTGACGGTCGCCACGCTCTCGGTGTGGCCATCGGTGCACGACGAGTACCAGAAGCTCGTGCAGAACTACCCCGAGACGTTGCTCGCGTTCTTCGGTATCGAGAAGGGTGGGCTCGGCACCGCCGCGGGGTACCTCCAAGCGGAGCTGTTCGGTCTCATGCTGCCGCTCACGCTCATCGCGTACATGATCGCGGCGGGATCGGCAGCGACTGCCGGTGAGCGAGAAGCCGGCACGCTGGAGTTCCTGCTGTCCCAGCCCGTGTCGCGCACGCGTGTTCTCGTGCAGAAGTGCCTCGGACTGTGTGCGTCGCTGGCGTTGATCACCGCCGCGTTCACGGTCGTGCTGATCGCGAGCACGCGCCTGTTCGACCTGTCCATCGCGATCTCGCAGCTGCTCGCGGCGACGTTCTCCGCCTACGTGCTGGCCGTGCTCTTCGGTATGGTCGCGATGCTGGCGGGGAGCCTCACCGGACACCGGGCACTGGCCGCGGGCATCGCGTCGGCGGCGGCCGTCGCTGCGTACCTCCTCAGCTCGCTCGCGGCGCTCGTCACCGGGTTGCAACGCTTCCGGCCCCTCTCGCCGTTCTGGTGGTACAGCGGCCACGACCCGTTGCGCCACGGACTCGAGCCCTTGCACATCGCGCTGCTCCTCGTGGCCGTGCTGATCTGCGTCGTGGCCGCGATCGTTGCGTTCGAACGCCGCGACCTCGCCTGACGCGCCGCCGCACAGTCCAACGGGCCGGTGCTCGTAGGCTCGAGTGCGCATGAGCGAGCTGGCCGGCACCCGCGCGCTGATCACCGGCGCAACGAGCGGCCTCGGGTTGGCGATGGCGCGGGCGCTCGTCGCGGCCGGCGCACGTGTGGCGGTCACGAGCCGCGACGCAGAGCGTGCCGGGCGCGCCGCGGCTGATCTCGGCGCCACCGCGATGGGCCTGGCTGTCGATGCACGCGATGAGGATGCCGTCGCGGCCGGAGTGGCGACGGTGGCGGACCGCCTCGGTGGCATCGACGTGCTCGTCAACAACGCGGGCATCGGCATGCGAACCGTCAACCCGCGCTTCTTGTCCGAACCTCAGCCGTTCTGGGCCGTGTCACCCGATGGCTTTCGCGCCGTGCTCGACACCAAGGTGACGGGCTGCTTCCTCATGGCCCGTGCCGTCGTGCCCTTGATGCTCGAACAAGGCGGAGGTCGCATCGTCATGATCTCGATGAGTGAGGCCACGATGGTGCGACGCGGCTTCGTGCCCTACGGACCGTCCGGCGCCGCAGTCGACGCGCTGGCGCGCGTGATGGCGGCCGATCTGGCCGGCAGCCCGATCACGGTCAACGTGCTTCTCCCCGGCGGCGCCACCGACACCGGCATGGTCCCCGACGACACGCCTGCCGCGGTTCGCGAGCGGCTGCTCGATCCCGCGATCATGGGTCCGCCGATCGTCTGGCTCGCGTCGCCCGCGGCGGCCGATGTGCACGACGAGCGGATCATCGCGGCCGAGTTCGAGCAGTGGCGAGCAGCCCGATGAGCGCCGACGGCGAGCGCCACGACCAGGCGGCCGTGTGGGACGGCGCCCGCGCCAGTGGTTGGGTCGAACTGCAAGACGTGCTCGATCGCATGTTCGAGCCGCTCGCGCGCGTGCTCGTCGAGGCAGCCGGCAGCGGTCCGGCGCGACTGCTCGACGTCGGATGCGGCCCGGGCGGAACGACGCTCGCGCTCGCGCGACGGCTCGGCGCAGGGAGTGACTGCACCGGTGTCGACATCGCGGAACCGATGATCCTTGCGGCGAGGAGCCGCGCCGAGCGCGAGGGCGTCCGCGCTCGTTTCGTCCAGGCCGATGCGCAACGTCATCCGTTCGACCCGGCGAGCTTCGACGTGATCGTGTCGCGGTTCGGCGTCATGTTCTTCGACGACTTCGTCGCGGCGTTCGCGAACCTGCGGGCCGCGGCGAAACCAGGCGGCGCGTTGCGCTGCATCGCCTGGCGGGGCGCAGCGGAGAACCCGTTCATGACGGCTGCGCCCCGCGCCGCTGCGCCGTTCCTCACGCTCCCGACGCCCGAGCCGGACGCGCCCGGCCAGTTCGCCTTTGCCGATGCCGGCCGCGTTCGAACGTTCTTGGAGCAGAGCGGCTGGAGCGACGTCGACATCCAGCCGCTCGACGTCGCCTGCAGATTTCCCGAGCAGGATCTGGTGCGCTACGCGACGCTCCTCGGCCCCGTCGCACGCGCCTTGGCCGACGTGAACGACGCGACGCGGGCACGCGTCGTGGAAGCGATTCGCCCCGCGTTCGATCCCTTCGTCGACGGAGCCGAGGTGCACTTCAGCGCCGCGTGCTGGATGGTCGCTGCCCGGGCGTGACGAGCGGTCAGGAGCCGACGTACGCCGCGAGGTGCTCGCCCGTGAGGGTGGAGCGGGCCGTGACGAGCTCGGCGGGCGTGCCCTCGAAGACGATGCGTCCGCCGTCATGGCCGGCCCCGGGTCCGAGGTCGATGATCCAGTCGGCGTGGGCCATGACGGCCTGGTGGTGCGCGATCACGATCACCGACTTGCCCGAATCGACGAGCCGGTCGAGCAGCCCGAGGAGCTGTTCCACATCGGCGAGGTGCAACCCGGTGGTCGGTTCGTCGAGCACGTAGATCTCGCCCTTGTCCGCCATGTGAGTGGCCAGCTTGAGCCGCTGCCGTTCGCCGCCTGACAGCGTGGTGAGTGGCTGGCCGAGGCTGAGATAGCCGAGCCCTACATCGGCGAGTCGGTCGAGGATGGCGTGCGCGGAGGGCGTGTGCGCGTCGCCCGAGCCGAAGAACTCCTCGGCGTCGGTCACCGACATCGCGAGCACTTCGCTGATGTCGCGGCCCCCGAGGTGGTGCTCGAGCACGGATGCCTGGAACCGCTTGCCTTCGCAGTCCTCGCAGACGGTGGCCACGCCGGCCATCATCGCCAGGTCGGTGTAGATCACGCCCGCGCCGTTGCAGGTGGGACAGGCGCCTTCGGAGTTGGCGCTGAACAGCGCGGGCTTCACGCCATTGGCCTTCGCGAACGCCTTGCGGATCGGCTCGAGCAGTCCGGTGTAGGTGGCCGGGTTGCTGCGGCGCGAGCCGCGGATCGGGCGTTGGTCGATCGACACCGCACCCGAGCCGGCGGGGATCGACCCGTGCACGAGCGAGCTCTTACCGGAGCCGGCGACGCCGGTGACCACCACGAGCACCCCGAGCGGGATGTCGACATCCACGTCGCGCAGGTTGTGCGTGGTGGCGCCGCGGATCGGGAGCATGCCGGTCGGCGTGCGCAACGTCTGTTTGAGCGCGGCCCGGTCGTCGAGATGGCGACCGGTGATCGTGCCGCTGGCCCGCAGCCCCTTCACGGTCCCCTCGTAACAGATGGTGCCGCCCGCCGTGCCCGCGCCGGGCCCGAGATCGACCACGTGGTCGGCGATCTCGATCGTCTCCGGCTTGTGCTCCACCACGAGCACTGTGTTGCCCTTGTCGCGCAGCTGCAGCAGCAGGTCGTTCATCCGCTGGATGTCGTGGGGATGGAGCCCCACCGTCGGCTCGTCGAACACGTAGGTCACGTCGGTGAGCGACGACCCGAGATGGCGGATCATCTTGACGCGCTGGCCCTCGCCGCCCGACAGCGTGCCCGACGGCCGATCGAGCGAGAGGTAGCCCAACCCGATCTCCACGAACGCGTCGAGCGAGTGCTGCAACGCGGCCAGCAGGGGCGCCACCGACGGCTCGTCGAGGCCGCCCAGCCACCCGGCGAGGTCGCTGATCTGCATCGCGCATGCATCGGCGATGTTGATCCCGTCGATCTTCGACGACCGCGCCGTCTCGCTGAGCCGCGTGCCCCCGCAATCGGGGCACGTGGTGAACGTCACGGCGCGCTCCACGAACGCGCGGATGTGCGGCTGCAGCGCGTCGATGTCCTTCGACAGCATCGACTTCTGGATCCTCGGGATCAGACCCTCGTACGTGAGGTTGATGCCGTCGACCTTGATCTTGGTCGGCTCCTTGTGGAGCAGGTCGTTGAGCTCCTTCTTGGTGAACTTGCGAATCGGTTTGTCGGGGTCGAAGAAGCCACAACCCGTGAAGATGCGGCCGAACCAGCCATCCATGCTGTAGCCGGGGATCGTGAGCGCACCTTCGTTGAGTGACTTCGTGTCGTCGTACAGCTGCGTCAGATCGATGTCGGTGACCGATCCCATGCCTTCACACCGCGGGCACATGCCTCCGAGGCGGGTGAAGGTGGCACGCACCGCCTTGCGAGCACCCCGTTCGACTGTGATCGCACCGCTCGCGCGGACCGAGGCGACGTTGAACGCGAACGCGCTCGGCGACCCGATGTGGGGCCGACCGAGCCGGCTGAAGAGGATGCGCAGCATTGCGTTCACGTCAGTAGCCGTGCCGACCGTGGAGCGCGGGTCGGAACCCATCCGTTGCTGGTCGACGAGGATCGCGGTGGTCAGGCCGTCGAGCACATCCACCTCGGGCCGAGCGAGCGTCGGCATGAAGCCCTGCACGAAGCTGCTGTAGGTCTCGTTGATCAGCCGCTGCGACTCTGCGGCGATCGTGTTGAACACCAACGAGCTCTTGCCGGAGCCGGAGACTCCGGTGAACACCGTGAGCCGGCGCTTCGGGAGCTCGACGCTCACGTCCTTGAGGTTGTTCACGCGCGCGCCTTGCACGCGGATCAGGTCGTGGCGGTCGGCAACGTGCTTCACCACGACGCGGCGCCCGTGACGACGAGGCTTGCGGTCGCGCGACGTACGAGAGCGAGATGCACGCCGGCAATGCTACGGAAGCCGTGCCGGCGTGGTGGTCCGATCCTGCTCAGGCGCGCAAGGCGATGGTGTGGTCATAACCCGTGATCACAGTGCGCCAGCACGTCGAGGTCCCGATTGATCGTGTCACCGGTGCCGAGCTGTCCGTAGAGCTTCCAGCCCCCGCCCCACAGACGCAATCAGAACTCGAACGACGCGATCTCCGCGAACACGGCTGCGAGCTTGGCGGTCACGTGCGCGAGCACCTGTTCGCCCTTCTCCGCCGTCGCGAGGGTGGGGTCGCCGAGCACGCCACCCTCGGCAGCGAGGTCGCGTGTGAGCCACGCGGTTGGCAGTGTGCCTTCGAGCGTGAGGTGTTCCTTGTCGGCGAACAGCTCCCGCACGCGTGTGCTGCCGGGAGTGAGATGCTCCGTGCGCACGAGGTGCGGCGCGACGGCGAGCACCTCCGACGTCTCGATCTCACCGCCGTGCACGCCATAGCGCGCGTCTTCGGGAGACGACACGATGCCTGGCGGCATGTCGAGGCGCGGCGGGAACAGTGGGAACACCTGCAAGCCGGTGCGCTCGCGTATGTCACGCGCGACCACTTCGAGCAGCTGTGGTTGCCGCGAGTCCGGTGCCACACCCCACGTCGACGCAACGCCCGAACGTCATTGGGCCGCCGCGTGCCAGAGCGTCGTCGAGCGGCGCAAGCCGGTGCGCGTCGGCCGCGAAGCGCGTATCCCAGTCGCGCGCCTGCTCGTCGAAGAACGACGCGACCTCGCGTGCTCGCTCCGCCGTCCATGAGCCGGTGTCGAACGCCGTTTCACGCGTGACCGTGCGCATCGGGTGCCGTGCGCCATGGACTGGTTCGCGGCCCGCCGCCGGGGGGATCTCGCGCGCCAACTGGCGCAATGCGCTCACGACGCGAGTGTGACAACCCGTGTGGAGCGCAAGCGAGCCGGGGTCGACAGCTTGAGTTCAGCCGGTCGAAGCTGCTCCGACGTGCGGCGCGGACGTCGGCCGGCCCTACTCGTCACCGCCCTTTCGGGCGGCGACGGTTCGCCGCGGACCGCCGTGGTCGGGGTGCCGGTATCTGAACCGGGGGCCTCAGCGTCCCGACAGCGACGCGGGCGCACTTCGGCGGACCGTGAGATGGCGAAGGAGCACTGACGCGGACTTGTCCGCGTCAGAGCAGTCCGCAGCGCGCCAGCAGCACAGGCGGCGGGAGGTGTTGCTCGGTGAGCTCCACGCCAAACGTTCGCACGGCATCCTCGACCGCGCTGACGAGCGCGGCGGGTGAGCCGATCGCGCCGCCTTCCCCCACACCGCGGTAGGGCACAGGGTCGTGCGTGGGCGCGTGCACGTGGTGGATGTCGACGTGGGGGATCTCCGGCGCGGATGGAATCAGGTAGTCGGCGAACGACGTAGCCCGTGGTTGGCCTGTCTCGTCATAGGCGGCGTGTTCGTAGAACACCGCACCGACACCCTGCGCCACCCCGCCGCGGATCTGACCGTCGACGATCGCGGGATTGATCGGCGGTCCGCAGTCTTCGACGACGAGATAGCGAAGGATCTCGACCCGGCCGGTCTCCGCGTCGAACTCCACCACGCAGCAGTGTGTCGCCTGCGACCACGTGCCGTCCTCGGAGAGGAAGACTCCGCGCGCCTCGAGGCCGGACGTGCCGTCGTCGCCCGCGTCGCCGGGCGCCGCCGCGTGCGCTGCGAGCGTCGACAACGGGACGGCCCGGCTCGGCGCGTCGCGCGGCGACGCGGCGCCGTCGCGGAGCTCGAGGTCGTTGGGCGCGATCTCGAGCAGGGTGCTCGCGAGGTCGAGGAGGCGGCGCCGCATTTCGCTCGCGGCTTCCAGCACCGCGCCCGACGCCAAGGTGGCGGCGCGACTCCCACCGGTTCCTACGAGGTTGTACGGCGCGACATCGGTGTCGCCCCATACGACGCGTACATGGTCCAACGGGACGGAGAGGGCGTCGGCGCATAGTTGGGCGAGCGTGGTCTCGTGACCCTGGCCGTGCGGTTGCTGGCTCGTGAAGACGGTCACGGTGCCGTCGAGCTCGATGCGGATGCGTGCCTCCTGTTGCGTGCGGGCGACGGCCGTCACGCCCATCGCTCGCAGCAGGCTGGGCGAGACCGGAGCGGGCTCCACATAGGTGGCGAGGCCGGTGCCGACGTGGCGCCCCGCGGCCCTTGCTGCGGCGACGAATCCGGGCCAACCCAGTTCACGCGTCAACGCGGTGGCGACGCCCAACGTCTCGGCGACGTTGACGCCCCGCAGATCGACGCCGAGACAGCTGCCGCGCGTGAGCTCCGCGGGCGTGAGCAGGTTGCGGCGACGGATCTCGGCCCGGTCGATCCCGAGCCGGCGGGCGGCGATGTCGAACGTGCGCTCCCGCACGAACGTCTCCACTTCCCAAGGACCCCGGTACGGAACGTAGGTCGCCTTGTTGGTGGCCACGAGCTCGGCGCGAAAGGAGTAGTCGGTGATGCGATACGCCGCGGGGAGCAACGCTCGGATGAGGTTCGCGTAGCCGTTCGCCGGATAGCCCACTTGCGGATACGCGCCGAGATCCAGCACGAGGTCGACGCGTAGGCCGACCAAGCGACCCTCCCCGTCGAAGCCGGCTTCGATCGCGACGCGCTCCTCGCGTGCCTGGCCCGCGGCGAGGAGGTTCTCCGTGCGGGTCTCGATCCAGCTGACGGGCGCGTCGAGCAACACCGACGCGGCCGCGAGCGCGGCGTCTTCGCGCGCCAGACCGCTCTTTTGTCCGAACGAGCCGCCGATGTGCGCCGAACGCACGCGCACGCGCTCGATCGGCAGCCGCAGCACCTTCGCGAGCTGCGCCCTCAGGTGGTGGGG
>JADGOO010000209.1 GCA_017882905.1 Acidimicrobiia bacterium | reverse complement strand
TCGCCGAGCACCAGATGGTGCAGGAGAAGATCGCCGACTCCTACGCGTCGATCCGCATGCTGCGCCTCTTCGTGCTCGAGACGGCGTGGAAGATCGACAACACCTCGACGCAGGAGACGCGTACCGACATCGCGGCGGTGAAGTACACGATGGCCAAGGTGCTGCGCGAGGTGTCGTACAACGCGCTGCACATCCTCGGGTCGCTCGGCACCACGAACCTCACGCCGATCCAGGCGATGTACGCGGCGGCGCCCACGATGGGCATCGCCGACGGTGTCGACGAGGTTCACAAGGCCACCGTCGCGCGCAACGTCTTGAAGAGCTACCGCCCCCACGAGGGCTACTGGCCCACGGAGTACATCCCGGCCAAGCGCGAGGAGGCGTGGCGCAAGTTCCAGCCGAAGTTCGCCGCCGACCCCGCGTTGCTCGAGCTTGCCGAGGGCTACAAGCGCTATCTCGCCCGGCGCGGCTGATCGGAGAACTCGACCTGACGGGTGAATGAATCCGGGCGCCGGTGGCACCAGGTTCCGCGTGGCGCGCGACCCGCCGGCTCGACGGGCAGGGCCTCGAGCGCGTCGTCAGGCCCTACGCCGCGCATTCATCGCTCGACTTGGTCGTCGCCCAGCTCGACGGCCGCAGCCTCGTCGGGTGCCGCCGTGTCGGGCCGGCGTCGTTCGATGACGACCACGAACGGGTCGCCGGCCGCCGTGGGGGTCTTGAGCTGCACGACCTCGTCGGCACTCTCGTGCACGGCCGGAGGTGCACCGGCCGCGTCGTCGCTGGGCCGCTTCGCTACGAGAGCCATGGTCTCAGCGTACGTGCCTCGACGGCGCGTCCGGTCGGTTGCTCTCAGGCCTTGGCGATGAAGCCCGCGGCGGTGTCGAGCGACGTGTTCGCGTGCTCGAGCGCGGCCCGCAGCTTGGCGAACATGTCGGGTGCGTAATCCTTCGGGCCGAGCTGCAGGAGCGCCTTGTCCTGGCCCTCGAGCGCCGTCTTGGCCGCATCCAGCGCCTTTTGGGCCGCCGCCACGTCGGTCGACGAGGCGTCGGTTCCGGCTGCCTTCAGCTTCGCCGAGAGCTCGTCGATCCGGTGCTCGTCCTTGGCCAGCTTCTCGGCCAGCTCGATCTTGGGTGCCTCGGCCTTGAAGACCCGGTAGTCGACGATCATCGAGTGCTGGTCGGCCTTGAGTGCGTCGGTCGAGGTCTCCTTGCCCACCTTCGAGCGCAGCGAGCTGAGCCCGTCGACGTCCTTCTTCAGCTCGGCATCGAGCGTCGCCCGCTCCTTCGTCGACAGGGCGCGGTTGGCCTGCACCGACTTCTCGAGCGCCTTCAGGCGATCCAAGCGAGCATCGATCTGGCTCGTCACGGTCGAGCGGTAATCCGCGACCGAAACAGGTGCCTTCGCCGTAACAGGGTTCATCCGCCCGCCTTTCCGCAGTCGACGCCTCTATCGGCCGACTTCGGGCCGACTTGATGCGAATGGGTCATCAACGGCGAACGCGCCAGGTTTACAAGGGCGGATGGCGCAACAGGTCGGCGGCCTTGCCGCTTCCTCGGCCGGGCCCAACTGGAAGGTTCAGGGCCGATCCGGCACAATGGCGGCCAAACTAGATACCTTCGCGGGCGACCCGGCCATGTCCCGGCTCGGTCCTGTTGTTGTTGAGGAGCTCCATGAAACGCTTCGCGGTCGTGCTCACCTTCGCGATCTTTGCCCTCGCGGCGCCGGCGGCGGCGTCCCCGCCCATCGGCCACGACCACGCCCAGATCTCGGCGAGCTTCACCTGCGCCTCCGATGGGACGCAGACGATCATCTGGCAGATCGGCAACTTCACGCACGTGACCACCATGACGGTCACCGCGTGGTCGTCGAGCACCGATCCGACGATGCCGCTCACCACGTCGGTCCCGCCGGAGTCGTCGACCACCGCCACGGGCGTCGTCACACCCGGCACCACGACGGAGAGCGCCACGCTCACCGCCGACTGGCCCACCGGACGCGAAGACGTACAGCACCTGACGGTGTCGGTCCCGGCGTGCACGGTTCCCACGACCACGCCGACCACGCTGCAAGGTCAAGGCAGCACGGTCGCGCCGCCGACCACCAGCAGCGCCAGCACCACGAAGGTCACCACCGGGGGCACCCTGCCCTTCACCGGTTCGTCGACCGGGTTCTTGCTCGCGCTCGGTGTGGCCCTCGCCGGTATCGGTGGCATCCTGGCCAACATCGGTCGGACGCATCGCGTTCGGTAGCGCTCGCCGCCCGGCGATCGCACCAGCCTGATCACACGCTCGCCGTCACCGGGTCGCAACCCAGCCCCGGGACGGCGAGCGTCGCGTTGCCGTACGCTGCGCCGTCGTGCACGACCTCGCCGCGCCGATGTGGCGCGCGCTCGAGCTGGCGTGGAAGTCAGCGTGCGCAGGCAGTCTCGGCATCGGGGCCGTGATCACCGACGCCGACGATCGCATCATCGCCACGGGTCGCAACCGGCTCTTCGAGCACGACCCGGGCGACGACGTGTTGGCCGGCACCTCACTGGCGCACGCGGAGCTGAACGCGCTGGCGAGCTTGCGGTGGGGCGCGCATCAGCGCGATCGGCTGACGCTCTGGACCACGCTCGAACCGTGCCTGCAGTGCACCGGCGCGATCCGCATGGCACCGATCGCCGAAGTGCGCATGCTCGCACCCGACCCACTGTTTCGCGACCTGAGCGCGATGCAGCACGTCAGCCCACACCCGAACCGGCCGTGGCCCGAGTACCACGCGCATCCGGCCGACGCCTATGGCGCGTTCGCGCTCGTGTTGCAGACGCACGTGCTCACGTTCTGGGGCATCGACAACGCGGCGTGGACCGATGAGCTGCCGCGCGTGACTGCGCTCGCTCGCGAGCTGCACGGGTCGGGTGAGCTCATCGAGGCCGCCGCGCAATCGGCGCCTCTCGCGTGCGTGCTCGAACCGCTGTGGTCGCGCCTCGACCACGCGTCCGCTGACGTCGCCGCGCTCTGGGCCCGCTGACGCGCGACCTCGCTGGTCAGCGCTGACGCGCGACGCGCTCGAGACGTAGTGCGAGTTCGGGGC
>JADGOO010000208.1 GCA_017882905.1 Acidimicrobiia bacterium | reverse complement strand
GATCTGGTCGTTGATTGCCACGGCCGCGACAGATCGCCCCGCCACTGCGCATTCCTACCTAATTGGTACAGCGTAGTGATCTGCCTAGACCCGGGCAATTCGGACCTGGACCGGTCGTGACCAGCGTCTCGGCGTGCCGGCTACCCCGCGATCTGGTCGCAGACCGTCCCGGTCGTGCGGCGCTACGTGCTCGCGGGCGGGATCCGCACGCACGGCTGGACGCGCGTCAGCGTCACCTTCACCGCCGGCACCGAGGCCTCCGCCGGAACCGCATGGTTCGACGACGTCACGCTTGCCATGATGTCCGGATGACGGACGACGCGGCCATCGAGTCGTCGGTCTCCACTTGGAAGCAGGCGCCGCTTCCGCCGCCGAGCGCAGAGGGGATACGACTGCTCGAGCGCATCGCCGACATCATCGGGGCGTTGGGCGATCACCGCCTACGCATCGGTATCGACGGATACACCGCGTCGGGCAAGACGAGCCTCGGCGATGCGCTGGCGAACGTGCTGGCCGGGCGAGGTCGACCCGTGCTGCGGGCATCGCTCGACGACTTCAAGCGACCGTGGAGCGAGCGCCATCTCTACGACCGGCAGAGCGGGGACGGCTACTACCGAAATGCGTTCGATCTCGATTCGGCGCGCCGGCTGCTGCTGGAACCGTCGGCCCCGCACGCCGACGGCGTCGTGGTGCTGTGCAGCATCGATCCGCTCACCCAGATCGACCACTCCGAGATGACGACGTCGATGCCCGCGAACGCCGTGTTGGTCGTCGACGGCGTGTTCGCCTTCCGACCCGAGCTCGACACGTACTGGGATCTTCGGATCTGGGTCGAGATCGATACCGAGCTGTCGGTTCGTCGCGGCGTGGCACGCGATGCCGGCATGTACGCCGGCGCGGCCGAAGCCGAAGCGGTGCATCGAACGCGCTACCTCGCGAGCGAGCTCCTCTACATCGAGGAGGTAGATCCCACCTCGTTCGTCGACGTCATCGTCGACAACATCGTGCCTCGCGGCATGAGGTTCGAAGCGCGCACGTCGCCTGCTCAACCGGCGGGCTGGAACTGGCGGTAGCTGGTCGGCGCGGTGAAGCCCATCCGCTCGTAGACCGGTGCGCCTTGTTCCGATGACTGCAGGATCGCGCACTCGACGCCGGCTCCTGCGCTGGCTGCGACCGCCGCCCACGTCATGGCCGCGCCGATGCCCTTGCCGCGATGCCCAGGGATCGTGGCCACGTTGTAGATGCCGGCCACGCCCG
Organism: Acidimicrobiia bacterium; assembly: GCA_017882905.1. Taxonomy (GTDB): domain Bacteria; phylum Actinomycetota; class Acidimicrobiia; order IMCC26256; family PALSA-610; genus Chersky-683. Next base: position 22,063 of record JADGOO010000208.1, on the reverse strand, counting down.
CGGCAACGAAGACCGCGACCGAGCCGACGGCGTGACCGTCGACCGAGCCGAGCAAGGCCGTGAATCCCTCGATGTCGAGCAACGCGGGAGGCGACATGGCCTCGGCGAGCTCGTGCGGTATGCCGAAACCTTGCGACAGGACGTGGGCGTAGTCGTCGAGCGTGTCGGCACTCACTCGATCGATGCGAAGCTCAGGCGGGTGCGCCGGCGCCTGCGGGACTGGCTCGAGGACCATCAGCGGCGGTCGCCAGTGCTCACGGAGCCCCGCCGCGGAACACGCCTCGGCCAGACCGCAGGCGACCTCATCTCGGAACAGCGCCACGAAGGGCGACTCGAGCACCGCGTAGTGCTCGACGATCCGCTCGACCGTGGCCGTCGGATCAGCGATGGGGCCAGTGATGAAGGCCGGGTTGAACAATGGCACCGGCAAGCCACTCGACAGCAACACGACATTGCCATCGTCGACCTCGCCCGGCGCGGGAGCGAGCGCGAGCATCGCACGCCACACCTCGACCATGTTCCGATCGGCGGACATCAGCGTTCCGTCGGCAACCGTCACGGCACGATTGTGCCGCCCGCCCGTCACGTCCGCCAGCGTTTCCACATCGTCAGAGGTCGCGTCACGTCTCGCCGTCGATCGACGACGAGATTGCCTTCGGAGGTCGCCGACATCGCGCCTCGCCCAATCGAGCGATTCGCCTACCCTGATGCTCACGCGAGCGTGGCGGAATGGCAGACGCGCCAGACTTAGGATCTGGTGTCTTCGGACGTGTGGGTTCGACTCCCACCGCTCGCACCGATTCTGTCATTGCAATGACAGTTGTCGAGCTCGAGCCTTCGTTCGAGTCGCGTCCTGTCGACGTCGGGGCGCCATCGTCAGCGCCGCGGAGCATGGCGGCCTCTCCGCGATTCTCGCCACGAGGTTTCGCCCTCCGACGGTCAGATATCGAGGCGTGCTGTGACTCGGATCTCAACTTTGAGTTGCGGCAATGCCAGCGCACGCACCTCGACCATCGTGGACGCAGGCAAGGTCTCAGGTGGAAACGCTGCTTTGCGGGCCTCGAGCGACGCCGCGGATGCGGCGATCATGTCGGTGACGTACACGACTTGTTCGACGACGTTGTTCATCGTCGCGCCAAAGTGGGCGAGCGTTTCGGCCACGTTGCGATACGCGAGAGCCATCTGGTCTTCGAGAGTGTCGGGCATCGACATTGCTTCACCGAGTCCGACGGTGCCAGAGACGTAGATCGAGTCTCCGACGCGAACGGGCCCGCGTCGAACGCGACGACGATCCAAGCTGCGAACGGTTAGTTCCCGCAACGCGACGGTCGCATCTCACGGGATGGAATCGCCTCGTCACGACCGATCGCCGGGGAGCCGCCACCACTCGAGGTTGCCGGCCTGGAGTTGCTCGATGCGATCGACCCAGCCGTGCATGCCGATGTTGGAACCCATCTCATGGGCGGATTTGGCCCAGCGCTGCGATTCGTCGAGGTCGCCCGGCGCGTCGCGCAGTCGCAGCGTCGTGGCGAGCTCGAGGCGCGCGATCGTCCCCCACGACGGCGAATCGATCGCATCGCACTGATCCACCGCGCGGCGCAGGTGACGGACGGCTCGGTCGAGCTGACCGGCGGTCGTGAACAGGATCCCGAGTGCACGGTCGTGCGGGCCGAAGAAGTACAGCGGAGTGTTCGTACCGAAGAAGCCCGACTGGTTCGCGAACTGCTCGCCGTACGAGGTCGAGATCTCGCGCTCGTCGAGCCGTCGCAACGCCTCGGCGACGACACCGACGTTGGACGGCTTGGTGATCTCTGGGCGGTTCGGCGCTTCGGCCCACCACTGTTCCCAGTAGTCACGCAACGCGGGCAGTGACCAACCGACGCCGCCGAACCCGAAGTACCGATCGAGCGCGCCGGGGATCAGCGCACAGGTGCGCTCCCAGCCGGCCGATGACTCGGCCCAGTTCCCCCGGAAGTAGGCGAGCTGCGTAGGTGCGAATTCGATGACGTAGCGCTTGCCTATCCGCGTCGCTCTCTCGTCCCGAAGATCGGCAACGATCGCGTCCACCTCCTCGAAGCGGCCCGCAATGAGCGCCAATGTCGTACGCGTGATCGCGACAGCTCCCTCGAAGTCCTCACGTGTGTTCGAGAGGTTGCGCAGGGGCGACGCGGCGAACAGCTCCGAAACGAAGGTCATCGCGCCGTCGAATCCGGCGACATCGCCGAGGCCGAGCCTTGCTTCGTTGGCCAGACCCGACGCATCAGCCGTCGCCGCCGAGAACGTCCCGGCCGACAGCAGGAGCGTTTCCTCGGCGAAGGCCAACATCGCGTGCCGGTCGATGTTGCGCATCGTGAGCGCAACGGCCGCGGCAGCGGACTGCTGCACCTCGACGCTCCCGACCCGCTTCGCCATCGCATGGGCCTCACGGGCGAGCCGCGCGCCCTCGTCGCCCGGACACGACGCCAACCACTGCGCCAGCCGCGCCATCACCGCCGCGCGCGTGGCCGAGTCTCCGCCGTCCGTTCCGTCGAGCGCGGCGCGCAACTGCTCGACGGCACGATCGGGTGCGAACGACACGAATCCGAGCGGGCCGCCGTAGTCCAACGCCGCCACGGTCACCGTCTCTCGATCACCGCCCCGCATGGCGAGGTCGTACGCCCGTTGCTGCGCGGCGAACATCCCCTCGACATCGTTGACGGCATCGAGTGCGCGCCCGAGCACGAGATGGAGGCGCGCGAGCGTCGCATCACCGACATCGCCGAGCTCGGCGACCTGGAGCGCCCGCCGGATGAACACAAGCGCGTCGTCGAGCGCGGCGAGCTCGAGCGCCTGCTCCGCGGCCTCGCGTGCATACTGCACCGCGCGCTCGGTCTCGCCCATGATCGCCGCTTCGCCGAAGTGGTGCGCGAGCTCGCCGAGCGAAGCCGAACCAGTTGCTTCGAGTGCGAGACCGGCGGCCCGATGCAGCCGCACACGGCGGTTGGTACCGAGCTCGTCGATCAGCGTCGCTCGCACCAGCGCATGTGAGAACGAGAATCGTCCCGGCCGACCGGCGACCTCGCCGATGAGGCGCGCGTGTTCGGCCGCCGCGAGCGCGTCGAGCGTCTCGTCGATCGATTGATCGGTGATCGCCGAGAGCAACCCGACGTCGAACTCGCGGCCCAGCACGGATGCCGCCCCGAGCGTGTGGTTCGTGTCGTCCGGCAGATCGGCCAGGCGGCGACCGATCACTTCGCGAACGCCTTCGGGGAGACCCGCCTCGTCGAGCGTCGCGCTCGGACGCCACCGACCGTCGACCTGCACGAGCCCACCCGACTCGATGAGGTGTCGCAACACCTCACCGACGAAGAACGGATTGCCCTCGGTCTCACGCCACAACGTCGCGGCGAACGCGCGCCCCTCGTCGTCGAGGTCGTGGCCACCCGCCTGCTCGAGCAACGACGCGATACCGTCGCCGTCGAGGCCGGACAACGAGATCCGCTCCGCGTGCCGCAGGCGACGCAGGTCGGCCAGCGCGCTCGCCAGTGGATGGGCCCGATCGACGTCGGTGTCGCGGTAGGTGGCCAGCACCAACAGTGCGATCGGGCGATCGCTGCGCAACACATGGAGCAGCAACTGCAGGGTCGATCGATCCGACCAGTGGAGATCGTCGAGCACCAGCAGCACCGGCACGCGCTTCGACGTCGCCGCCAACAGACCGCCGACAGCTTCGAACAACAACAGCCGTTCGGTGTCAGGATCGGTCGACGCGGGTGGTGACAAGTCGTCGACCCGCCGTGCCAGCTCAGGAACCAATCGGCTGACTTCGCCGCCAAAGTCGTCGAGGTGTTCGGCGATCACATCGTCGGGCAACGAACGAACCAGGGACCGCATCGCCTCACGCCACGGCCCGTACGGCGCATCGACATGTTCGTCGGCGCGCCCGAGCAACACGAGGGCGCCTTCGGCATGCGCGGTGCGCGCCAGCTCGGAGACCAGGCGGGTCTTCCCGACGCCCGGCTCGCCCGCGATCATCACGATCTGCGTTGTGCCGGACTGCGCCGACTTCCAGATGTGCTGGAGGCTCTCGACGATCGCCGCGCGCCCGGAGAACGGCAAGTCGCCAGCGCCTGCGACGAGCGGTCCGGGCAGAGGCGCCGCAACCTCTGCTCGGGTCGGTATCCAGACGACCTCCGATGCCGCGACCGGATCCGGTAGGCCCTTCAGCTCGAGCGGTCCGAGCGGGCGGAACTCGTGCCCGCCGCGACTCCCGGCCAACAGCCGAACGACCTCGCTCACCACGATCTGCCCAGAACCGGCTGCGGCGCACAGTCGAGAGCCCTCGACAACCGGAGCGCCGAACCAGTCGCCGTCCTCATGCGTCGCGTCGCCCGCCGCGATGCCGACGCGGATCGCCAGCCCGTCGGCCCCTGCGGCGCGCGCCGCGACATCGACCGCACGCTGCATCCCGACGGCGGCCGACACCGCGTCAGACGCGCTGCCGAACGCCAGCATCACACCGTCGCCGAGATTCTTGACGATCTCGCCACCGTGTACTTCGACCTGGCGCACCAACAGGTCGAAGTGCGAGCGCCGAAGCTCGTCGAATGCGTCGTCGCCAACGCGCGAGAGCAGCTCTGTCGACCCGACGATGTCGGTGAAGCAGATCACGACTGTTCCTGCCAAGGCCCCCCGTTTCTCAGGAACGTACGAGAACGTGAGCGTATCGACCGCGGCACGGCCCGAGCGCTCCGATGATCGGCGTCGTTCATGTGCGCGGCATCGAGGGCGTCGTACTCTGCCGCGCACGTCGAGTGGACCTGAGGTGCGACGGCACGCCGACCGTCTGGAGTCGAACGTGGCGAGTGCAGCGACAGACACCCAGCCTGACCGCTTGGCCGCGTGGATCACACAACAGGTCCCGGGCGGCGCAGTCCGGCTCGGCGGCATCGACCACATCGACTTCGGCCATTCGGCCGAGATGCTGCGCCTGACTGCGGTCATCGGGAGCGGTGTCGACGAGCGAACGCAGGAGCTCGTAATCAAGCTGCGTCCGGCGGCGCCGGGCCTGCTCGAGCCCTACGACCTGGCCCGGCAGTTCCACATCCTCCAGGCGCTCGAACCGACCACGGTTCCTGCGCCGCGGGCCCTGTGGTACGAGGGCACGGGCTCGGTACTCGGCCGCGAGTTCTACGTGATGGAGCACATCGACGGCGCGGCCTACGAGCGGGTCGTCCCGCCTGAGCTCGACGCCCCCGGACGCATTCCGCGCATGTGCGAGTCACTCATCGATCACCTCGCCGGGATCCACCTCGTGGATCTGGCGGCGACCGGACTCGACCGCCTCGGCGATGGTCACACCCTTGTCGATCGCGAGCTCGCCCGCTGGGAGGGCGAGATGCGTCGAGTCCAGCTCGGCCCGCTTCCGGCGCTCGAACGACTGCTCACCGAGCTGCACGAGCGCCGCCCCGAGCGATCCCCGAACGTCACGTTGGTACACGGCGACGCCAAGCCGGGGAACTTCGGCTTCGTCGGCGACGATGTCTCGGCGGTGTTCGACTGGGAGCTCACCGACATCGGCGATCCGATGGCCGACATCGGCTACCTCGAGCTGATGTGGGGCTACCCGGTCGGCATCACCAGCCGGCCGAGCGCGCCACCGATCGACGACATGCTGGCGCGATACGTTGCGCGCACCGGGATCCCGGTCCACGATCGCCCCTGGTACCTCGCCCTCGAGGCGTTCAAGACGTCGGTGATCACCCTCGTCGGCTCGATGCTCTTCGAGGCCGGCCACAGCGACGACATGCGCTACCTCGAGATGGCGCTCGGCGTGCACATGACGACCAAGATGGGTCTGCGCGCACTCGGCATCGACGAGCGGCTCGACCCGGGCCCAGTCATGCCGAGCGACGCCAGGATCGAAGCGGCGCAGGCCCGAGCCGCCGCCGGCATCGGCTGAGACGAAACGGCGAAAGGAACGACGACGTGGGCTACTCCGCCGCCGACGAACGGTTCACGCACCAGCTCTCGAGGCCGTTCGATCAGGTCCATTCCGCGGACTCGCCACGGGTGACGAGTCCTGGCAACGTCTGTGCGACCTCTACCTGGGCCAGAAGTTCTGGCTGGCGCGCGCCGCCGTACCGTCGATGCTCGAGCGTGGGTGGGGTCGGGTCCTCTTCGCGACATCGGAGATCGCCCGCGGCAGGCAAGCGAATCCTCTCGGCGCGGCGGTGTTCAGCGGCGGAATCGGCCTGGCCCGAGACCTGGCCTACCAGCACCGCGACTCCGGCGTGACCTTCAACTGCTACGCGCCGGGCGCCGCGACGCGGCTGTTCGAGGTGTACCGATCCCAGATCGACGAGGGGATGCGGGCGCGCGGGGTCCCGGCCGACGAGTGGGGCAAGTACTACCTCCCGCCGCCCGAGTGCGTGGCGCCGATGGTGACTTGGCTGTGCACGGAAGCCGGCGGTGGTTTCACGGGCGAAGTGTTCAACATCGCTGGGGGCACGGTGGCACGGTGGTCGCACATGACCGTGATCGGCTCGTTGGTCAAAGACGGCGACGAGCGGGGAGTGTGGAGCCTGGATGAGCTCGATGCCCTCGTGCCATCACGCCTGCTGGCCAAGGACAAGTGAGGGATCCGCAACGCCGCCAATGAGAGCGCGGCGTCACGGCGCCACCGACACAGCAGCCGGCACCATCTCGCACTGCGCTCGGGCCCATGCCAGGAGTGCTGCAGGCTCGAGCGGTGCACTGAGCAGGAAGCCCTGCAGGAGATCGGTGCCCATCGCACGGAGCGCTGTCAGCTCGGCCGGTGTCTCGACACCTTCGGCGATGACCACGACATCGATGGCGTGGCCGAGATCCGTCACCATGCGCACGAGTGAACCGCCCCGTTGCGCGTTCACCTGACTCACGAACGATCGATCGATCTTGATCGTGTCGATGGGAAGGAGCTGCAGATGCGCGAGTGACGTGTAGCCGGTACCGAAGTCGTCGATCGAGACACTGACGCCGAGTGCGCGTACGTCGACGAGCTCCGAGGCGGCCACGGCCAGATCGGCGAGCAGCACCGTCTCGGTGATCTCCACGCCGAGACGCCGGGGCTCCACGCCGGCTTCCGCCAACGCGGCTCGGATGTGGCCGGCCAGTCGCCGGCTGAGCAGGTGGCGGCCCGACACGTTGACGGCGACCGGTACGGCAGCGAACTCGGGCACATCCGACCACCGAGCGAGCTGACGCGTGGCTTGGCCGAGCACCCAGCAATCGAGGTCGATGATGAGCGACGTCGCCTCGGCGATCGGGATGAACGCGTCGGGCCGGAGCAGGCCATGGCCCGGTCGGTTCCAACGGACGAGTGCTTCGAGGCTCACGAGCGCACCCGTCGCTGCATCGACGACGGGTTGGTAGTCGAGCCGGAGGCCACCACCGTCGGGTTGGGCCAACGCCTCGGCCAGCGCGGCCTCCACGTCTTCGCGTTCGAGCATCGCGCGCTGCAGATCGGCGTCGAAGATCTCGATCGCCGAATGGTCGTGGTGCTTCGCCCTATACATCGCTGCGTCGGCGCGCGCCAGCAGGCGCAACGCGTCTTCGGGGCCGTCAAGGTTCAGCGCAATGCCGATGGCCGCGCCGATCGTGACGCGCAGAGCGCCGAAGATCATGGGCGTGCTGACGGCATCGAGCACGCGCCGTGCGAGATCCGTGGCGTCGGCGATCCCACCAACGGCTTCGGCCAACACGACGAACTCGTCACCGCCGAGGCGCGCGACGAAATCGCCACCGCGCAGATCGGCGGAGAGGCGCGTGGCGACTTCGCACAGCACCTGGTCACCGACCTCGTGCCCGTGGCTGTCGTTCACCGCCTTGAACTCGTTGAGGTCGATGTAGAGCAGCGCGGTCGCCGCACCCGATCGTTGCGACCGGCGCATCGTCGCCTCGATGGCGGAGATCGCCGCGGGCCGGTTGTACACACCCGTCAGCGAGTCGTGGGTGGCCTGGTACGCAAGGTGGCTCTGCAACTGGTCGCGCTCCACGATCGAGCCCGACAACACCGCAACCGAGCTCTCGAGGGACTGGCCCAGGCGCCCAGGGAGCGGCTCGTGCAGCACCGGGTCGTCGAAGTCGCAGTGCGCGAGCGCGTTGGCCTTGGCGTCGAGCAACCGCAAGTTCGCGACCAGGTCCGTGAACACATCGTGCACGAGTCGCGTCTCGCGCGGTCCTCGATCGCGTCGCGCCATCGGCGGTGCATCGATCTGGCCTTCGTTGACTGCATGTGCGTAGTCGAAGAGATCTCGCAGCGGCTTCGCGGTCGAGCGCGCCAGTGCCAACGCCACGCCGATCGATGCGAGCGCCAACGCGACAGCGCCGAACGCGCCTCGCTCGAAGCCCGCTTCGCCGGCGGCGGCGACGCGACGGGCATCGTCGTGAACTGCCTTCGTCGCAGCCTGGACGACGCCGTCGAGGAGGCCGTACCGCACTCGGTAGCCGCGGAACGTGGCCGCCACTTGCGCCGCGTCGAGGCGAGCGGTCCGCTCGCTGATCGACTTGCCTTGCACCGTGTCGTTCACGAAATGGTCGTAGGCACGGACCTGCGCATCGGTGCCCATGCGATCGAGACTGGCCACAACGCCAGGAACGCCGAGCACGCGCAGCCGCGCCGATCCCGACGCGTAGTCGGCCGTCTCGGTCGCGAAGCGCAGCAACGCGCTCCGCGTGTCGTCGGGCGAGTCGGTAGGCATCGGGAACCACACGGCGCTCAGATCGACCACCTGCGGGGCGGTGACCGCGTCGATCGTGGCAACGGTGCGGAGTGACTCCAATCGGGCGACCAGCGACGGCGCGCGGCCTTCGCGCTCCAGCCGATCGGCAGTCCGACCCACGGCACGGGCCGTCGCGGCGAGCAGCGGCTCGAAGCGCCGCGCCGCAGACCAGGCACTGACCTTGTCGCCCTTGATGTCGGCGACGATGCGGCTCAGCACGCCGACCGCAACAGGGCTGCGAGGACCGAGAGCACGGATTGCGTCGTCGGCGGAGCGTTGGGCGCCGGGCACGTCGGCGGCCCAGTTGAAGCCAAGGAAGTCAGTCGCGTGGGCGCGCTTGGTATCGACCAACACGAACCGCGCATCGAAGGCCTCGGCCGCCGCCTGCGCGTGCAGCGCGTCGAGCAGCCGGACCGTGTCAGTCAGCTCGCTGACGCCGCGCGCTGCGGATCGAGCGTGCGCCGCCGTGGCTCGCCGAGACATCACCTCCGATGTCGCGAGCACCGACATCGCGATGACGGGCAGCATCACCAAGGCGAGCAGACGGACCGCGATCCGTGTGCCGCGGCGCGGGCGCGCTGGTCCCGACCCACCAGGTCCGACGGCACCGTCGGCGTGCCGATTCAGTCGGCGCGCGTTGTTATCGGTCTCCACGCTGGTACTTCGTCGTGTGGTCGTGCGCGCTGACGGGCCGTTCGCGTGGTTGCAGGGGGGTCGAAGGGCCTCATCGCGACGCCGCCGCGACGATCAGCCGCCGAGCGCGAGATCCATCGCCGCGAACAGCTCGTTGACCACGATCGGCTTCGTCACGTACGCGACCGCCCCAACTTCGAGCAGCTCGTTGATGCGCGCCGGGGTCGCGTCGGCGCTCACGACGACGATCGGGATCGCAGCAGTCGTCGGATCGGCGCGCAGAGCCTCGAGCACGTCTTGGCCGGTTCCGTCGGGTAGATGGAGGTCGAGCAGGACCACGTCGGGGCGGAGCCGGCGCGCAACGGCCACGCCGTCGGTCACGGTCGGCGCCGACACGACTCGGACGAGACCGCGGTGTTGCAGCATCTGCTCGACGAGCGCGACGTTGGCATCGTTGTCGTCGACGTAGAGCACGACGGCACCACGCCGCGGCTGGGCCGGTGGTTGTGAGCGCGTGCCCCCACGAGGGCGAGCACCGGGTGGCCGCGCTCCTTCGAGCCGCACCACGAACTGGCTCCCCACACCGAGCTCGCTCGTGACTTCGATCGTCGCGCCCATGCCCTCGGCGAGCGAACGAGCCAGCGGAAGGCCCACTCCGGCACCGTCGGCGCCGGTCGCTTCGGCACCGAGACGCTCGAAGGGGGTGAAGAGGAGCTGCAGCTGATGCTCAGCGATCCCCCGGCCGGTGTCGGCGACCGCGATGCACACGGTCTCACCGTCGCCGTGCACGTCGACCGAGACGGATCCCCCCGCCCGGTTGTACTTCACCGCGTTCGTGAGGAGGTTCAACAGCACTTGGCGCAGCCGGCCTCGATCGGCGTGCACCCACGTCTCGCCGGACGGCGCCGTCGCGAGACGCACCACATGCTCGCGAGCGAGCGGCGCGACGATGCCGATCGCGTCGCTCACGACCGACTCGACCATCACCGACTCGATCGAGAACACGATCCGGCCCGATTGCGCGCGCTCGTACTCGAGCACATCAGTGAGCAGATCGCGCAGGTGTGCGCCGGCCTTCATGATCTGGGCAACGGCGTCGCGCTGATCGGCGCGCAGATCGCCCATCTCCAGCAGCTGGGCGAAACCGAGCACTGAGTTCAGCGGCGTGCGGAGCTCGTGACTCATCCTCGACAAGAACTCGCTCTGCGCGCGTTCCGTCTCGGTTCCCGTGCGTGTGCGGTGCGCTTCGTCGGCATCGACCAGGGCGGTCGCGTCGCTGACGTAGACGATCTGGTAGGCGACGCGGCCGTCGTCGTGCGACGCACCGCTCATCGCAATGTCGGCCCAGGCCGCCGATCCGTCGGCCCGCACGAGGCGAGCGCGCGTCGAGGATGCCTCCCCATCGAGTCGACGATCGGCGTCGACCATCACTCCGAGCGCGACATGATCGTCGGGATGCGCCACATCGATGCAGCGCACGCCGCGTAGATCGTCGTCGGACCGGCCGAGCAGCCCCTGGAGCGCACGATTCGTTGCTTCGAAGCGACCTTCGGCATCGACGATCGCGACGCCGAACGGCGCATCGACGAACACGCGCGCCAACCGATCGACAGCCACGTTATGCCGTTGCAGTTCGCGCTTCCTCGGACATCGCGAAGCGATAGCCGAACCCGCGCACCGTCTCGATGCACTGGCCGTAGCCGACGCGGTCGAGCTTGTGGCGAACGCGGCGCACGTGCTCGGTGACGGTGGCCGGGTCCTGCCAGTGCGATGTGGAGCCCCACACGTGATGGAGCAGCTCTTCGCGACTGAACGTACGACCCTCCTCACCGGCGAGGAACGCGAGCAGCGTGAACTCCTTCGGCGCGAGATCGAGACGACCTCCGTTGCTCGACGCACGCGCCGCTGCGAGATCGATCACGAGCTCACCGAACTCGAGGCGATCGTCGACCGCCGGCCGCGACTGACCGCGCCGCAAGAGGGCGCGGGCCCGAGCCGCGAGCTCCGCGAGGGAGTACGGCTTGACCACGTAGTCGTCGGCGCCGGCGTCGAGGCCCTGCACGCGCTCGTGCTCGTCGACCCGTCCGGTCAGGACGAGTACGGCGACGTCGGACCGCCTGCGGATGCTCGCGAGCACGTCGAGCCCGTCGAGGCCGGGAAGTCCGAGGTCGAGCACGACGAGATCGATGTCGTCGTTCGCTACCGCCCGGAGGGCACCCGGCCCGTCGGCCGCCTCCTCGACACGAAAGCCCTCCCGTTCGAAGAAGGTCCGCACGAGGCGTCGGTTGCCATCGTCGTCCTCAACTACCAGGACACGTGCTGGTTCGTCAGGGTCACGCGTCATCTCATCTCCTTCGACCCAACCCGGTCACGGTTCCTCCACTCGTTACCCCGACCGGGGGGTTGTTCACTCCTAATGCTCAACACCTTGACGAATCGGTCGCCGGACGGGGTGTCCGGCGAGCCAGACTGCAGGGATGATCGAGGCCATCGTGTTCGACTTCGACGGCCTGCTGGTGGAGACGGAAGGCCCCGGCTTCGAGGCGTGGCGCACCGTTTTCGCAGAGCTCGGTGCCGAGCTCACCGTGGACGACTTCCTCGTGTGCATCGGGACCCGCAACGCCGTCGACTGGGGCGAGCTGCTCGAGATCAAGACGGGGCGGCCGGGGCCGACCGACGCCGAGCTACGGGTCGCCAAGCAGGCTCACCAGGCCGGTTCCGTGGCGGCGCTCCCGCTCCAGCCCGGTGTACGGCAGTGGCTCGACGACGTGGCCGCCGCCGGACTCCGCTGCGCCATCGCGTCGAGCTCCGAGCGCTTGTGGATCGAGCCGCACCTCCACCGGCTCGGGGTGGCGCACCACTTCGAGCTGCTGACCACCTGGGAGGGACCCGACTGCGGGTTCGCGCCGAAGCCGGCTCCCGACCTCTACCTGCGCGCCTGCCGGGCCCTCGACGTGCAGCCCGGCGCCGCGCTCGCGGTCGAGGATTCGATGAACGGGGTCCTCGCTGCGAAGGCCGCCGGGATGCACTGCCTCGCCGTGCCGAACGGCATCACGATCAGCAGCGACTTCAGCGCGGCGGACCTCGTGGCAACCTCGCTCGACGCGCTCCGACTTGCTGAGGCGCTGGCCGCCTTGACCCGACCCGTGTCGTGACCCGTGTCGTGACCCGTGTCGTGAGCTGCGCTGCCTCATAGCCTCCGTCACATGACGTCGCCCGTGCGCCTCGACGTGTGGAGCGACGTGCTGTGCCCCTGGTGCTACGTAGCCGATGTTCGCATCGATGCCCTCGCCGACGAGCTCGGCGACGCCGTCGTGGTGACGTGGCACACATACCTGTTGCAGCCCGAGCCCCGCGTGAAGGCGCTCGACTCGTTCCGCCGCTACACGCAACGCTGGTTCGTGCCGGGTGGTCCGGCCGAGCTCGAACCGGCCGCCGAATTCCGCGCGTGGGGCGACGAACGCCCGCCCACGCACAGCGTGCCGGCCGCGATCGCCGTGCAAGCCGTGTCGCGGCTCGACGGTGCGGCCACGCCGCGTGTCCACCGCGCGCTGATGCACGCCTACTTCGTCGAGCACCGCGACGTGAGCGACCGTGATGTGATCCTCGACGTGTGCGCGGCGTGCGGGATCGACCGCACGGCACTCCAAGGCCTGCTGCGGGCCCACGGCGCCGAGCTGCGCGAGGCGGTGCTCGCGGAGCACGACGCCGCCCTCGAACACGGCATCACGGCGGTGCCGAGCGTGCTCGTGAACGACGCGCTCGTGATCCCCGGCGCCCAAGATGTGGCGACCTACCGTCGCATCGTGGAGCGAGTGTTGGCGCGGACTGGCTGAGGGCGCGGCGCGCTCGGTGGGCCGGGTGGGGGCTCGTCAGCGGCGCTTGCGGAAGCGCTTGCGCTTGGCGATCTTGGCCTCGCGTGCCGCCATCTCGTCGAGGATCTCTCGCCCGGCCTCGTTGACGATGTCTTCGGCTTCGTCGAGGACCGACGCGACCTCGGCGGAATCGACGGTGACGTCGGGCTCGGTCGGCGGCGCTCCCATGGCCGGAGCCAGGCTGCCGTACGTCCAGCCGGCGTCGGCGATCCGGCGCGAGAAGCTCGGGCAGTCATCGGGGCACTTCCAAGGTGCCTCGGGCGCCAGGTCGAGCTTGCACTTACGGACCGTCTCGCCCTCGGCGTAGGTCCGGCTCTCGTAGTGCTTGCATTCCGTGCGCATCGCCACGCCCCAAGATTAGGCGCCGTGGTACCACGACCCGACCAACCTGAGAGCTCCGCCGCGCACGAAATCGCGGTTCTGGTGAGCGGATGGGTCGCTCTGCGACCCGTTCGCTCGACTAAGCCCTACCGGGCCGGTGGTTGGGCTACTCAGGCGGCGAGGAGGGCGCTGAGGTCGCCGGCTCGTTCGCCGACCTTGGCGAGGAGGTCGTCGACGTCGACGTCGGTGAGGCCGGCGGCGGCGAGCGAGGCCACCAGGTCGTGCACCGGCTCCACCGGCACGGGTCCGGTATCGCCGGCGAGCGCCACCGCGAGGGCTTCACCGGCGATCACGCAGCGCCCGACCGGTGAGCCCGCGGCCGCGGCGACGTCGTCGTGGTGGGTGCCGATAGCAGCGACGATGCGCTCGGGCAGGTGCCACGCCTCGAGCGCGAGGGCGCCGAGGGCGGCGTGATCGGCGCCGAACGCGTCGACCTCCGCAGCGAGCAGGTCATCGCGGCCGGCCCGGAGACATTCGCCGTGCTGATCGGGCCCGTACCGGAAGGCGAGGGCGCTGCCGAGATCGTGGAGCAGACCCGCACACAGCGCATCGCCGGCCGGCACCCTCACCGTCTGGGCGACCAGGCCGGTCGCCGCCGCGACGGCCACGGAGTGGGCCCAAAAGTCGGGGGGCATCTGGTCGGAATGCTCGGCGAAGAGGCCCGCCGCCGTCGTGACCGCGAGCGAGCGGATCACTGAGTTGCCCAGGGCGATCACGGCCCGCTCGACGTTGCCGACCTTGCCCGACAGGCCGAAGTAGGGCGAGTTGGCGAGATGCAGGACCCTCACGCTCAGTGACGGGTCGCATTCGAGGGAGCCGGCCACGTCGCGTGCCGAGCTCTTCGGGTCGTCGAGCACCGCGAGGAGCTGAGCGACGACCGAATGGCGCATCGGGAGTCGGCGCAGCTCGTCGAGCAGTTGGGATTCGTGCACCGTGCCTTCCCTTTCCGGGTCTCCCCGTGCCGTCGGTGCATCGGCCCCGACCAGGGCGAAGTTGAGCGCCGGACGCCACCGTGACGGATCGGGCGAATGCCGAGACGGCCACTTTGGTCGGAACGCCGCGATGCCGACAGAGGTGGTCTGGCGGAGACGGGTTTGGAGAGCGCGCGGGTGAAACACGAACTGACGGGTGCGCAGACGGTAGGGCTCGACGCGGAGCCGCGTGATCCCGCCGCGCTCGTTCGCGACTCCCCCGACCTGGTCGGCGTGCTCAGCGCCGACGGCGACGTCGTGTACCTCAGCCCAGCGTTCGCGCGGCTGTTCACCGGCGATGATCCCGACGCGATCGCCGCCGGGCGGCGCCTCGACCTGATCCACCCCGACGACGTGGGCGAGCTCGGGGAACGGTTCGCGGCCGCGCTCGACCGGCCTGGTGTGCCCGTGCGCGTGCGCGTGCGCTCGAAGCACCGCGACGGCGAGTGGCGCATGATCGACGGCACGCTCACGAATGCGCTCGCCGACCCCGACATCCGGGGCGTGGTGCTGCGCGCGACCGACGTGACCGATCAGGTCGGCATCGAGTCGGCGTTGCGTGCGAGCGAGCGGCACCACCGGCGCATCGTCGAATCATTGAACGAGGGCATCATCCTGGTCGACGCGAGCGGCGCCGTCGTGGCGTGCAACACCGCGGCCCAGACCATCCTCGGCATCGAGGAGCATTCGCTCAGCGGGCACAGCGTCGGCGCCGCGCGGTGGACGATCGTGCGCGCCGATGGCTCGCCGTGCCCGCCCGCCGAGGTCCCGGTGAATCGGACGCTCGCGACCGGCGAACCCTGCCACGGCGAGGTCGTGGGTGTGGTCACGCCGAGCGGCACGCGGCGGTGGGTGTCGGTGAACACGCGCATCGTCGACCTCGACGCCGAGGGCCGACCGGTCCTGGCCGTGTCGTCGTTCACCGACGTGAGCGACAACGTGCATACGAACAGCGAGCTCGAACAACGGCTTGCGATCGAGCACACGCTCGTGGGCCTGTCACGCGACTTCCTCGACCACGGCCACGACGTGCTCGCGTGCACCGAAGATGCGATCGCACGACTCGGCTCGCTCACAGGCGCGCTGCGCATGTTCGCGGTGCTGGTCGACGACGGGGAGATCGACCCGCAGCGCACCCGCATCTGGTGCGCGGATCCCAACGACGCCGCGTCGGCAGACCCTGGCGGCGGCCGGACCGCGCTGCGCGTATCGCCCGACCGGGAGAACCGCGTCGTGCGCATCGACTCGGTGGCGACCGCACCGATGCTCCCCGAAGCCGACCGTGCACGGCTCGAAGCGATGCGAGTCGGATCAATGATGGTGGTCCCCATGTTGCGCGACGACGCGCTGATGGGCTTCATCGGCATCCACTTCGCCGATGAAGGCGCGTGCTCCGATCCTGTTGCGACCGGCCTCGAGCACCTGGCCGCGATCATCACCACCGCCCACATGCGCCTCGAAGCCGAAACGGCACGAGCGCGTTCCGACGCCCGGCTGGAAGGCCTCCTCGCCGGCTCCTACGACGTGATCATCGTGATCGACGAGGCTACGAACCTCATCTACGCGACGCCCCGCATCGAGCAGCTGCTCGGGAAGCCGGCCGCCGAGTTCGTGGGGACCACGATGATCGAGCTCGTCCACCCCGACGACCTCGGAGCCGCCGCCGACGCGCTCAACAACAACCTGAACCGCGTGTCGGAAGGGTCGCCGGCCGAGCTCCGTGTGCGCCACGCCGACGGGCGCTGGATCGATGTGGAGCTGGTGGGCACGAACCGCCTGGACGACCCATCGGTGCACGGCATCGTGATCAACGTGCGCGACATCAGCGAGCGCAAGGCGTTCGAAGCCACACTGCGCGACGCACAGGACCGCTTCGAAGAGGTGTTCGAGCACGCGCCGAACGGCATGGCGCTCAGCGACGCCGACGGACGGCTCTTCCGCGTGAATCCCACGATGTGCGCCATGTTGCGCGTGACCGAGGGCGAGCTGCTCGGACGCACCTTCCACGACATCACGCACCCGAGTGATCGCGCCCGCAACTTCGAGCTCTACCGGGAGCTGTTCGCCGGTCGGCGCAGCGGTTACGTGATCGAGAAGCGCTACCTGCGCTCCGACGGCGACTTCGTGTGGTGCCGCGTGCACCTGAGCGTGGTGCGCGACACATCGGGCGCACCGCAGTACGCGATCGCGCAGATCCACGACATCACCGAGCAGCGGACGGCGGCCGAGATCCTCGAGTACGAAGCGCGCTACGACGCGCTCACCGGCCTCGCGACGCGCAAGCTCTTCCTCGAACAGCTCGAACGCGCGATCGCGAACACCCGGCGCCACGGCGGCATGGTGGCCGCGCTGTTCATCGACCTCGACCACTTCAAGACGGTCAATGACACGATGGGCCACGCGGCCGGCGACGAGCTGCTCGCTGCTGTCGCGCGCCGGATGCAGTCGGTGTTGCGCGTCGGCGACTTCGCGTGCCGCTTCGGTGGCGACGAGTTCATGGTGCTGTGCACCGGACTCGAGTCGGCCGCCGACGTGGCCGACGTGGCCGAACGGTTGCGCGACGCCGTGGAGCACCCGTTCCAGATCCGGGGCAGCGACGTGTTCATCGGCGCGAGCATCGGCATCGCGCTCGCCGACGAGACCGCCGATGCGTCGACGCTGCTCTCGCAAGCCGACTCGGCGGCGTACCGAGCCAAAGAGCGGGGACGGAACCGATACGAGGTCTTCGACGACGAGCTGCGCGCCGCGATCCTCGACCGGCTCGAGACCGAGACCGCATTGCGGCGCGCGATCGACCACGACGAGCTGCGCCTGCTCTACCAGCCTGTCGTGAACACGAGCACCGGTGCCGTCGACGGCTTCGAGGCACTGTTGCGCTGGGACCGCCCCGGTCACGGTCTCGTGAGCCCCGCCGCGTTCCTCGAGGTGGCCGAAGAGCGGGGCCTGATCGTGCCCATGGGCCGCCAGATCCTCGAAGCCGCGTGCGCGCAGCTCGTGGCCTGGACCGGTTGCGGGCCGGGCGGCACGACGCCGACCGTCGCTGTGAATCTCTCGGCCCGCCAGCTCGCGCATCCCGAGTTCGTCGAGCAGGTCGCCGAGGTGATCGACCGATCCGGCGCCGACCCGCGCAACCTCTGCTTCGAGCTGACCGAGACCGCGGTGATGGACGACACGGCGGCTGCGATCTCCACGCTGCACCGTCTGCGCGCGATGGGCGTCGACCTCGCGATCGACGACTTCGGGACCGGTTACTCGTCGCTCTCGTACCTGCGCCGCCTACCGGCTTCCATCGTCAAGATCGACCGCTCGTTCGTGATGGAGCTCGGCGGGAGCAGCCAGGGCTCGACGATCGTCGCGTCGGTGATCCATCTCGCCCACGCGCTCGGGATGCGGATCGTGGCCGAAGGTGTCGAGACGATCGAGCACGTCGCGGCGCTCGTGACGCTCGGCTGCGACCAGATGCAGGGCTTCTACTTCGCCCGCCCGTTGCCGCCCGACGAAGCCGTCGAGTTCATGCGCAACAAGGCATCACACGATCAATCCAACCAGTAGGTCGCCTGCTCCAAGAGATAGCGACTCACCGACAGGCAGCGCTCGAGCGTCTCGCACGGCACTTCCTCACCCGCCCTGATCCGCACCAGCGACACGCGCTCGTGGGCGACGATGCGCAATGACCGCTCCGGCGCGTCGGTGGCGCTCGGGAACGAGTCGGTGGCACTCACCTCGAGCGGCAGGTCAGGGCCGCCCACACCGGCGAGCTCCGTGGCGAGCAGGAGCAGATCGGGACCTTTCGGCAGGGGCGGGAGCGCCCACGTGAAGTTGAGCGGGAAGAAGTACTCGTCGTCGGGCTCGTCGTCGTCGGGGAGGTTCATCACCGCGTCTTCGAAGCCGAGCAGGACACGCGGATCCACCTCGAGCGCGAGGTAGAGGTCGACGGGGCCTTCGCAACCCTCTTCGGGATGCAGGTCGACTTCCCAGGTCTGGCGCAACGAGTACGACTCGACGAAGTGCCGCTCGTCGTGGACGTGGAAACCGTGTTCGACCGCGTGGTCCTTCAGATCGGCCACGAACCCAGCGATGTCGATGACGGCCACGATGCTCCCTGCTCGACCGATTTCACACGCTAGCGAGCGCGCTGCGCAGCGCGTTCACCAGCTGGTCGAGTGCTCGGCGGCCCGAGGTGAGGATCGCCGGCAAGATGAGGAACCCGTGGATCATGCCGTCGTAGCGCGTGTGCTCGACCGGGACGCCGGCCGCCTCGAGCGCCGCCGCGTACGCCTCGCCTTCGTCGCGCAACGGGTCGAACTCAGCTGTGATCACGAGCGCGGGCGCGACGCCGGCCAGGTCGGCGGACCGCAACGGTGAAACGAGCGGCATGGCCGGATCCGTTCCGCCGCGGCAGTACGCGTCGAAGAAGTACTGCATCGACGTGCGCTCGAGGAAGTAACCGGTCTGGTTGGCGACGTACGAGGCGGTGTCGAAGTCACAGTCGGTGACGGGGTACACGAGCGCCTGGAGCGCGATCGTGGGACCACCGCGTTGCTTCGCCAGCACGGCCAGCACCGCGCTCAGGTTCCCACCCGCGCTGTCGCCGGCGACCGCGAGGCGGCTGCCGTCACCGCCGAAGTCGGGTGCGTGCTTGGCGACCCACTGGAGCGCGGCGAACGAGTCGTCGACTGCGCCAGGGAACGGGTGCTCGGGCGCGAGCCGATAGTCGACCGACACCACGATCGCGCCGGTCTCGGCCGCGAGCAGGCGCGTGAAGGGGTCGTATCCGGCGACATCGCCGATGGTCCACCCGCCGCCGTGCAGGTACACGATCACCGGCCGCGCCTCGCCGGGTGCCGGCTCACCAGCCGGCGTGTAGATGCGCACCGGCACACCGTCGGCATCGGCATCGACAGCCGAGGCGATCGCAGGCGGTTCCCCCACACCGAGCATCGTGAGCGCGGCGAACGACGTGCGGACCTGCCCGATGGTCGCGTCGGTCATCTCGACGGCGGGTTGCGCCGCCATCATCTCCATCAGTCCCTGCGCTTGCGGGTCGAGCGGCATGTCAGTCCTCCTGGTCGGCGCGGGGCTGGTTCGCGAGCGCCTCGGCGAGCGCACGGAACGCCCGGCCGCGGTGCGAGAGCGCATGCTTCTCGGTCGGAGCCATCTCTGCAAACGTGCGCCCGTCGCCCTCGCGCGGCACGAACAGCGGGTCGTACCCGAAGCCGTCGTGCCCGCTCGGCGCCGGGGCGATCATGCCCTCCACCGAACCGAGGCCGATCACCTCCGAGCCGTCGGCCAACGCGGCGATCGCCACCGTGGCAAAGCGCGCCCCACGCGCCTCGGAACGCATCCCGGCCATTGCGTCGATGAGCTTGGCCACGTTGTCGGCATACGTGGCGTCGGGGCCGGCGTAGCGCGCCGAGTACACGCCCGGCGCGCCGCCGAGCGCGTCGACTTCCAGTCCGGTGTCGTCGGCGATCGCGCTCATCCCCGACGCGGCACGCAACGCCACTGCCTTGATGCGCGCGTTGTCGAGCAGCGTGCTCCCCGTCTCCTCCACGTCGATGTCGGCCGGTAGCGGCGGCATCGACGCCAGCGTGCCGGCGACCTGCTCGGGCGCAGCGACGAGGAACCCGACGGGCTCGAGCGCCACCGCAGCCAATGGCGCATCGAGGATGCTGGTGAAGATCTCCAGTATCTCGCGTGCCTTGTCCGGGTTGCCGGTCGCCAGCACGAACTGCGAGGGGAGGTTCGAACCCACTAGCGGGGCACGGGCGGTTCGCCGACCATCGCGCGCTGCGCGTCGACGATCTCGCTGATGCCCAGCTCGGCGAGCCCGAGGAGCGTGTCGAGCTCGGCGCGGCTGAACGCGGCGCCCTCGGCCGTGCCCTGCACTTCGACGAAGCTCCCACCTTCGGTCATCACCACGTTCATGTCGGTCTCGGCGCGGCTGTCCTCGGAGTACTCGAGGTCGAGCACCGCGAGCCCGCCGACGATGCCGACCGAGATCGCCGCGCACGCCTCACGGATCGGGTGGTGGTCGGGTTTGATGAGCTTGCGCGCCATCGCTCGGGTGCATGCGTCGTGGAGCGCGATCCAGCCGCCACAGATCGACGCGGTACGCGTGCCACCATCGGCTTGCAACACGTCGCAGTCGACGGTGATCTGCACTTCGGCGAGCGCAGGAAGATCGGTGACGGCGCGCAGCGCGCGCCCGATGAGCCGTTGGATCTCTTGCGTGCGGCCCGACTGCTTGCCCTTGGCTGCTTCACGCGCCACCCGCTCAGGACTCGAGCCGGGCAACATCGAGTACTCAGCCGTCACCCAGCCGCGTCCGGAGTTGCGCAACCACGGCGGGATGCGGTCCTCGATCGACGCGGTGCACAGCACACGCGTACGCCCGAACTCGACGAGCACCGAACCGTCGGCCATCTCCGTGTAGTCGCGGGTGAAGGTGACAGGCCGCAGTTCGTCGGGTTCGCGTCCGCTCGCGCGCAATGCCATGGCAACCGCCTCTGGGTTGGATCGATCAGATGGAGTACGTGTCGTGCACGGCGGCAACGTCGGCGGGCGCGCCGTAGCCGTCGGAACCCTCAGAGCGAGAGCGCTCCGGATCGCACGTGGGCCAGATGTGCGTGAGCACGAGGCGACGCGCCCGGGCGGCCCGCGCGCGCTCACCGGCCTGGCGCGCCGAGAGGTGGATCGGCGCACGGATGTCATCGTGCAGATACGTCGCTTCGCTCAAGAGGAGATCGACGTCGGGCGCGAAGGCGGCGCCGTCCCACTTCGGTCCGGTATCGCTCGTGTAGACGAGTCGGCGTTGCGCATGCTCGATCTCGACCGCGACCGTCGGCACCGTGTGATCCGTACGCGAGAACGCGAGCCGGGCCGACTTGACCGTGGCGGGCTCGCCCTCGCGTGCGGTGCGCCAATCGAACGTGTCGCCCCAGTCGCCCTGCACCAACGTGCTGAGCGTGTCCTGCGCGCCATCGGGGGCGTAGACCGGCAGGTGCGCACGCTCGAGGCCATAGCGGTTGAGCACGTGGAGCCCGTAGATGTCGACGCAGTGGTCGGGGTGCACGTGGGTGATCACGACGGCGTCGATGGTACCGGGGTCGATGTGCTGCTCGAGGTTGGCCAGCGTGCCGTTGCCGCAGTCGAGCCAGATCGCCGCGTCGCCCGCGCGCACGAGGTAACCGCTGCAGGCACCGCCCCGAGCCGCCCCGTAGGAACCTGAGCAGCCGAGCACGGTCAGATCGAAGGCGCTCACCACTGCCATGCCACCACGGCGTCGACCTCAGGGCCGCAGAAGCGCGCGCCGAGGCGGCGGAACGTGGCGACGTCGCCGGACGTCATGAAGCGATGGAGTCCAGCAGCGCCGTTGGAGCTCGGTGCCGGCATCGCAACCGGATCGGGTTCGACGGCGAGCCCGGCCGCGTCGAGGAGGCGGCGCACCTCGAACGCGGTC